>JBBSOR010000007.1:0-69944 GCA_038259535.1 Propionibacteriales bacterium | reverse complement strand
GAGGTCCGGGGCGGCCACGGGCTCGTCACCAGCCTGCTCCACCCGCACGACTTCCTCATCGACCCGCTGCCCAACCTGCTCTTCACCCGCGACTCCAGCGTGTGGGTCCGCGACCGGGTAGCGGTCACCAGTCTCGCCATGCCCGCCCGCAAGCGCGAGACCCAGCTCACCGAGCTGATCTACACCGAGCACCCCCGCTTCGCCGGGACCCGCAAGATCCACGGCTGGCACAACGAGCACGTCGAGGGCGGCGACGTCCTCCTGCTGGCCCCCGGCGTGATCGCGGTCGGCGTCGGGGAGCGTACGACGCCGGCGGGCGTGGAGCGGTTCGCCCGGCAGGTCTTCCACGCCAACCTCGCCCACACCGTCCTGGCCGTGCCGATCGCGCAGGAGCGCGCGACGATGCACCTCGACACGGTGTGCACGATGGTCGACGTCGACAAGGTCGTGATGTATCCCAACGTGGCGAACGCCCTCCGCGCGGTCACCGTGACGCTGGGCGACCAGGGCTCCGACGAGTCCGACCTCACGCTGAGCGTGAGCGAGTCCGAGCCGTTCCTCGTCGCCGCCGCGAAGGCCATGCAGATCGACACCCTGCACCAGATCGACACCGGCCTCGACCCGGTCACCGCCGAGCGCGAGCAGTGGGACGACGGCAACAACACCCTGGCGCTCGCGCCCCGGGTGGCCGTCGCCTACGAGCGCAACGACGAGACCAACGACCGGCTCGAGGACGCCGGCATCGAGGTCGTCCGGATCGCGGGCTCCGAGCTGGGGTCGGGGCGTGGCGGGCCGCGCTGCATGAGCTGCCCGATCTCCCGGGAGCCCTTGCTCGCCGACTGAGGGCACGCGCGTCGAGCAGGACACGACCGCCCTCGTCGTCGACCACTCCGGCAGGATCAGGACCAGGACCAGGACCAGGACCGGGACCGGGACCGGGGCTGGCGCCGGCGACGGCTGCGCCGGGTCACGGTGAAGGGCTTCGACCACCTCGAGGCGTGGCGCGTGCGGCCGGCAGAAATGTGAAAGCCCGGGCGTGGTTGCCGGGGGAAACAACAACGACCGGGCAGAGACGAATCTACTCCGCGCCAGAGCGCCGGCACAACCTCTGCCCGGGTTGTGTTCAGCCCGTGGCGACGATGTGGCCGTTCCTTACCGGATCGTCACCTGGCGGTTGGCCAGCCCCGCCCGGGCCGACCTCTCCGCCGCGGTGAGGTCACCGCCCTGCAGCGCCTTCTCGAGGTCGGCGGCGAAGCGCGCGGCCGGTTCCTCGAGCACGTGAGCGCCCGTCCCCAGCGGCAGGTCCCACACGGGGGCCAGCAGCCCGTGGGCGCGGAACATGCCGACGAAGCGGGACCCCTCCGCCACCGAGTCCTGGCCGGCGGCGTGCAGTCGCGCGAGCGCGTCGAGGAGCCGGTCCTCGGGGTGGGGCATGACCCAGCGCAGGTGCTCCTTGGTGCCGACATGGGTCCAGTACGCCGCGTCGACCGAGGCCAGGCGCACGGTGGGCATGACGCCGCCGTTGGCCTGCTCCAGCGCCGCCTCCATGCTGGCGTCGCGCTCAGGGATGTCGTCGATCCAGTAGTCGAAGCCTTCGTGGACGGTGATGTCGAGGCTCGTGTCCGTGATCAGGTCCTGCAGGCTCGGCCCGTCGCCGGGAGCGGTCGGGAGGCCGACGATGCCGGGCTCGTCGGTGGCCAGGGCCGCCTCGAGCACGGCCCCGAGGTCGCGCGCCGGGTTGCCGTAGGAGTGCTGCACCTGGAGGCCGAGCCAGATGTCACCGGACTCGCGCACCATCGCCGGCGCGGCCCCCGGGAGCAGCGTGGCGAGACGGATCGTGCGCCCGCCGTCCTTGAGCGTCAGGGGTGCGGTCGCGGCCGGGACGAGCTCGCGCAGCGCGATGACGTCGCACTCGTCGGGCATCCCCTCGAAGGGACGGGCCACGAAGGTCGGCGCAGCACCCCCGGCGGCACCGTGGCATGCCTTGTAGCGCTTGCCCGAACCGCAGGGGCAGGGCTGGCGGGGGCCGACCTCGCCGGGAGCGGTCTCGGTGGACTGGGGGCGGTTGCGGGACTTCTTGGCCATGCGCGCACCCTAGTCGGCTGCCTCAGAACCCCGATCAGCGTGCCGGGCGATGTCAGCCCGCGGAGTCGAGCAGCTCCAGCATGTAGGACGGTCGGTCGCTGATCACGGCTGTGACGCCGAGGTCGAGGCAGATCTGCAGGTCCTCGGCGGTGTTGACGGTCCACACGTGGATCTCCCGACCCGCCTTCACGAGGTGCTTGCCGAGCCCCGGGTGCTCGCGGAGCTCCTTGATGCCCGGGCCGATGATCCAGTCGTCGCCGACGACCGGGCGCAGCACCGGCCAGTGGTGCGCCTTCTCCACGAGCATCACCACGTCGAGGTCGGGCGCGAGCTTGCGCACCCGGTTCATGGCGTTGAGCGAGAAGCTCATGATCCGTGCCGGCGAGTCGGCGCGGTCCCAGCCGAAGTCGCCCAGGGTCTCGACGAGCCGACGCTCCACCAGCCCGCCGTAGCGCGTGGGGTGCTTGGTCTCGATGGCCAGCTCCACGTGCCGGTCGTAGTCGGCGACCATCTCCAGCAGCTTGCGGAGCGTGAGCACCTTGCCGATCTCGGGGTCACGCTCGGGCGCCTCGTCGTCCAGCTCGGCCCAGGGGCTCTTCCACGAGGCGAAGTCGAGCTCGTCGAGCTCGGCGAGGTTCATCGTCGAGACGAGGCCCGTGGACGCCGCCGTACGGCGCAGGTTGCGGTCGTGCACGCAGACCAGGTGCCCGTCGGCGGTGAGCCGGACGTCGCACTCGAGCGCCTCGGCCCCCTCGTCGAGCGCCTTCACATAGGCGGCGAGGGTGTGCTCGGGGGTGTCGTGGCTGCTGCCGCGATGGGCCACCACCTGGGGTCGGTGGCGGGGTTCACGGGCGCGGCGGATGCGCGGTGCACGACGCATGGGATGAGCATGGCACGGATGTCGGGTCGGCCCGGTGAGCCCGGCTGCCATGCTGGCGCCATGTCGTGGGTCACGCAGTACCTCATCGCCGCCGTCGTCTTCTGCGTGCTCGACCTGGTCTGGCTCGGCACGGTCGCCGAGGACACCTACGCACGCCACCTCGGAGACCTGCTCGCGCCCTCGCCCAACGTCGGTGCGGCGTTGATCTTCTACGCGATCTTCGTCGCGGGGTTGCTGTTCTTCGTGATCCACCCCGCCGTGGCCACGGGGTCGTGGAGACGGGCCGGGGGCGCCGGTGCCTTCTTCGGCTTCGTCACCTACGCCACGTGGGACCTGACCAGCCTCGCCGTGCTGCGTGACTTCCCGGCCGCGCTGGTGCCGGTCGACCTGGCCTGGGGGACCTTCCTCGCCGCTGCGGTGTCGCTCGCGACGTACGCCGTGGTGCACCGCCTGCCGCAGTGGGCCCGCTCGAGCTGACCCGCGGACGTCAGTGGAGGTGGTCCTGCCAGTCCGCCGGCACCCGCCCGGCGGGTCCCGGGACCGGTTGGTCGTCGGGACGTGCCTGCGGATCGGCCAGCCGCGGTCCGACCACTCCCACGGACCGGACGAAGTCCCAGAACCAGTCCTCGCCCGGCTCGAAGCTCTGCATCACCGGGTGCCCGGTGGCCTCGTGGTGGGCGGTCGCGTGCTGCGACGGGCTGGAGTCGCAGCAGCCGACGTGCCCGCACTGCGCGCACCGGCGCAGGTGGACCCACCAGCCGCCGGACTCCTCGCACTCCACGCAGCCGGCACCGGACGGTGCCGCCTCTGGATCGATGCCTTCTCGACTGCCACTGGTCATGGGTCCAGCCTGCCCCGTCAGCGCCCGGCGAGGAAGGCCGGCGACCAGTGCGCCTCCTGGGGCGCGGCCGAGGGTGCCACGAGATTCGCGGAGTTGACCACGGGCGGCGGATCGGGTCGGGTGGAGGGAGCGGCGAGCCCATCGGGGGTCTCGCCACGACATCGGAGTCATGTCTATGCCCAGCACGATCAGCAGGACCCTCCTCGCCGTCATCGCCTCGTTCGTCGCGATCGTCGGCCTCGCCAGCCCGTCCCACGCGGTCACCAGGCTCACGGACGCCCAGGCGGCCGGCCAGCTCTCGGCCTCGGGCATCACCCGTGTCTCCAGCGGCGGCTGCACCAACCGCAACGTCGCGACCTGCACGTCCTACGACCAGATCAACCAGGACACCGTGAGCGGCATCAAGACCTTCAGGTCCATCAGCGGCTGCGCGATCACGATCACCGGCGGCACCGAGACCGGCCACGCGTCGGGCACCTACAGCCACTGGAACGGCTACAAGGTCGACGTCAGCCCGACGACCTGCGTGTCCGGCTACATCACCAGCCACTACTCCTACTCCGGCACGCGCAGTGACGGTGCGGCGCTCTACACGGCGCCGTCGGGCAACGTCTACGCCCGCGAGAGCAACCACTGGGACATCACCTACTACTCCTGCGGCTGCTGACCCTCCGGACACCACCCCTCGGAACCGACCTGACACCGACGGCGGTGTGGCCCCACACTGGAGCCATGCCGTCGTCGAGCCAGTGGATCGCGTTCCTCGTCGCGTCGATCCTCTTCATCCAGGTGCCGGGCCCGAGCCTGCTGTTCACCATCGGTCGCGCCCTCACCGTGGGGCGCCGCGAGGCGCTGCTCTCGGTCGTCGGAAACGCCGTCGGCCTGCTCGCCCAGGTGAGCCTGGTCGCCGTCGGCCTCGGTGCGCTCGTCGCGGCCAGCGCCACGGCGTACACGGCGATCAAGATGATCGGCGCGGGCTACGTCATCTGGCTGGGCGTGCAGGCGATCCGGCACCGCAGCGACGCACGGCGGGCGATGGCCGCCACGGGCCCGGTCCGGCGCGGCCACCCCGTGCGGATCGGCTTCACCGTCGGGGCGACCAACCCCAAGACGATCGTCTTCTTCGTGGCCTTCCTCCCGCAGTTCGCCGACCCGACCGGACCCGTGGCCCTGCAGACGGTCGCGCTCGGACTGGTGTTCGGACTGCTGGCCGTGGCCTCCGACAGCATCTGGGCGCTGGCCGCGGGCGCGGCCCGCACCTGGTTCGCGACGCGCCCCACGCGCCTCGACGCGCTCAGCGCCACAGGCGGCACGATGATGATCGGCCTCGGCGCGACCATGCTCACCGTGGACTGAGCGGGTCCCCGGCGTCGGCTGCGACCGACGCGCTCAGGGCGAGCTCAGGGCGAGCTCGTGGCGCCCGACCGACCTGGCCGGGTCGTCGCCCACGCTGCTGTCCCAGGAGCGGAGCGCGGCGAGGGTCCGCTCGAGCAGCTCCACCGACGGCGAGCCGGTCACTCGCGTGGTGGGTGACACCTCGCTGGTCGCCAGGGCGTGCCGGCCCACCGTGACGGTGGCACCCACCTCGGCCACCTCGGCCATGGCGAGGTCGAGGTCGCGATGCGCGTGGCGTCCGGGCCACCACCGTCCGTCGCCCAGCGGCAGCCCCTGGGTCGAGCGCAGGTGGGCGAAGAGCGGCACGTCGCGGTCCGGGACAACACCACCGCAGGTCTTGCGGCTCATCGTCCGGTTCACCGGACGTCTCGGCAGGACGTGGCCATAGGACAGCACATCGTGCGGTAGGGCGTGGATCTGCTGAAACATGACCTTCTCCTCCCTTTGAGCGAGTGATTCCGCGGCGTTGCGTCGGGGAATCCGCGTTTTGATCTGGTATTGACCCTACGGACTCCGCTGCCCGCGCGGCCGGCTGTTACCGACGCGTGGCGGCGTCGTTCCCGAAGCGGGCCGCCCGAGCGGCCGTGACGGCCCCGTGGTCTAGTCCAGGTGCCCGGGCGCGCCGATCGGCTCGTCCTCCGCGGCTGGCCCGGTCCGCGAGGAGGCGATCAGGCTGGTGCACACCGTGAGGCCCAGGATGGCGACGATCACGACCAGCGAGGCCAGGGTCGGCACCTCCGGGACCGAGGGCCACACGAGGTGCGCCCAGTGCAGCACCAGCTTGGCGCCGATGAAGCCCAGGATCGCCGCGAGGCCGTAGCCGAGGTGGACCAGCGCGCTGAGCGCACCCTCGAGGACGAAGTAGAGCGCGCGCAGTCCGAGCAGGGCGAAGGCGTTGGTGACGAAGACGAGGTAGGGGTCTCCGGTGATGCCGTAGACCGCGGGCACGGAGTCGACGGCGAAGACGATGTCGGTGGCGAGCACGGCGATCGTCACGAGGGCGAAGGGGGTCAGTGCCCGCGCGCCGTCCTTCACCACGGTCAGCCGGGTGCCTTCGTACTCCTCGCTCACGGGCATGAAGCGCCGCGCCACCTTGACCGCGCGCAGCTCGGCGACGTCGACCTCGTGCTCCGTGCCGCGGACCGCGTCGCGCAGGAGCTTGAGGCCGGTGAGCAGCAGGACGGCGCCGAAGATCAGGAACACCCAGTCGAACCGGGACAGCGCCGCCGCGCCGAGGGCGATGAAGATGCCCCGCAGGACCAGCGCGCCGACGATGCCGTAGAGCAGCACCCGCTGCTTGAGCACCTCCGGCACCGCGAACGCGGCCAGCAGGAGCATGAAGACGAAGAGGTTGTCGACGCTCAACGTCTTCTCCACCAGGTAGCCGGTGTAGTACTCCAACCCGCGGTCACCGCCGTGGGCCGACCAGACGTAGAGGCCGAAGGACAACGGCAGCGCGACGTAGAAGGCCGACCAGCCCAGCGCCTCCCTCATCGAGACCTCGTGGGGACGGCGGGTCGCGATGAAGTCGACGACCAGCAGGGCGATCACCACGGCGAGGGTGATGAACCACAGGGTGGGTGAGGCGATGGACGACATGGGTCTCCTCAGGATCAAGCTCCTGAGGTCTCCCCCACCGCCGACGAGCGACGGTCACCGCCGGGGCGCCTGTCGAGGCGCCGTACTGACCGACGGATGTTGGGTGGGGTACTCCCCTCCCGACCGAGGCTAGACGAAGCGGCAAGGGGATTGCCAGTCGACGCCAGGCACGTATCGTCCATCACATGGAGACACTCGAGTACGACGTGGTGGTCATCGGCGGTGGGCCCGCAGGGGAGAACGCTGCGCAGTACGCCGTCGAGGGCACCGCGATGACGTCGGTGATCATCGAGCGCGAGCTGCTGGGCGGCGAGTGCAGCTACTACGCCTGCATGCCGAGCAAGGCGCTGCTGCGCCCGATCGCGGTGGCCGACCTGAGTGCCGACCTCACCGGGGTGTCGACCGCTCACGTGGCGCCGAAGGCACTGCTCGAGCGCCGCGACTACTGGGTCTCCGACTATGACGACAGCGGCCAGGAGTCGTGGGCCGACGGGGCCGGCATCGCAGTGCTGCGGGGTGAGGCGCGCCTGAGCGGGGAGCGGACGGTCCACCTCACCTCCACCGAGGGCGAGCTGACCGTGCGCGCTCGCCACGCGGTCGTGATCGCGACCGGCAGCGAGGCCAACGTCCCGGACCTCTACGCCGACGCCGTCGCCTGGGACTCCCGCGATGCGACAGGCGTCGTCGAGGTGCCGGAGCGGTTGCTGATCGTGGGCGGCGGGGTGGTCGCCTGCGAGGCCGCGATCTGGATGAGCGCCCGCGGCTCCCGGGTCACGCTCGTGGTCCGCGACCAGCGCCTGCTCGGTCGCACCGAGCCCTTCGCCGGCGAGGCCGTCCTGGCTGGGCTGCGCGAGCGCAGCGTGACGGTCCACCTGGGCACCGAGGTCAGCGCCGTACGCCGCGAAGCGCCCGCCGCGACCGGGCTCGGACGCCTCCACGGCGGGGTCGTCCGGCTCACCACCACTGCAGGCGAGATAGAGGCCGACGAGCTGCTGCTCTCCGTCGGGCGCGCTCCGCGGCTCGACGACCTCGGTCTCGGCTCCGTCGGGCTGACCCGCGAGGACGTCACCGGCGGACGCCTGCCGGAGTGGTTGCACGCGGTCGGCGACGCCAGCGGTGGCCCACCGCTGACCCACTGGGGCAAGCACCAGGCCCGGGTCGTGGGGGCGCGCATCGCCGCATCCGCCGCCGGTGAGGTCGCGTGGGAGCCCGACCGCGAGGCACCCGTGCCGCAGGTCGTCTTCAGCGACCCCGAGGTGGCCAGCGTCGGGATGACCGAGGCCGAGGCGCGCGCGGGCGGGCACGACGTCGTCGTGACCCGCGTGCCGACCGCGTCCGCCGCCGGCACCGCCCTGCTGCGCGACCACGTCGCAGGCGAGTCCCAGCTCGTCGTGGACGCCGGGTCACACCTGCTGCTCGGCGCGACCTTCGTGGGACCCGAGGCGGGAGAGCTGGTCCACGCCGCGACGGTCGCCATCGTCGGCGACGTCCCGGTCCACGTGCTGCGCCACGCGGTCGCGTCGTACCCGACCGCGAGCGAGCTCTGGCTTCGGCTGCTCGAGGAGCTCCCGCGCTCCTTCCGCACGCCGCCCGCCTAGGGGCCCCGCAGGCATACTCGGCCGCCTGCCTCTCGCCTCTCCCGCGCCCCCGGAGCGGTGCGTGAGGGGTATTCCCGCGCTCCGAAATGCCCCTCAGACACCGCCACCCCGCGTGCCGTACGCCGCCGCACCCCCGGGGCGGCGCGGCCCGGTCGGGTCTCAGCCGCGCTCGCGCAGGTAACGACCGAAGTGCGGCACGGTGAAGGCGATCCGGCCGCGCTCACCGGAGTAGACCAGGCCCTTCTTGAGCAGCGAGTCGCGCGCCGGTGAGAGCGACTGCGGCTTCTTGGCCAGCCGCGCCGCGACGTCGGCGCTGAGCACGGCGTCGCCCTCGACGTCCCCTCCCGACTGCGGCCGCGCGGCGGCGACCTCGGCCATCGCCATGAGGTAGTCGCGCTCCCCCGGCGTCGCACGCTCATAGCGGGAGCCGAAGAAGCCGACCGCGAGCTCGGACTCGGCCTCGGGCGCGGCCACCGCGACGTCGGCCGCCGTGATCGGAGAGCGGGGCGCGAGGTCCCACACGGCCTTGCCGTAGGCCTGGATGAAGTAGGGGTAGCCGCCGGTGGCGTCGTACATCGCGGCGAGGGCGGCGGGCTCGAACGCCGCGTCCTCGCCCGCGGCAGGTGCCTCGAGCGCCCGGTCGGCGGCGTCACGAGCGAGCCGGTCGATGCGCTGGTAGCGGAAGAGGCGCTCGCTGTAGGACTTGCTGGCGCTCAGCACCGCGGGCAGGTGCGGCAGTCCGGCACCGACGACGATCACCGGAAGACCGGACTGGCTGAGCTCGTGGCAGGCGGCGCACAGCGCGGAGATGTCGTCGGCGCCGAGGTCCTGCATCTCGTCGATGAAGACCCCGATGCCCTTGCCGACGTCGGCGGCGAGCCCGCCGAGGTCGGTGAAGAGCTCGACGAGGTCGATCTCGATGTCGCCGGAGTCGGCGCGACCGCGCACGGCCGGCGCGTCGATGCCGGGGCTCCACTGGTCCTTGAGCTTCGCGGCGGCACCCGCGTCGCGGTGGGCGAAGGACTTGATCACCCCGAGCACGTGGTCGACCGACTCCTCGTCGCCGTGGCCGAGCTCGCGGACGGCCTGGTGCAGGGCGCTGCTCAGCGGACGTCGCAGGCCCTGGCCCGGTCGGGCCTCGAGCTTGCCGGTGCCCCAGCCCTTGCGCACCGCGGCTCCGCGCAACGCGTTGAGCAGCACCGTCTTGCCGACGCCCCGCAACCCGGTCAGCACCAGGCTGCGCTCGGGGCGACCCTTGGCGACCCGCTCGAGGACGACTCCGAAAGTGGCGAGCTGCTCGTCCCGGCCGGCGAGCTCGGGCGGGCGCTGGCCCGCGCCCGGGGCGTAGGGATTGCGAATCGGGTCCACGATCACACGGTATCCGGCTATCTAGGTGGGATCCTAGAATGTCGGATAGTTGGCGAGCCGCGATCACCGGGTACCCGGTGGTTCGTCGGGTTCTCGACCGTTGCATCGGGCAGGAACCTCACGGGTCACCGGGTAGCCGGTGGTTCCCGCCAGCCCTCTCGGCCCGTCAGCCCACCCGCTCGACCCGCTCGCGCGCGGCGTCGTGCGCCTGGTCGAGACCCCGGCGGAGCAGGGCGATCAGGTCGGGCACCTCGTCGGCGGAGAGTCGGAAGGTGCCGGCGCAGACGTTGTCGCGCCACAGCGACAGCACCACCAGCTGCGACTCCTGGTGCCAGGTGACCCGGAGCGAGCGCTCGTCACCGCGGGGGTCGAGGAAGACCGCCCCGGTGCGAGGAAGGTGGTGCTGGGCCATGTCCCATTGTGACTCGGCCCACACGCGATGCCAAGCCGCATGCGCGCCTAGACTCGGTCCGTGCCCGAGCTGCCGGAGGTCGAAGCCCTCGTCCAGGACCTGCGCGGGCGACTGGTCGGCAAGGCCATCAGCCGGATCGACCTCGCCGCCTTCAGCGCCCTCAAGACCTTCGACCCGCCACTGCAGGCCCTGCACGGGACGCTCGTCGACGACGTCACGAGGCACGGCAAGTTCCTCGACATCGACGCGAGCGGCGTGCACGTCGTCATCCACCTCGCGCGCGCCGGCTGGATCCGCTGGCGCGACGAGGTGCCCGCCCTGCCCGCGCGGCCCAACAGCAAGAACCCGCTGGCGGCCCGCATCGTCATCGACGACCCCGACCTCGAGACCCAGCCCGGCCTGGACATCACCGAGGCCGGCACCAAGAAGAGCCTCGCGATCTACGTCGTGCGCGACCCCGCCGACGTCCCGGGGGTCGCCCGCCTCGGGCCCGACCCGCTTGCCGACGCGTTCACGATCGAGGCGCTCCGGGCCATCCTGGAGGCGGAGGGTCGCAAGCAGATCAAGGGCGTGCTGCGGATGCAGTCGATCGTCGCCGGCATCGGCAACGCCTACAGCGACGAGATCCTGCACGCGGCGAGGATGTCGCCGTTCAAGCCCGCCAGCAGCCTCGACGAGACCGAGCTGCAGACGCTGTACGACGCCGTCCGCGGCACGCTGGGCGACGCGGTGCAGCGCGCAAGCGGCCTCGCGGCGAGCCAGCTCAAGGGTGAGAAGAAGAGCAACCTCGCGGTCCACGGCCGGACCGGCCAGGCGTGCCCCGTGTGTGGCGATCTCGTGCGCGAGGTGTCGTTCGCCGATTCGAGCCTGCAATATTGCGCGACCTGCCAGACCGGCGGGAAGCCGCTTGCCGACCGACGGATGTCACGCCTGCTGAAATGACACACGGGCGTCGGTCGGACTCACCCCCGTGAAGCCCGACCGACGCCCGGTCTGTCAAGACTACCTTGACGCGGTCGATCGTCTCACGCGGTCGCGCTCTTGTCTCCCGATTTCCTGGCGAACCGCTCCCACGCGGCCTGACGCGACACGCCGAGAACGCGGCCGATCTCGGCCCACGACACACGTCGGGCACGCAGCAGGTCGACCCACTCCTGCGCGAACGCGGCGTTCTGCTCAGCCGACGCCATGATCTGCGGGAGGGTGGCCAGCACCTCCGCGTCGCTCATCCGGTCCCACGGCATGGTGCCACGGGCGGCAGCGCGGAGCTCCTCGTCATGGACGAGCGCGTGGAAGTCGTCGATGCACACCTGGCAGATCTGGGCACCGAGGCCGCCGATGAGGGGCGCGTCGGTGCCGGGTCCGCCTGCCGTGCCGCAGAACGAACAGATCCTGCCCTCGCGAGTGATCACCATGCCGCCCTCACCTCCCGTAGTCCGGTGCGACCGATGCTACTCGCCCGATCGCGGTTGCACAGGTCACTCGGTGGAGCCGGGCAGCTGCGGCAGCTCGAGGTCGTCCATCGGGTCGCCGCACGTCTCGGTGAGGTAGTCCGAGAAGGCCTGTGCCTGCGCCTTCTCCTCGGCGGAGGCGTCCGCGCCGCCCTGCTCCAGCTGCTCGAGGCTGTCGATGGAGAAGTCCGAGGCGTCGATGTCGCCCGCCTCCGCGACGATCGCCTCGAAGCCCTTGCGCGCGTTGGCCGGGATGCCGTCGGGGGTGCCGACCTCCTCGAGCTTGGTGCCCCAGTCCTGCACGGCCCGGGCCATCTCCTCGTCGGTGGGGACCTCGGGATCGGTGAGGTCGTCGGGCAGCAGGTCCTCGAAGAGGCTCGTCTGCGTCTGGCAGAAGTCCTTCTCGCTCGCGTCGGTGGGGGCGCCGCCTCCCCCTGCTCCGCTGCCGCCGCACGCCGTCGTGACGGCGCCGACCAGCAGCACCATGCCCGTCATCGACAGGCGGGTCCGGATGAACATGTTCTCCCCTTTGTCGGGACGCGGACGCGTCACCACGTGGGCGCCCACCCTTGCGTGATCGGCGCTAATCGTCCACATCCAACACGGGCGGCAGCGGGATGCCGAGGGCCTGCTCGAGCGACTCGAGGTATTCGGCGCGCGGACGTCGTACGACGCCCAGCGAGGCCAGGTGCGAGGTCTGCCACTGCACGTCGAGCACCCGGCGGTCGGCGTGGTCGTCGTCGAGCAGGTCCACCAGGGCGAGGAGCGCGACCTTGGACGCATCGCGCTCGCGGTGGAACATCGACTCACCGGCGAAGAGGCCGCCGATGCTCACGCCGTAGAGCCCGCCCGCCAGCCGACCGTCGCGCCACGCCTCGACCGAGTGTGCCCAGCCGAGCCGGTGCAGGCGACCGTAGGCGCGGGCGAACTCGCCCGTGATCCACCCATCGGGCCGATCGGGACTGCCGCACTGCGCCACCACCTCCTCGAAGGCGGAGTCGATGCGGATCTCGTAGTCACGGACCGAGCGGCGCAGGGACCGGGAGACGCGCATCGCGTCCAGGGGGAGCACGCCGCGCTCGACCGGAGAGAACCAGCCGAGGTGGTCGTCACCGTCCATCGTGACCGGCATCGGGAAGAGACCGCTGGCATAGGCGGTGATCAGCGTGCCCGGCTCCAGGTCGGCGCCGAGGGCCACCAGGTCGTCCTCGGGATCCCAGGTCGCGTGGTGCGGGAAGCCCCACGGCGTCGGGGCGGGAGCGATCGGCACCCCCTCACGCTAGCGAGTGACCGTACGATCGGGGCATGGGCTTGAAGCACACCGTCGGGCGACAGCTCGCACCGAGGATCCAGGAGCTCGCGCCGGGGCTCACCACGGGCTTCGTGCGTGAGGCCCTCAACCGCGCCATCGACGGCATCGGACCGCTCGCGCCGGCGTCGACCGCTGCTGACAAGCAGCTGGCCGAGCAGCGGGGCAACGTCGAGCGCGCGATCCACGAGGTCATCGAGAACAACGTCCGCATCGCCGGCGCGCAGGGCTTCGCCACCAACGTCGGCGGCCTCGTGACGATGGCGATCACCCTGCCCGCGAACGTCACGGGCCTCGCGGTCATCCAGTGCCGGATGGTCGCCGGCATCGCACACCTGCGCGGCCACGACCTGACCGACCCGCGTGTGCGCAACGCGATCCTCGCCCTGCTGCTGGGCGAGGACCAGGTCAACGACCTGGTCAAGAAGAAGAAGCTCCCCAGCACGCCGATGGCGCTCGCCACCGCGCCCGCGCACGACCCGACGCTCGACGGCATGATCTCCGCGGTCGTCGCCACTGACATCATCACCCGCGTCGCCGGCAAGCGCCTCGCGACGACGGTCGGGCGCCGGGTGCCGGTCGTCGGCGGGATCGTCGGCATGGGCGCCGACGGATTCGCGACCTGGAAGATCGGTCGCTACGCCGACCGAGAGCTGTTGCCGCGCCGGCGCTGAGCCTTCTGCTCGGCGCGACTGCCGGTGCGGCCTGCCAACTCACCAGTTGGCGGACCAACTCACCAGTTGGCGACGTGGGGAGCTGCCGGGGGCGATCCGGACCCCCAACCCACCAACTCACCGGTTGGCGACTTGGGGAGCTGCCGGGGCGCGATCCGGACCCCCAACCCACCAACCCACCAGTTGGCGGACCAACTCGTGAGTTGGCGACGTGGGCGGGATGGCGGGCGGTCCCCCGCGGCCGGCCGCGTCACCGGTCCCGGATCGCCGCCCACTCGTCGTCGAGGAGTCCGTAGCCCACCTCGTCCAGCCAGCCGAGCTCCGCGTGCCACAGCGCCCGGCGCGAGAGCCGCTCGCGGCGCAGGCCCGCGCGCTCGAGGATGCGGACCGACGCGGGGTTGTCGGCGTACGCCGCCGCGGTGACCCGCCGCAGCCCGAGCCTGTCGAAGGCGGCCCGCAGGAGCTCACGCGCGGTGGCGGTCCCGATGCCCAGCCCGACGAACCGGGGATCGACGAGGTAGCCGATCAATGCGTCGGTGGCCGTGGGTGCTCCCGGTTGGCCCGGACCGTCCACGACGTCGAGGAAGCCCATCGCCACCACCTTCTCGCCCCGCTCGACGACGCACGAGAAGTCCGTCGCCGACCCCCTCACCGCCAGCCACTCACGTCGCAGCACCTCGGGATCGACGTGGGTGCGCACCATGAAACGGTTGGCCGCCGGGTCGTTGCGGAAGGCCAGCAGTGCCTCGAGGTCGGCATCGACCGCGTCCCGCAGGAGCAGGTCGCCGGTGCGGACGGGCCACGGGCTCTGGGTCACGCCGCAGAGCATCCCAACCTCACCCCTCCGTCCGCTACCCGATTCCGGACCCACCGTCCGGTTACCTCCGGTTGGCCTCCGCGACCAGCTCCTGGGCGACCGCACGCAGCTTGATGTTGGCGTGCGACGAGGCGCGGACGAGGAAGGCGAAGGCGCGGTCCTCGTTCATCTCGTAGCGCTCCATGAGGATGCCGATGGCCTGCCCGATGGCTCGGCGGGTCTGCAGCCCCTCGGTGAAGGTCTCGCGCTCCTGGGCGTGGCCCAGGGCGATGGCCGCGTGGGTGGCGAACAGCCGCGCGAGTGCGCGGGCCTCGTCGCTCACCTCCTCGTGGAGCGTGGAGTAGAAGTTGAGACCACCCAGGGTGTCCCGGTCGAGGTAGAGCTTGACGGCCAGCTGGGAGCGCACGCCGGCCTCGCGGGCCTGGGGGACGTAGCGCGGCCAGCGTTGCTCGCTGCGCATGCTCGACACGCACACCGACTCGCTGCCCTGCAGCGCAGCCGAGCCCGGGCCCTCACGCAACGCGAACTGCGCCGCGTCGAGGGGGAGGACGAGGTCACCGATGAAGGCCCTCGTCTCGGCCTCGCCCTGCTTCTCGAGCGTCGCGATGCCGACATGGTCGAAACCCGGCACGGAGTTGCACGCGACCTCGACGATGGTCTGCAGGGTCTCGTCGAGGCTGCGAGGCTTGTTGAGGGTCCGGGCGGCCTCGGCGATCGACTGGGCGAAGTCGGTGGCAGCGGGCATGAGGCCCTTTCGCGTGCACAGGGAGTGAGGCACACAGAGAGGCGCTCGTACGAGACGCTGCAGCCTGCTGCCGGATCGAGGATGAGCCGGCAACTGTCTCGACAGTACCCCGGTATCTCGCCGTGCCGCCTCGACCCGGGGGTCGCACCGGGGACTAGGAGCGCGAGCCGCGACCGCGCAGGCGCCGGTAGGCGTCGAGCATCCCGCGTCCGGCGGCGCTGTCCTCCAGGCCGGTGACCACCTTGCGGCGGATCCGGTACGACGCCGTCAGCCGGGCGCGGTCGGACTCCTCGTGCGCCTCCCGGAGCTCGCCGTGGAGCCGCTCCTCCACGGCACGGAGCCGGGCAGCCTCCACGAGCAGGGCGCCGATCGCGTCGAGGGCCGGCGCCAACAGCTCGTCGGCGGTCGCCGTGTCGGGGTCGGCGAAGGTGCCGGCGTCGGGACCGAGCAGGTCCTCGAGCGAGCCGGCCACGTCGTAGCCGCGCCCGGCGAGCGTGGCCACCCAGCTGCGGGACAGGTCCTGGGCCCAGGCGTGGTCGTCCGGAGCGAGCCCGAGCCGCGCCGAGGCGACCCCGCGCGACAACGTCTGGTGGGCGAGCAGCTCGCGCACCAGCGGTCGGTAGTCGGGCGGGGTGAGGATCGAGGTGACCCGCTGGTTGATGGAGCGCAGCAGGGAGGTCTCGGGCACACCGAGGGACGGGTTCTCCCGCTCCGCGGTGAGGTCGAGAGGCAGGTCGTCGAGGCCGAACGTGCGCGAGAAGCGGTGCCACAGCTCGCCACGGTCGGAGCCGGACGGCGGCACCGTGACGAGGTGGACGCGGTCGGCCGGCAGGGAGGCGCCCCAGCGCTCGAGGATGTCGGGGACCTCCTGCACCGCCCAGAACCACGAGCCGATCTTTGACTCGCGCGCAGGGTCGCGGACCGTGCGCAGGAACGTCGCATAGGTGATGTGGCTGCGGTGCTTGACGTTCTCCTGCCACTCGGCCGGGATCTGGCGGACCAGGTCGCGCACCGACAGCACGAGGTGGACCTCGGCGTCGCCGAGGGAGGCGAGGGCCCGCTCGACCTGGGTCGGCGTGGCGCGGGCGAAGATCTCGTGGCTGATGATCGCGGTGCCGTGCCAGTCACGCACCTGCGCGGCCAGCCGGTCCCACGCGCCGACGGCCTCGGTCTCCAGTCCGCCCCACGGGAGCGTCATCAGGTCGAGGGCCGCCAGGAAGTGGGCGTCGAAGCGGTCGGCCGGGTAGAGGATGTCGTGCTCGCGCAGGACCGTCTGGTTGCGGAAGAGGACGTCCTGGAGGTAGGAGGTGCCGGTCTTGGGGCACCCGACGTGCAGCAGCACTCGCTTGCTCACTGCCCCACCTCCCCCCTGCTCGGTCGCCGGCTCCGCCAGCTCGGGTCGACGACCATCCGGATCGCCAGGTCCAGCACCTGCTGGTCGTCGGCACCACCGGGTCCGCCGCCGGCGGACGTGGCGCGTGGCGCGAGATCGGCGAGGTCGCCGACGACAGAGTAGCCAGCGCGGGACAGGCTTCGGGACATCCGCTCCGCCGTGGCGGAGACCCACTCCCGCTCCCGCTCCGGCACGTCGATGGGCGCCGCGCCGGTGTCGGGGATCCGTCGCTGCAGCGTGCGCATCAGCGCGGGCCGCTGCTCGGCCGGGACCCGGAGGCCGACGACCGCCGCCACCCGGCGGGCCAGCTCGGCCTGGTCGGCGCCTGGCACCCGCACCTCCGGCAGCCGTCGTACGCCGACCTGGCGCGGCAGGCGGTCGAGGTCGGTGACGATCCGGGCGAAGGGTCGGCGGGGCTGCCACCGGCGCACGGAGGCGAGCAGGTCGGCCCGCGCGGGCAGCTGGTCGCGCTCACGCCAGAACCGCAGCCACTCCGCCCACGGCTTGGTGCCCGTCTCGAAGCAGCGCTGGGTCCAGGTGCGCGCGAGCAGGTCGTCGAGCGGCGCGCCGACGGCCACCACGAAGGGGCGGGGGCCGCCCTCGGGCCGGCCCCGCGCGAGAAGGTCCTCCCGGAGGGCGCCGACCAGGACGGGGTCGCCGACCAACCGGAACCGCCGCCGCCACGGTCGCGGCCACGTCGGGTGGACCGGGTCGGCGCCGAGTCCGACGAGGTCGTCGGCGACCAGGACGGAGGCCACCCGCAACAGCTCGCGGGCGCTGACGCTCGACGGGTCCACCGGTCGGGGGCCGAACCCCGAGGCGGAGTGCCCGACGAGCGGCAGGTCGGCCTTGCCGCGGCCGGCCGCCGGCGCCGCCAGCACCCGCTCTGCCAGTCGAGTGCGTGCGCCGTGGTCATCGCCGTGGTCATCGCCGCGGGTCGCACCCGACCCGCGCGCGAGGTTGATCCGGCGCAGCAGCTCGAGCTGCTGGGCGCCCGGGACGGGCACGGGCACGGGGACGGGGACCGCGGCACCCCGGTCGGACCACGCCAGCCACGGGGTCGTGCCCCCGTCGCGCAGGTGCGCGATCCACGAGTGGACGCGTGGGCCGGTCAACGGTCGCGCAGCCGACGGGCGGTGTCGCGCAGCCGGTCCCCGACCGAGTCGGAGGAGGCGCGGCTGGCCGCCTCCTGCGTCATGACCGTCAACGCGTCGAGGGCGGCCCCGAGCTCCAGCTTGGCGCGCACCCGGTCGGGGTTGCGCCAGTCCTCACCCTCGGCGGGACGGCGCGGACGCAGGTCCTCCACGTCGCCGACGACGTCGACGCCGCTGCCCTTGATCCAGTCGATCCAGAGGTCGGCGCGCTCCTCGGCGAAGTCGTAGCGGTCCGGGGGCAGCCGCACCGGCACGGCCTTGCGGGTGATGAGCACCTCCTGCGCGAGCATCTCGCGCACGAGGTTGTCGTAGGCGGGCTCGCGCCACACGCCCAGCTCGAGGCGCCGGTTGAGCTTGCGCAGCAGCGACGTCTCGGCGATGCCGAGCGAACGGTTGTCGCGCTCGGAGTCGAGCGGTGCCCACGTCGGGTCGATGCCGAAGGCACGGCAGAAGCGCAGCCACAGCTCGTCGCCGTTGGGTCCGCGGTCGTGGGGCACGGTGACGACGTGGATGCGCTCGGGCGGCAGCTTGGCGCCCCACTGCGAGAGCACCCGCGGCAGGTCCATGGCGTTGAAGAACCAGGTCTGACCGCGCTCGACCTTGGTGAGGAAACGCTTGAACGGCCACTTGCGACCCTGCTTGATCGACTCCTGCCACGCCGCGGGCAGCTGGCGGCCGAGGTCTCGCGCGGAGTAGACGACGTGGATCTCGCTGCCGGCGAGGTCGTTCATCGCCTTCGCGATCTTGTCGGGCTTGGCGCCGGCCAGGATCTCGTGGCTGATCACGACGTTGCCCTCGGCGCGGCGCACGCGCTTGACCATCGTCTCCCAGGCACCGCGGGCGTGCCCGGTCGAACCGCCCCAGTCCTGGTCGAGCAGGTCGAGCGCGGCCCGGAAGTGGAAGACGTCGGTGTCGACGAACCGGTTCTGCGAGGGGATCACCACGCCCTGGCGCGCGAGCGTCGTGGCGTTGAGCATCAACCGGTCCTGCAGATAGGTCGTCCCGGTCTTGGGTGCGCCGATGTGGAGGTGGACGACGCGGCTCATGGGGGCGATTGTGCCAGTCCTCCACCCATCGCCCGTACGACGGCGCTCGGGCTCGGGCGGCCGAGCTCGCCAGCCATCCAGACGCTGGTCGCGACGACCGCGTCGAGGTCCACACCGTGCTCGATCCCGAGCCCGGTCAGCATCCACACCAGGTCCTCGGTGGCGAGGTTGCCGGTGGCCGACCTGGCGTAGGGGCACCCCCCGAGGCCGCCCGCGCTGGCGTCGAAGGTGGTGATCCCCGCCTGAAGCGCGGAGAAGGTGTTGGCCAGCGCCTGGCCGTAGGTGTCGTGGAAGTGCATCGCCAGACGCTCGGTGCCCACGCCGGCGTCCGCGAAGGCGGTCACCAGGGCCCGGACGTGACCGGCGGTGGCGACGCCGATGGTGTCGCCGAGGCTCAGCTGGCCGGCGCCCAGGTCCAGCAACCGGGTGCCCGCCGTGACGACCTGCTCGATCGGCACGGCGCCCTCCCACGGGTCACCGAAGCACATCGACACGTAGGCCCGGACGTCCATCCCGGCCTCCCGGGCGCGCGCCACGGTGGGCTCGAACATCGTGAACTGCTCGTCGAAGGTGCGGTTGAGGTTCTTCGTCGCAAACGTCTCGGTCGCACTGCCGAAGATGGCGACGTGCTCGAGACCGAGCTCCAGGGCCCGGTCGAGGCCGCGTTCGTTGGGCACCAGGACGGGGAGGTGACGGCCCGCCTCGCCGAGCTCGGCCATCAGCTCCGCGGCGTCGGCGAGCTGAGGGACCCACCTCGGGTGCACGAACGAGGTGGCCTCGACGATCGGGAGCCCCGCGGCCACCAGGCGCCGGACGAACGCGGCCTTGACCTCGACCGGGACGATCGCCGACTCGTTCTGCAGGCCGTCGCGGGGACCGACCTCATAGATGGTGACCCGCTCGGGCAGGCCGTCGGCGCGCACGGTCATCGGGAGGTCAGACATCAGCGGCCTCCACGACGAAGAGGGTCGCGCCGAGCTTGACCAGGTCGCCGGCGCCCGCGCCGACGCTGGTCACGGTGCCGGCGAAGGGCGCCTTGAGGGCGAGCTCCATCTTCATCGCCTCCATGACACCCAGGGTCTCACCCTCCGTCACCTCCTGGCCGGCCACGACGTTGACCGCGAGGACGGTGCCGGGCATCGGCGCCAGCAGGGTGCCGTCACCTGCCGCGGTGCCCCGGTCGCCGAACGGGTCGGGTCGCACCCATGACCATCGCTGACCGCGGTGCACCACCTCGACGACGTCGCGCTGCACGTCGAGCACGGCGTGCTCGGCGCGGCCGTCGACGAGCAGGTGGACGGTGTGGTCGGCCGCCGACACGAGACGTACGTCGTGCAGGTGCCCGGCGTGGCTCACGCGTGCGCGGTGCCGGTCCACCACGACGAGGTCGTCGCCGAGGACGACGGTGTCGGGGGCCGGGTCGGCGCCCATCCGCCAGCCGTCGGCCAGCCACGGGCCGCTGCCGCCCTGCCGCGAGTCGGGCCTGGTGTCGAGGAGCACCTCGGTCCAGGCGCCGAAGACGCGGGCCACGTCGGGGTCGGGCTCGGGCACCTCGTGGTCGTCGAGCCAGGCCGTGTCGATGGTGGTGTCACGGAACTCGTCGGAGGCGGCCAGTGCGCGCAGGAAGCCGGTGTTGGTGGTGATGCCCAGGATCGCGGTCTCGTCGAGGGCCCCGACGAGGGCCGCGCGGGCGGCCTCGCGGTCCGTGCCCCAGGCGATGACCTTGCCGAGCATCGGGTCGTAGGAGGTGCTGACCTCCTGGCCCGGCTCGAGGGCGTGGTCGACGCGGATGCCGTCGCTCGCAGGCCACCTGACGATCGACGTCCGCCCGGCCTGGGGGAGGAAGCCGTGGAAGGAGTCCTCGGCGTAGACCCGCGCCTCGATCGCGTGGCCCTCGAGCGTGACGGCGCCCTGGTCGAACGGCAGCGGCTCACCGGTGGCGACGAGCAGCTGCAGCTCGACGAGGTCGACGTGTCCTCCCGCGACCCGCACCACCTCCTCGGTCACCGGGTGCTCCACCTGGAGGCGGGTGTTCATCTCGAGGAAGTAGAACGCGCCGGTGGAGTTGTCGAGCAGGAACTCGACGGTGCCGGCGCCGGTGTAACCGCACTGCTGGGCGAGCGCGACCGCCGACGCCGTGATCGCGGCGCGCTGGTCGTCGTCGATGGTCGGCGCGGGCGCCTCCTCCAGCACCTTCTGGTGCCGGCGCTGGGTGGAGCAGTCGCGCTCGAAGAAGTGCAGCACGGTGCCGTGGGTGTCGCCCATGACCTGCACCTCGATGTGGCGGCCGGACTCGACGTACTTCTCGACCAGGATCGTGTCGTCGCCGAAGGCCGAGCGGGCCTCACGCTGCGCGGAGGCGAACGCCTCGGCGTAGTCCCCGGCGTCGCGCACGACGCGCATGCCCTTGCCTCCGCCGCCGGCCGCGGCCTTGACCAGGACCGGGTAGGCGTAGGTGGTGGCGTCGTCGGTCAGGGAATAGCTCGGCACGACCGGGACGCCGGCCGCGACGGCCACCTCGCGGGCCGCGTCCTTGCGGCCCATCTCGTCCATCACGTCGGCGCTCGGCCCGACCAGGGTGATGCCGGCCTCGGCCAGCGCCCGCGCGAACGGCGCGCGCTCGGAGAGGAATCCGTAGCCGGGGTGGACGTGCCCGGCACCGCTCTCGCGCGCGGCTGCCACGACGGCGTCGATGTCGAGGTACGACGCCACCCGGACGGCGGCGTCGGCCGCCCGCACGTGGGGTGCGTCGGCGTCGAGGTCGGTGTGGATCGCGACGGTCCGCCAGCCGAGGCGACGCGCGGTGCGCATCACCCGCAGGGCGATCTCGCCGCGGTTGGCGATCAAGAGGGTCTTCATACTCACATCCTGAAAATGCCGTAGGACGGCTCGGGGATGGGCACGTACGACGTGGCCGCGAGGGCCATGCCGAGCACCCGACGGGTGTCTGCCGGGTCGATGATCCCGTCGTCCCACAGCCGCGCGCTGGCGTAGTAGGGCGAGCCCTGGGTCTCGTACTGGTCGCGGATCGGGGCCTTGAACGCCTCGACGGCCGCCTCGTCCTCGAGGTCGGTCCGCACGGTCGCGAGGACCGACGCGGCCTGCTCGCCGCCCATCACCGAGATCCGCGCGTTGGGCCACATCCAGAGGAAGCGCGGGTCGTAGGCGCGTCCGCACATGCCGTAGTTGCCGGCGCCGAACGAGCCACCGATCACGACGGTGAACTTGGGCACCACGCTGCACGCGACGGCAGTGACGAGCTTGGCGCCGTCGCGGGCGATGCCCTTGTTCTCGTACTCGCGACCCACCATGAAGCCGGTGATGTTCTGCAGGAACACCAGGGGGATCTTGCGCTGGTTGCACAGCTCGATGAAGTGCGCACCCTTGAGGGCCGACTCGCTGAAGAGGATGCCGTTGTTGGCGACGATGCCGACCTCGTAGCCGAAGATCCGCGCGAAGCCGCACACCAGGGTGTCGCCGTAGAGCTTCTTGAACTCGTGGAACCGGCTCCCGTCGACGACGCGGCGGATCACCTCGCGCACGTCGTACGGCGTGCGGGTGTCGGTGGGCACGACGTCGTAGACCGACTCCGGGGGCTCGTGCGGCTCCTCGACCTCCGCGGCCGGTTCGCGGGCCGGGCGCGCCGCGGGCAGCGTGTCGACGATCGAGCGGACGATCGCCAGCGCGTGGGCGTCGTCCTCGGCGAGGTGGTCGACCACGCCGGAGGTGCGGGCGTGCACGTCGCCGCCCCCGAGGTCCTCGGCGGTGACGACCTCCCCGGTCGCGGCCTTCACCAGCGGCGGGCCGCCGAGGAAGATCGTGCCCTGGTCGCGCACGATGACGGTCTCGTCCGACATCGCCGGGACGTAGGCACCGCCGGCCGTGCACGAGCCCATCACGCTGGCGATCTGCGGGATCCCAGCGGCCGAGAGGTTGGCCTGGTTGAAGAAGATCCGGCCGAAGTGCTCGCGGTCGGGGAAGACCTCGTCCTGCATCGGCAGGAACGCGCCGCCGGAGTCCACGAGGTAGATGCAGGGCAGGTGGTTCTCCGCGGCGACGGTCTGGGCCCGCAGGTGCTTCTTGACCGTCATCGGGTAGTAGGTGCCGCCCTTGACGGTCGCGTCGTTGGCCACGACCACGCACGCGCGCCCGGACACCCGACCGATGCCGGTCACGATGCCGGCCGACGGGACGGCATGGTCGTCGCCGTCCGCGCCGTACATCCCGTGGGCCGCGAGTGGGGCCAGCTCCAGGAAGGGGCTGCCGGGGTCGAGCAGCAGGTCGACGCGGTCGCGCGCCAGGAGCTTGCCGCGGTCGGTGTGCTTCTGGCGGGCCCGCTCCGACCCGCCCTGGCGGACCCGGGCTAGCCGGGCGCGCAGGTCGTCGACGAGCTCGCGCATGGTCGGGGGGCCTTCGGCGCCAGCCGGCGCGGGACTCAGTTGCTCGGACACAGCCTCAGGTTAGCGATCGTTAACCTACGCGTCCAGTGGCGGGAAACGTCCCCCGCAGCGTGGTGCCACGCCCCGGCGCGGTCATCAGCTCGAGGGTGCCGCCGGCGGCGGCGAGGCGGGCCTCCATGCCGAGGAGGCCGCCGGGCGTCACCGCCACGCGGTCGAAGCCGCGACCGGTGTCGCTCACGCTGAAGCTCAGGTGCGGGAGTCCCCGCACGGTGATCAGCACCTCGTCGGCGCCGGAGTGCTTGGTCGCATTGGTGAGCGCCTCGAGGATGCAGAAGTAGGCCGCCGCCTCGACCTGCTGGTCGGGCCGCTCGAAGTCGGCGACGTCGAGGGTGACCGGCACGGCCGCGCGCCGCGCAGCGGACTGCAGCGCCGCGACCAGGCCGCGCTCGGTGAGCAACGGCGGATAGATGCCGCGGGCCAGCTCGCGCAGCTCCATCAGGACCTCGCGGTTGTCGGCGGCCAGCTGGCCGAGCAGGGCGGAGGCGCCCTCCTGGCGTCCGGCCTGGAGCTCCTTGCGGGCCCGTTCGATCGTCACGCTCATCGCGAGCAGTCGCTGCTGCGCACCGTCGTGCAGGTCGCGCTCGAGGCTGCGTCGGGCGGCGTCGGCGACCGCCACGATCCGGGTGCGCGACTCGGCGAGCTGGTCGGTCTTCTCGCTCAGGCGCCGGTAGGCGTCGCGCACCAGGTAGGTCACCACCAGCACCGCCGCCGGCAGCGAGGCGGCGATCACGATCGCGTTGACCCACCACAGGTCGTGAAGTGTCTCGCTCCGGCGCCACTCACCGATGGCCGCGACCCCGGCGCTGCCGAGGATCGCGAAGACGCCCAACGCGTTGAGCCACCGGCGTGAGACGTAGGGGATCGCGACCAGCATCGGGATCAGCATCAGCAGTGCGGTGAGCGGGCTGAGGTTGGGCGTGGCCCAGGTGCCGCCGATGCCGAAGGCGGCGGCCGAGAGGGTGAGCCCGAGCAGGGCTGCCACCGCGCCGTGGCGGCGGGCGAGGGGCAGGGTGGCCAACATCAGCAGGAACGACAGCGCCATCACGGCCAGGTCGATCTCGACGGCCGTGTGCCTGAAGCCGAGCACGTAGGCCGTGCCGAGCACGAGCGTCGAGGCGCTCAGCACAGCGAGGTTGATCCGCAGCAGGCGGCCCAGGGCCGGATCGAGGGTGTCCCAGCCGGACAGCAGGCGCCTCATCGGCGGTGTGCGACCCTGCCGCCCACTCCGGCCTCGCTCAGGAAGACCAGGGTGGCCGCGACCCGGCGGTGGACCGGTGCGTCGGCGGGCAGGTCGAGCTTGGTCAGGATCGAGTTGATGTGCTTCTCCACGGCCCGGTCGGTGATGACCAGCGTGTCCGCGATGAGCCCGTTGGTCATGCCCCGCGCGACCATGCCGAGCACCTGGAGCTCGCGCGGGGTGAGCCGGTCCAGCAGCGAGTCGCGGCGCCGGGTGCCGTTGGCCACGAGGGCGTCGACCACGATCTGGTCGATCACCGAGCCGCCCGCGGCGACCGTGCGCAGCGCGGCGACCAGCTCGTCCACGTCGGCCACCCGCTCCTTGAGGAGGTAACCGCGACCGTCGCTGCCGTCGCGCACCAGGTCCAGGGCGTACTCCACGTCGGAGTACTGCGTCAGCGCGACCACGCCGATCTCCGGATGCGTACGCCGCAGCTCCCCCGCCGCGCGGATGCCCTCGTCGGTGAAGTCGGGGGGCATCCGGATGTCGGTGAGCACCACGTCGGGGTGGTGCTCGGCGACGGCCGCCAGGAGCTCCGGGAGATTGGTCGCGGTGGCGACCACGTCGATGTCGTCGAACCCGTCCAGCAGGGCCAGCACGCCGGCTCGGAGCAGGTCGCCGTCCTCGGCCAGGACGACTCGGATCTGCGGCATGCGGGAACTGTAGTCACGCGCCCACCGGGTCGTCGGTAGAGCAGGCACCACACCCGCGCACCCCGATGGTGGTGGTGGCACGACTTCCCCTGTGAGCGGCCGCGAGGCAGACTGACCCCGAGGGACAGGGTGCGCTGGTCGTGGGGATCAGTGGCCGTTGCGGGGTTGCGGCCACTGGCAGCCACCCGCAGGGGAGCACCCGAGGGAGGTACGTGTGATTCCGCTTGCTGTCTGGGAGGCGCCGAGGCGCCAGCGCGCGCTGCCGACCCCTCGGGCGTCCTGCGACCGGTTAACAGGCACTAACCTCGAGCCCATGACCCCCCGCCGGCAGCAGATCCTCGACATCGCGGCCGAGCTCTTCGCCGCGCGCGGGTTCCACGGCGTCTCGGTCGCCGACCTCGGCTCGGCCTGCGGGATCTCCGGCCCGGCGCTCTACAAGCACTTCGAGTCCAAGGACGCGGTGCTCGCCGAGATGCTGGTCTCCATCAGCGAGACCCTGCTCACCGAGGGCCGCAACCGTGTCGACGGTGCCGAGAGCCCCCGCCGGGCGCTCGAGGCGCTCGTCGAGTGGCACATCCAGTTCGCCATCGACCACCGCGCGCTGATCGTGGTCCAGGACCGCGACTGGAGCAGCCTGCCCGACGCCGCCCGCGAGCGGGTCCGGGCCCTGCAGCGCTCCTACGTCGACGTGTGGGCGACCCAGCTGCGTCGCTTCGACACATCCCTCAGCCCGGAGGCCTCACGCACCCGTGCGCACGTGCTCTTCGGCCTGCTCAACTCGACGCCGCACAGCGGCCGACTGCCCGACCCGCAGATGCACGACGTGCTCCGCGACATGGCCCACGGCGCCCTCGGACTGTCCTGATCGGACCGCTCGCTCCCGCAGGGGCTGAGCGGGTCACATCGACTCGAACGGGCTGTCCTGCTGCAGCAGCCGCGCCGCCCGGACCGCGGCGTCCTCGGCGACGACGAGGTCGTCCACCTCATCGGGGCCCTCGACGACCGGGGTGCCCCCCACGTCGCGCGGGACCCCGTGCGGCTGCGTGATCCGGTGCAGGTCGCGCAGCACGCGATCGCGTGAGAGCCCGCGCAGGTGCGTGAGCACGAACGGGTCCACCTGGATGAGCCAGGCCAGCTGGGTCAGCACCGCCAGCGCGTGGGGACAGGGGTCGAGCCAGGCCTCGCAGGTGCAGGCCGAGCCCAGCTCACCGCCGTAGGGCAGCAGCTCGACGCCGGCCTCCTCCACCGCCTCGACGAGGGCGTGCGGCAGCTGACCGGCGAGCAGCGCCGCGATCCGGCCCGACTCCGCGGCGACCAGCTCGGTGAAGGCCGCCGCGTCGGAGTCGTCGAGCACCGGGACGCTCACCTCGACGGTGAAGGCGTCGTGGCCCTGGGTCACCGCAGCCACGGCGCTGCCGTCGCCGACGGTGATCGAGCCGACCGCTCCGGCCCGCGCGAGGGTCCGGCCTGCACGGAGGTCGGCGGCACTGAAGGCCGCCTCCTCGACCGCGCGGAGCACGGCCTTGCTCCACCAGGTGCCCGCCCCTCCGCCGCGTCGAGCGGGCAGGCGGGGGTGGGTGGTCCCCGGCGAGCCGGCCGGGGCGGTCATGGACGCAGCTCCACCAGGTCGCGCAGCTCGGAGTTGGAGAGCTCGGTCAGGGCCGTCTCGCCGCCGGTCAGCACCGAGTCGGCGATCGACCGCTTGCGCGTGAGCAGCTCGGCGATCTTCTCCTCGATGGTGCCCTGGGTGATGGCGCGGTGCACCTGCACCGGACGCGTCTGGCCGATGCGGTAGGCCCGGTCGGTGGCCTGGTCCTCGACGGCGGGGTTCCACCAGCGGTCGAAGTGGATGACGTGGTCGGCACGGGTGAGGTTGAGACCGGTGCCGCCCGCCTTGAGGGAGAGCAGGAAGACCGGCAGCTCGCCCGCCTGGAAGCGGGCCACCATCGCATCGCGCTCGCGCACCGGGGTGCCGCCGTGCAGGAACTGGTGGGGGACGCCGGTGGTGGCCAGGTGGCGCTCGAGCAGCCGCGCCATGGCGACGTACTGGGTGAAGACGAGGACCGCACCGTCCTCGGCGATCACGGTGCCGACCAGCTCGTCGAGGAGCTCCAGCTTCTCCGAGCGCCCGCGCAGCTTGGGGTTGGGCTGGCGCAGGAAGTGGGCGGGGTGGTTGCAGATCTGCTTGAGGCCGGTGAGCAGCTTGAGCACCAGCCCGCGCCGGGTCTCCTCGTCGGCCTCCTCGATGCGGCGCATCGACTCGCGCACGAGCGTCTCGTAGAGGACGACCTGCTCCCGGGTCAGCCCGAGGAGGTGGTCGGTCTCGGTCTTGGCGGGCAGCTCGGGCGCGATGCCGGGGTCGGACTTGCGCCGGCGCAGCAGGAAGGGCCCGATCAGGTCGGCGAACTGCCGCGCCTTGGTGGGCTCCAGCCCCGACTCGATCGGCGCGGCCCAGACCTTGCGGAAGGCGTTGCGGCTGCCGAGCAGGCCGGGGATCGCCCAGTCGAGGATCGACCACAGCTCGGTGAGGTCGTTCTCGACGGGGGTGCCGGTCAGCGCCACCCTGGCCCGGCTCGGGACCGTGCGCAGGGCACGCGCCGCGGCGGAGCGGGAGTTCTTGAGGTGTTGCGCCTCGTCGGCCACGACCAGGTCCCACGGCACCTCGGCGAGCAGGGCCGCGTCGTTGCGCATGGTGCCGTAGGTCGTGAGCACGAACCCGTCGGTGACGCCGTCGAGGTCGCGGGCGCTGCCGTGGTGGCGGCGCACGGGGACGCCGGGGGCGAAGCGACGGATCTCGGCCTCCCAGTTGCCGAGCAGCGACGCCGGGCAGACCACGAGCGTGGGGGCGCTGCCCGCCTCCGCGGCGCGGTGCAGGTGCAGGGCGATCAGGGTGATCGTCTTGCCCAGCCCCATGTCGTCGGCCAGGCAGGCACCCAGGCCCAGCGAGGTGAGCTCGGCCAGCCAGGTCAGGCCGCGGCGCTGGTAGTCGCGGAGCTCGGCGCGCAGCCCGGCCGGCACCGCCACGGGCTCGCTGGTCGCGGAGCCGCGGAGCCGGTCGCGGACGACGAGCAGGCTCGCCCCCACCACCGCTTCGTAGGGCACCTCCTCGATGTCGACGACCCCGGTGAGGGTCGCCGCGAGGGCCTGCACGGGGGTGATCGTGCGGATCAGCCGCTTGCGCGCCCGCTTGATCACACCCGAGTCGACCGCGACCCAGTTGTCGCGCAGCCTGATGATCGGGCTGGTGGCACGGGCGAGCTCGTCCATCTCCTCGTCCGACAGCTCCTCGCCGTGCAGCGAGAGCTGCCACTCGAAGCCGAAGAGCGCCTGCGGGCCGAACAACCCGTCCTGGAGCGGCTCCTCGCGGGCGCCCGCGCGCGACTGGCGGCCGAGCTCGACGCGCTGGGTCACCTCGCGGTCGAGGTATTTCGGCCACATGACGGGGTGCCCCGCCTCGGTCACCGCGGCGGCGCCGCCGTCGAGCAGGGACAGGATCTCGTCGGTGTCGAGCATGATCTGGTCGGGGATCCGCAGGTCGAGGAGCCGGTCGAGGACCGGCCACGCGCCAGCCGCGGAGCGCAGCGCGATGGCCGCGTGGGTGCGGGCGCGCTCACCGAAGCCGTGCCCGGCATCAGGTCCGGTCTCCGCCCACAGCTCGGAGGCGTCGGCCATGTGGGCGGCGTTGTCGACGGCGTGGACCTGCGTGACCAGCCGCACCGCGCCGGCGACCAGCTCCTCCTCGTCGGCCTCGATGCGGAACGAGATCGACACCAGGTGCGGCCGGTCGTCGCGACCGCGGGAGCGGATCCGCGCGATGCGCTGCTGGAGCTGGTCGCTGAAGTCGTCGGGGCTGGTCGCCCGCGTCTCCGAACGCCCTGCCGGGGCCGACGCACCGCGGCGCGCGCGACCCGGAGTCGTGCGCGGCATGGTGTCGACGACCGCGTCGAGCAGGCCGCGGACCATGCCCTCGGCCGTCGCCTCGTCGAACCCCGCACCCGACCGTGAGCGCGCGAGGTCGCCGATGCGGCGCTCGTCGGCTGCGTCCAGTCCGGCGGCCTGCCAGTGCCGGCCCTCGGGGTCGGGGGCGAACCGGCCGGAGGCGACCAGCTGGAGCCCCATCAGGGCCGCTCCCGCCAGCAGTGCGACGGAGGGGTGGATGTCGTCCTGGTCGCGGACCTTGCCCAGCACCGGGAGTGCGCCGCGGATCGGCATCACGATGGTGCGCCGCTCGTCGGTGAACTCGATCGAGCCCTCCCGGGGCGGTTCCCCCACCAACAGCCGGGCGGGACCGGTGACCGGGACAAAGCTCATGCAGGCTCCAGACCTCGGTTTCGACACGCTCGCCGCGCTCGCTGCTCGACCAGCGGCAGCGCTCGCCAACAGGACGCTAACGCCTGGCACCGACACGACGTTCCCCACCCGCTAGCGTCGACGACCATGCAACGCGACCCGGACGTCTCGAGCCTGCTGGCCTCCCATCCCGTGATCGACGGCCACAACGACCTGCTGTGGACCGCACGGGTCGCGACCGCGTACGACTTCGGGCGCCTCGACGTCGGCACGGGCGGCACGCCCACCCACACCGACCTGCCCCGGATGCGCGCCGGCGGGATGGGCGCGCAGTTCTGGTCGGTCTACGTCCCGTGCCGGCTGAGCGGGGACGACGCCGTCAGCGCGACGCTCGAGCAGGTCGACGCCGCACGTCTGTTGACCCATACCTACGCCGACCAGCTCGCGTGGGCCACGACCGCCGACGAGGTCGAGGCGGCGTGGGCCGGCGGCCGGATGGCGTCGCTGATGGGGGCCGAGGGCGGTCACTCCATCAACAGCTCGCTCGGCACGCTGCGTCAGCTGCACGAGCTCGGCGTGAGGTACATGACGCTCACCCACAACGCCAACACCCCCTGGGCCGACTCGGCGACCGATCGGCCCGCCGCCGGCGGGCTCACCGCCTTCGGCCGCGAGGTGGTGCGCGAGATGAACCGGATCGGCATGATGGTCGACCTCTCGCACGTCTCGCCCGACACGATGCGCGCCGCGCTCGAGGTCGCGCAGGCGCCCGTGATCTTCAGCCACAGCTCGGCCAGAGCCGTCACCGACAGCCCGCGCAACGTCCCCGACGACGTGCTGGAGCAGATGGCCCGCGGCAACGGCGTGTGCATGGTGACCTTCGTCCCGAAGTTCGTGAACGTCGCGTGCGCCGACTGGCACCGCGAGATGGTCGCCGCCGCGGCCGCCGACGGCATCCCCGAGGCCGACGGCGAGCGGTTCGGCGCCTTCGAGGACGCCTGGGTCGCGGACCACCCCCAGCCCCCCGCGACACTGGCCGACGTGGTGGCGCACTGCGAGCACGTGCGGGAGGTGGCCGGCATCGACCACATCGGGCTCGGCGGCGACTACGACGGAGTCGAGGTGCTGCCGTCGGGGCTCGAGGACGTCTCCACCTATCCCGCGCTGCTCGCCGCCCTGGCCGAGCGCGGCTGGTCGGGCGACGACCTGTCCCGGCTCACCTGCCGCAACATCCTGCGGGTGATGCGCGAGGTGGAGGCGGTGGCCGGCGACCTCCAGCAGCGGCGTCCTCCGAGCCTGGCGCGGATCGAGGACCTCGACGGCGTACGGCCGCCCGTCCCCGCGCCGGGGTCGCCCACCCCCGGAATCTAGGGACGAAATGGTGGGAGCCTCGACCGTTTCACCCACCACAACGTCCTGAGATACCCGGTCGGCGTGGTCCAGAGCACGCGAAAAGGATTGGGTGGTTGTCGTGTGCAACCAATATCGTGGGCCGGGTGACCGACACCCAGATACCGTCCGGCGAGACCCAGCCGGCCAGTTCCGACAAGCTCGACAAGGGCGTCTTGATGATTGCGGGTGTCGTCGTCCTCGGCGCCATCATGTCGATCCTCGACATCACGGTCGTCTCCGTGGCCCTCAGCACCTTCCAGGAGGAGTTCAACGCCACCGCGGCGGCCGTCGCCTGGACGATGACCGGCTACACGCTGGCCCTGGCGAGCGTCATCCCGCTCACCGGCTGGGCCGCGGACCGGTTCGGCACCAAGCGCCTCTACCTCCTGGCCGTGCTGCTCTTCACGGCCGGGTCCGTGCTGTGCGCCACGGCCACCAGCCTCGAGACGCTGGTGCTCTTCCGGGTCCTGCAGGGCCTCGGCGGCGGCATGCTGATGCCGCTCGGCATGACGATCCTGACGCGCGCCGCCGGCCCGGAGCGCATCGGTCGCGTGATGGCCGTGCTCGGCATCCCGATGCTGCTCGGCCCGATCTTCGGCCCGATCCTCGGCGGCGCCCTGATCGACGCCGTCTCGTGGCACTGGATCTTCCTGATCAACCTGCCGATCGGCATCGCCGCCGGTGTCTACGCCTGGATCGTGCTCCCCCGGGACGAGGTCGAGCCGTCGGAGACCTTCGACTGGCTCGGCATGCTGCTGCTGTCCCCGGGTCTGGCCGCGTTCCTCTACGGCGTCAGCTCGATCCCCGAGCACGGCACCGCGATGGCCGGCGAGGTCATGATCCCGATGGTCCTCGGCGCCCTGCTGATCGTGGCCTTCGTGCCCTGGGCGCTCGCCAGGCGCAACATCCACCCACTGGTGGAGCTGCGCCTGTTCACAAACCGCAACATGACCGTGGCCGTGATCGCGATGATGCTGTTCTCGCTCGCCTTCTTCGGCGCCTCGCTGCTCTTCCCGCTCTACTTCATCCAGGTCCGCGGCGAGACCGCCCTCGGCGCCGGTCTGCTGCTGGCCCCGCAGGGTGTCGGCGCGATGATCACCATGCCGATCGCCGGGGTCCTGGCCGACAAGATCGGTCCCGGCAAGATCGTGCTGGTCGGCATCACGGTGATCACCGTCGGCATGGCGATGTTCACCCAGATCGGTGCGGACACCTCCTACACCTACATCCTGGCCGCGCTCTTCGTGATGGGGCTCGGCATGGGCGCCACGATGATGCCGATCATGACCGCGGCCCTCGCGACGCTGACCCCGCACAACGTCGCCCGGGGCTCGACCCTGGTCAACATCACCCAGCAGGTCGCGGCCTCGATGGGCACCGCGCTCTTCTCGGTGATCCTCACCAACGAGCTCAAGGGCAAGGACTCGGTGGCCGTCGCCGGCGCCGTCCGCGAAGCCGGCGACAACCAGGGCGCGGTCGCGGCGGTGCTCGAGAAGTTCGGGCTCTCCGCCTCCCAGCTCGACAACGTCCTGGCACAGGTGCGCGGCGACATGGCCGACTCGTTCGCGACGGTGTTCATCGTCGCCACGATCCTGGTCGCGTGCTGCCTCATCCCGGCGGCGTTCCTGCCCCGCACCAAGCTCGCTCCGGTCGACCCGGCCGCGATGCTGGGTCACTGAGCCAGGTCGGTACCGGCTCAGCTCTGGGAGGCGAGCACCAGCGGGAGCACGGCGGACGCACCGGCCGCGCGGATCGCGGTCGCCGCGACCGTGAGGGTCCAGCCGGACGCCACCTGGTCGTCGACCAGCAGCACGGTCGCGCCGGCGGGGACCTGGGCGTCGAGCCCGCCGCGACGGCGCAGCGCGGCGACGCGCTGGGCCGAGTTGGACTGGCCGGCCCGCGGGGGCACGGAGGCGTCACGGATCGCCCAGGTGCCGACGATGGGGACCTGCATGACGCGCGAGAGGCCGTCGGCGAGGTCGCGACCGAGGGTGGGTCGGGTCGCCGACTCGACCACGACGATCGCGTCGGGGCGAGACGACCACTCCGGGGCCCAGTCCTTCATCACGTCCATCACGGCCTGCGCGAGCGCCGGGGGCACGGGACCGTCCGGGGTGTCCTCGCGGAAGAGGGCGCGCAGGGCCTGGCCGTGCCCGAGGTCGGTGAGTCGGGCGACGGCCCGCCCGGGCTCGGCACCGTCGGGGATCTTGCCCTTGAGGTCGAGGCCGAGGTGGGCGAGGGCGGTGGGCCACATCCGGCGCGGATCGATCGTCACGCCGGGGCGAGAGAGCCGCTCGCCGGCTTCGGCGACCGCCGCCTGGCTGACCGAGGTGGAGAGGTTGAGGCCGCCGCAGTTGTCGCACCGGCCGCAGTCGGTCGCGTCGGGGTCGTCGAGCTGCTCGCGGAGGTAGCGCATCCGGCACCGGTCGGTCGTGAGGTAGCCGAGCATGGCCTGCTGCTCGCGCTCGCGGGCCTCCGCGACCCGGGCGTAGCGCTCGGCGTCGTAGTCCCACGGCCGGCCGGTCGCGACCCAGCCGCCCTGCACGCGCTGGACGGCGCCGTCGACGTCGAGCACCTTGAGCATCGACTCGAGCCGGTTGCGACCGAGCTCGACCCGGGTCTCCAGCGTCGCGGTGGACAGCGGTCGGTCGGAGTCGGCCAGCGCCGCCAGCGTCTCGCGCACCTGCTCCTCACGGGGGAAGCCGAGGGAGGCGAAGTAGGCCCAGATGTCGCGGTCCTCGATCTGCGGCAGCAGGACGACGGTGGCGTCGTCGGTGCCGCGGCCGGCGCGGCCGACCTGCTGGTAGTAGGCCACCGGGGACTGCGGCGCACCGAGGTTGATCACGAAGCCGAGGCTGGCGTCGAAGCCCATCCCCAGGGCGCTGGTCGCGATCAGCGCCTTCACCCGACCCTCGACCAGGGCCTGCTCGAGACCGTGCCGCTCGTCGGGCTCGGTCTGGCCGGAGTAGGCCGCGACCTCCAGGCCGCGGGCGCGGAGGTAGCCCGCGACCTCCTGGGTGGCGGCGACCGTCAAGCAGTAGACGATGCCGGAGCCGGGCTGCTCGGCGAGGTGGTCGGCCAGCCAGGCCAGCCGCTGCTCGGGCATCTTCAGCTGGACGACCCCGAGCCGCAGCGACTCTCGGTCGAGGGTGCCGCGCTGCACCAGGACCGCGTCGGCCGAGCCGTCGGCGTGCACGCCCCGCTGCTCGGCCACGTCGTTGGTCACCCGGGCGTTGGCCGTCGCCGTGGTGGCCAGCACGGGGATGCCCGCCGGCAGCTCGGCAAGGAGGGTGCGCAGACGGCGGTAGTCGGGGCGGAAGTCATGGCCCCAGTCGGAGATGCAGTGGGCCTCGTCGACCACCAGCAGGCCGCAGGTCGCGGCCAGGCGGGGCAGGACCTCGTCGCGGAAGCCGGGGTTGTTGAGCCGCTCGGGGCTCACCAGCAGCACGTCGACCTCGCCGGAGGCGATCTGGTCGTGGATGGGCTGCCACTGGTCGATGTTGGTCGAGTTGATCGTCACCGCACGGATGCCCGCGCGCTCGGCGGCGGCGATCTGGTTGCGCATCAGCGCCAGCAGCGGGCTGACGATCACGGTCGGACCGGCACCACCCTCGCGCAGCAGCTTGGTCGCCACGAAGTAGACGGCCGACTTGCCCCACCCGGTGCGCTGGACGACGAGCGCGCGACGCCGGTCGACAGCGAGCGCCTCGATCGCGGCCCACTGGTCCTCGCGCAGGACGGCGTCCTCACGACCCACCAGCGCCGTGAGGTGGCGCTCGGCAGCCTCGCGGGCGGAGCGGCGTACGTCGTCGGTGACGGCGGGCTGGGTGGAGGTGGTCATGGGCCCTGTCTACCAACAGGGACCGACGGCCCTCCCGGCGCCGGGTGGGTCAGCGGCGCTGGCTCTGGGCGATGAAGCGGTCGAGGTCGACGCCGGCCCGCTTCGCCGCGCGTCGCACCCGGGGGCTGGTCAGGTCGGGCGCGACGACCTCCTCGGGCTCGATGGTGCGGTCGGCGGCGGCGTACTGGCTCTGCAGCGCGGCCTGGTCCGCGCCACTGGCCGCCGAGTCGGCGGTGACCTGCGCGGTGACGGTGACGGCGGCGCCGGTGAGCAGCGGGCTCACGGCCGGGGTGTAGCCACCAGCGTGGCCGGTGGCCTTGGGGTGGTAGCTCTCGCCGATCGGGTAGGACAGGCCGTTGATCCACTCGGGGTTGTCGCACACGGCGTGGCCGATGAACCCGCTGGTCGGGTTGGCGAAGGCGAAGCCCTTGGCCGCGGCGGCCGCGGCGGTCCTGGTGTTGATCAGGTCGGCCATCTGGTTGAGGCGGGCCTGCTCGGCGGGGGAGAACCAGGTCAGGGCGTTGCAGTCCTGACCCATGAAGATCCGCGGATAGCCCACCACGACGACCGTGGCGTAGGGCGCCCGTGCGCGGATCGAGGAGTAGAGGGTCGAGAGCTGGGCCGGGAGCGTGTTGTTGACGAACGCCTGGGCGGTGTCGATCTTGCCGTTGCAGTTGCTCGCCCAGCCGGGCAGGGCGCACTCGGTCAGCACGCCGGCGAAGCCCGCGTCGTTGCCGCCGACGGAGATCGAGACGTAGGTGGTGGACGGGGTCAGCGCGGACAGCTGGGCGCTGGTGACGTCGGCGATCCTGGCGCCCGAGCAGGCGCGGAGGTTGAGCGCGTAGCCGCGCGCCGCCGCGATCAGGCTCGGGTAGGCCTGCGTGGAGCGCTGGCAGGTGGTGCCGTCGCTGATGTAGGAGCGGGTGCCGGTGCCCGAGGCGTAGGAGTCGCCCAGGGCGACGTAGGCCGGAGCGACCGCGTGGGCGGGCTGGAGCAGCAGGGGGCTGAGCAGGCCGACGAGGGCCGTGGCGAGCACAGCGACGAGGCGGGGCGACGACGTGCGAATCATGCGGGTCCTCCGAGATCGATGGCCACCCGAGTGTGGCCGCCCTCACACTAGGGACTCACCGGCCCGGCCACCAGACCGAACGGTCGGGAACCAGCTCAGGAGCCGACACGGCGCAGGCGGGGGCCGGGCGGCGGAAGCGTCGCGGCGTCGCGGAACGACTCGCCCACCAACGCCGGCACGACCTCGCTCACGTCGTGCCGGGCGGCGATCTCCACATCGGCGATGAAGCCGGCGTCGGCCAGCTCGATCCCGCTCGCTGCGGTGAGCAGGTCGGTGGGAAGGACGGCCGCCGACCACGCGGCGAGCGCCATCCGGGCCTCCGGACTCGCGGCGACCGGGGACTCGAGCTCGCCGACCAGCGCCGCCAGGACCGCACCCGCGCCCCAGAGGTCCTCGACGGCCGGGCGGAGCGTGTCGTCGTACCACCGCTCCCCCGCTGGTACGACGACCACGCTGGCGCCGTCGGCCACCTTGGGCGCCAGCCACCGGGCCACCGCACCGGCGTTGCGCAGACACGCCCCGATGACCTGTGCGCCGGAGTCGGCGAGCGCGAAGGCGATCGTCGAGCCGTTGGGCGAGGGCAGCACGAGGCGCTCGATCCCTTCGACCTCCGACAGGCTCGCCGGTGAGAGCGAGACGTGGCGGGCGTCGCCCCGCGACAGCGCCTCGAAGCGCCCGACGGCCAGCGTCGCGCCGTGCCGCAGCGCGTGCTCGGCGGCGCGGGAGTCCTTCCAGCGGAACGGGAAGACCTCGATGCCACGCTCCAGCGCCACGCTGAGGGTGGTGGTGAAGGACAGCACGTCGACGACCACGGCATAGTCCGCCGGGACCTCGGCGGCGCCCGTCGGACCCCACTCCATGCGGAGCCGATGGGTGGACTGGTCATGCCCGGGCAGCGTCACGGCTCCATTCAATCGCGACCGGGCACGTGTCACCGCACCCGAGCGTGGGTGATCCCACCCGTCGGGGGTCGGTGGGCCAGCTCCATGACGCTACCGACCACGTCTCCGCTGCGGTCGAGGTCGACGGCGCCGACCACCGTGAGGGCACCCGGCAAGCGTGGGACATCACCAAGGAGGAAGGCCTGCGACAGGCCGGCTTCGAGGTGGCTCGGGCGGTCGATCACCAGATCCGGACGCGGCCCTCCGGCTCGAGCCAGAGGCCGTCGTCGGGCCGGGTCTCGAAGACCTCGTGGAACTCGTCGAGGTTGCGCACGATGTTGGCGCGGAACTCGGCGGGGCTGTGCGGGTCGATCGTGAGGTACTGCAGCTCCTGCTCCTTGCGGCGCTTGGTGCGCCACACGTGGGCCCAGTTGAGGAAGAGGGTGCGCCGCTCGTCGATCGAGGCGTCGCCGTCGCGGCTGATGACGTAGGCCTTGTGGGCGATGGTCAGGCCGCCGAGGTCGCCGATGTTCTCGCCGACGGTGAGGCTGCCGTTGACGTGCTCGCCGGGCAGCTCACGGGGCTCGAACTCGTCGTACTGCGCGATCAGGGCCTGCGACTTGGCCTCGAAGGCACTCTTGTCGGCGGCGGTCCACCAGTCGTGCAGGTTGCCGTCGCCGTCGTACTGCGCACCCTGGTCGTCGAAGCCGTGACCGAGCTCGTGGCCGATGACGGCGCCGATGCCGCCGTAGTTCTCGGCCTCCTCGGCGTCGGGGCTGAAGAACGGCGGCTGGAGGATGGCGGCAGGGAAGCAGATCTCGTTGGTGCCCGGGTGGTAGTAGGCGTTGACGGTCTGCGGCAGCATCAGCCACTCGTCGCGGTCGACGGGCTGGCCCACCTTCTCCAGCTGCCGGTCGGTCTCGAACGCCGACGCGGCATTGACGTTCATCATCAGGTCGTCGCTGGCGATGGCCAGCGCGGAGTAGTCGCGGAACTCCGTCGGGTAGCCGATCTTGGGGTAGAAGCGGTCGAGCTTGTCGTAGGCCTTCTGCTTGGTGTCCTCGCCCATCCAGTCGAGCGTCTCGATCGAGCGGCGGTAGGCGGTGACCAGGTTGGCGACCAGCTCGTCCATCATCTGCTTCGACGTCGGCGGGAAGTGCCGCGAGACGTAGACCTTGCCGACGGCCTCGCCGATGGCACCCTCCACGAAGTCGACGCCGCGCTTCCAGCGGGCCCGCAGCTCCGGGGTGCCGTTGAGGGTGCGGCCGTAGAAGTCGAAGTTGGCCTCGACGAACTCGTCGGGCAGGTAGGGCGCGGACCTGCGGATGATCCGCACGTGCAGGATGTCGCGCCACGCCTGGATCGGCGTCTCTCGGAGCACCGTCGAGAGGTGGGAGAAGAAGTCGGGCTGCATCACGATCGTCGTGCGCAGCGTCTCCTCGGTGCCCCCGAGACCGGTGACATAGGTGACCCAGTCGAAGGCCGGGCACAGCTCGACGAGCTCCTCGAGGCTCTTGTGGTTGGTGGTCTTCTGCACGTCGCGCGTCGCGGCGGCCTCCCAGTGGCCCTCGGCCAGCCGGGTCTCGTACGCCAGCACCGAGGCGGCCGCCGACGTCGGGTCCTCGTGACCGCTGAGGGTGAGCAGCGTCGTGAGGTAGGCGAGGTACTTCTCGCGGATCTCGGCGAACTTCTCGTCGCTGTAGTAGGACTCGTCCGGCAGGCCGAGGCCGCCCTGGGCGAGGTAGACGATGTTGCGCGAGGCGTCGCCGCGGTCCGGGGTGATGTAGGAGCCGAAGAGGCCGGGGCCGCCGATGCGCTCGAACATGCCGAGGAACGCCGCGAGCCCGGTGAGGTCACCGATCCCGTGCGCCTGGTCGAGGAGGCCCTGCACCGGCTGCAGGCCCTTGGCCGCGATCGTGTCGGTGTCCATGAAGGAGGCGTAGAGGTCGCCCACCTTGCGCTCGTCCTCGTCGAGCTCGCCGCGCGGGCGGTCGGCGAGCTCGGTGATGATGTCGCGCACCTGCTGCTCCGCGGCGTCGGCCAGCGCGATGAACGCGCCCCAGCTCGACTTGTCGGAGGGGATCTCGGCCTCCTCCAGCCACCGACCGTTGACGTGGCCGAAGAGGTCGTCCTGGGGGCGGATGTCGGGGTTCATGCCGTCGCGGGCGGCGTCGAGGATCGTCACGCGCCGACCCTAACGCGGCGGCCCAGACGGACCGGCTGGGCCAGCTCGGGTGCGCTGACCTCAGCGCACCCGGACGACCGACTTGCCGAGGGTGCGGCGTTCGTCCATGTCGACGAGCGCCCGCCCGAAGTCGGCCATGTCGTAGGTCGCACCGATCGGTGGCCTGACGACGCCCGACTCGATCATCGGCGCGAGCCGCTGCCACTGCTTCTGCATGTAGCCCGGGCGGGTCATCGCGTAGGCCCCCCACCCGACACCGCGGACGTCGGTGTTGCGGAGGAGCAGCCGGTTGACCTTCACCTCGGGGATGCCCTGGCCGGCGGCGAAGCCGACGACGAGGATCCGTCCCTGCTCGGCCAGGCACCGCAGGGAGTCGGTGAACGCGTCACCACCGACGACGTCGAGGACCACGTCGACCCCGCGGCCGTTGGTCAGGTCCTTGACCGCGCCCTTGAAGTCCGGGCCGACCACGACCTCGTCGGCACCGGCGGCACGCGCGAACGCAGCCTTCTCCTCGGTGCTGACCACGGCGATCGTGTGGGCGCCGAGGCCCTTGGCCACCTGCAGCGTCGCGGTGCCCACACCGCCCGCGGCGCCGTGCACGAGGACGGTCTCGCGGTCCCGCAGGCTGCCGCGCTCCTCGAGCGCGAAGAGGGCGGTGAGGTAGTTCATCGGCAGCGCCGCGCCCTCGTCGTACGACAGCTGGTCGGGCAGCGCGAAGGTGAACATCGCCGGGTTGGCGACGACCTCGGCCGCGCCGCCGTGGAGGTTGACCCCGGCGACCCGCTGGCCGACCGTGAAGGCGCTGGATCCGGGGCGGGCCGCATCGGCTCCGGCATCGAGGACCACACCGGCGAAGTCGACGCCGAGCGTGAACGGCGGCTCGGGCTTGAACTGGTATTCGCCGCGGCTCAGCAGGAGGTCGGGGAACGCGACGCCCACGCTGTGCACCTCGACGAGCACGTCGTGGTCGCCCGGGGTGGGTGCGGAGACCTCACGGACCTCGATGTCGGCGGGACCGGTGGGCGTGACGACCTGGACTGCGCGCATGGGTGGACCCTAGCCACGCACCGTTTCAGCCGACGGCCTTGACCTCGCTCAGCTCGAAGTGCATCGGGTCGGTGTAGCGCCAGTCGCCGCCCCAGGCGAAGCCCCAGGTCTTGAAGATCGCCACCACGTCGCGGTCGATCTCCCCGACCGTGCCGCGGCCGTTGCCGGGGACGTTGAGGTCGAGAGCGAGACCGAAGGAGTGGTTGGACAGGGTGGTCGTGCCGGCGATGAAGCGTGGGTAGTAGCAGCCGGCGTACTCCCCCGGGTGGATCGCGTCGGCGAGCCCGCGCTGCCGCACCTCGAGCAGGGCCGCGCGCAACTGGGGGAAGAGGTCCCGGTGGCAGGTGACGCTGCCGAGGATCGGCACCACCTCGGTGCGGATGTTGGCCGCCACCCACGCGGACTCCGGCGCGATCCGGCCGCCGCCGAGGACGGTGTAGCGGTAGGTGCCGACGACGCTGCCCAGCGTGCCGCCGGTCGGGATGGCCGTGAGGGTGGCGTCGGGGTCGAGTCCGATCCGCGAGGCGACGTCGAGCATCTGGACCGAGACGTCCTTGCCGACCAGCCTCTCGAGAGGCTTGCGGATGCTGGCGGGGGTGATGTCGTCGGTGGAGATCAGCAGGCCGTTGTCGGTGGCCATCTGGATGTCGTCGGTCCAGGCCGTGTTGACGACCAGGTCGATGGTGGGGATCTGGGGGGTGTACGCCCCCACGTGCAGGAGCGGGGCCGACTCGTTGAGGCCGAGCCGGATCATCCCGTCGGTGTCGGCCAGGCGTCGGGCGACCCCCTCGTCGGTCGCCATCTCGCCGCCGGCGACCCGGTCCCAGGCCTCCTGGAAGTCGGCCACGTCGGCGCGCGTGAAGAGCCGGTAGGCGCCGGGGTCGACCGCGGCGACGGTGAGGACCCGGTTTTCCAGGCTGACCTGCGCCAGGCCGATGCGCTCGGTGTGGGCGACGCCGCTGAGCTTCTCGATGCGCTTCACCAGGTCGTCGTCGAGGGGCTGGTCCCACTGCACCAGGATGTCGGCGCTCCAGAGCCGCCCCTCGCGCTTGCCGGGCGGATCCACGGCGTGCGCCGGATCGGCGACCGGCGCCGTCGAGGTCGTCGGGGGGGTGGCGCTCGAGGTCTCGGACGCCGGAGTCGGATCCGGCTGGGCGGTCGTCCCCGACTCGCTGCACGCTCCGAGCAGGAGGGTCAGCGCAGCCGCGGCCGCCACCTCGGCCCTCCGTCGTACGCGCATGTCACAGACCTTAGGCAGCGGGTCGGCGGATCCGGTGGGGAATCGCGAGCCACGAGACCAGCCCGCCGACCACGAGCAGGCTCGCGCAGACGAGCATCGCGGACCCGTACGCCGTGTCGAGGCGCACGGGATCGCGGTAGTCGTCGCCCACGAGCCCCACCGCCATGGGGAGTGCGGCGACCGCGAGCAGGGACCCGGCCCGGGCGAGGGCGTTGTTGATGCCGCTGGCGATGCCGGTGTCCTCGTCGGGCGCCGCGGCCAGGACGGTGGCGGTCAGCGGTGCGACCATCAGCGCGAGACCGAGGCCGAAGACGGTCAGGCCCGGGGCCACGTCACGCCACCACGTCACGCCCGGCCCCACGGCCAGGAGCAGGAGCGTGCCGCAGGCCATCACGATCGGGCCGACCGTCATCGGGATCCGCGGCCCGATGCGGGCGGCGAGCGCGCCGCCGCGAGCGGCCAGGAGCAGCATGCAGGCGGTGATCGGCAGGGTGGACAGCCCCGCCTCGAGAGCGGTGTAGCCGCCGACGGTCTGCAGCTGGAGGACGAGGAAGAAGAGGATCGCGCCCAGGGCGGCGTAGACCAGCAGGGTCATCGAGTTGGCGGCGCTGAAGGTCCGGTCGGCGAAGAGGTCCAGGCGCACCATGGGTTCGCGCACCCGGCGCTCGACCACCACGAAACCGACCGCAGCGCACAGCCCGAGGCCGGCGGCCCACCCGGACAGGGCGCCGCCCGCATCGGTCAGGGCCCAGGTGGTGCCGGCCAGCGTCAGCGAGGCGAGGGCCGCGCCGGCGAGGTCGAAGCGACCGTGTGCGCGCGGGTCGCGGGTCTCCGGCACCCACCGGATGGCGAGCCACACCGTGAGCGCCGCGAGCGGCAGGTTGATGAGGAAGATCCAGCGCCACGACGCGTGGTCGATGAGCAGTCCGCCGACCAGCGGCCCCAGCGCGGCCGCGATGCCGCCCAGCCCGGACCAGGCGCCGATCGCGCGGCCGCGGTCCTCGGCACGGAAGGCGCCCTGGATCATCGCCAGGCTGCCGGGTGTCAGCAGCGCACCACCGACGCCCTGGAGCACCCGGGCGACGATCAGCACCTCCGCCGTCGGCGCGACGCCGCACAGCAGCGAGGCGAGGGCGAACCACACCGTGCCGAGGATGAACATGCGTCGACGCCCGAGCCGGTCACCCAGCGATCCCCCGAGCAGGATGAGCGAGGCCATCGAGAGGAGGTAGCCGTTGGTGATCCACTGCAGCTGCGACAGCGATGCGTCGAGGTCCTCGCCCATCGTCCGCAGGGCCACGTTGACGACCGTGCCGTCGAGCAGCGTCAGCCCCGACCCGAGGGTGGCCGCGGCGACGACGCCGCGCGCGGTCGGCGTACCCCACGCGACTCCGCTCACCCGACCAGCGTAGGGCTCAGCGTTCGAGGACCCGGCCGGCGAGCCAGGCGATGTCGGCCCCGGTCTGCTGCGGCGAGCCCGAGGGCTGCATGACGTGGCTCAGCACGACCCGCACGACCATGTCGGTGGCGGGTTCGAGGTGGGTCGGGTCGATGCCCGGGGCGTAGGGCGCGACGCGCGCGAGGACGACCTGCTTGGCGACCTCCAGCAGGCCGCCGGCGTTGGTGGTCAGGAGCGGGAGCAGCTCGGTGTCGGCGCCGTGTGTCGCGCTGACCACGGCGTGGAGGAGCGTGTTGGCGCGGGCATAGGTGAGGACGTCGGTGACCGCGCGCTCGATGCCGCGGGTCAGGTCGTCGGGCTCGGCGTCGAAGGCCCGCTCGACCACCGCCAGGAAGCGCGCGAGCTCCTCGAGGATCATCGTCTCGGCCAACGCGGGCTTGGCGCCGACCTCGTTGTAGACGGTCTGCCGGCTCACCCCGACCTCCTCGGCCAGGCGCGCCATGGTCACCGAGGCCCACCCCGAGGAGCTGGTCAGCCGCACGGCCGCACCGATGATCCGCTCGCGCGTGGTCCCCTCCATGGCCCGCAGTCTAGGGAGGGCCCGCGACCCCGGCTCGGCGGCGTACGACGCGCTCAGGCGAGCGAGGTCTCCGGCTCGCACGGGACGAAGTCGAGCTTGTCGCGCACCCCGCAGTCGGGGCAGCACCAGTCACTCGGGATGTCGGCCCACGCCGTGCCGGCGGCGAAGCCCTCGTGCTCGTCCCCCGCGGCCACGTCGTAGACGTAGTCGCATCCCGGGCAGCGCGCGGCCAGCACCTCGGCCCGTGGGTCGAGTGCGCTCGCGGCACCACTCGCCACGGAGCCGCGCACTCGACCGGTTGCTCCGTAGCGGGCGGCGTACGTCTGCCGCTTGCGGGGGCTGACGTTGGCCAGCGAGACGTCGCCTCCGAAGTGGTCGACCACCCGCTGGTCCATCACGCGGCGCCACACGGCGGGAACGATGGCGAGCACGATCATCCCGGCATAGCCGGTCGGGAGGGTCGGGCTCTCCTCGAAGTCGCGCAGCGTCTGGTAGCGCCGGGTGGGGTTGGCGTGGTGGTCGCTGTGCCGCTGGAGGTGGTAGAGCAGCACGTTGGTGGCGATGTTGTTGGAGTTCCAGCTGTGGCCGGGCAGGACGCGCTCGTAGCGCTGGCGCTCACCCTCGCCGACCTTCTGGCGCAGCATCCCGTAGTGCTCCATGAAGTTGACGACCTCGAGCAGCGAGAAGCCGACGACCGCCTGGATGAGGAGGTAGGGCGCGACCTCGAGGCCGAACGCGACGAGCACCCCCGCCCACAGGACCAGCGACATCAGCCAGGCGTTGAGCACGTCGTTGTCGAGGCGCCACGGGCTCTGCTTGCGGCGCGCGAGGCGGCGCTTCTCCAGGCGCCAGGCGGACCGCACCGAGCCGCCGACCGTGCGCGGCCAGAACTCATAGAAGCTCTCGCCGAGCCGGGAGCTCGCCGGGTCCTCCGGCGTCGCCACGCGCACGTGGTGGCCGCGGTTGTGCTCGATGTAGAAGTGGCCGTAGAAGACCTGCGCGAGGGCGACCTTGGACAGCCAGCGCTCGTTGGCCTCCTTCTTGTGGCCGAGCTCGTGGGCGGTGTTGATGCCGATGCCCCCGATGCAGCCGATCGAGATGGCCAGCCCGACCTTGTCGAGCGTGGTCAGCGGCTGGTCGGCCAGCACGCCGAAGGCGTCCCACCCACCGGCGAGGGCCATGGCCGCGACGAAGCCGACGTACTGGATCGGCAGGAAGAGGTAGGTGATCCACCGGTAGTAGCGGTCCTGCTCCAGCGCCTCGATCACGTCGTCGGGCGGGTTGGAGCGGTCGAGGCCGGCGATGAGATCGATCGCCGGGACGACGCCGAGGATCACGATCGGCCCGATCCACCACCAGATGCTCCAGCCGGTGGCGACGTAGCCGCCGAAACCCACGAAGGCCAGGCTCGGCACCACCAGGCCGATCAGCCACAGGTAGCGCTTGCGGTCCGTCCAGAGATCGGTGGTGCCGTCGCGCACGGTGCCGCTCGGGGCGAGGCGCGTGGGGTAGCCGGCCATCGGTTGACCTCCTCGGTCGGGGTTTACAGGACCATATGATCTGTCAAGTGCTTTGACAAGGGGGGTGAATCTGTCAACTCGCGAACCACCGGGTAGCCGGTGGTCGCGCGGGTTCCTGACCGTTGCAACGGTTGAGAAGCTCACCGATCACCGGGTACCCGGTGGTTGCCGCTCCGTGAGCCAGCGGCGCACCGACGTTCCGGCGGCCGCTAGGTTGGCCCCATGCAGCATCCCTTCGGCATCGACTTCGGCGGCACCGGGATCAAGGGCGCGCCCGTCGATCTCGCGCACGGCGACTTCGCCCACGACCGCGTCCGCATCGACACCCCCAAGCCGGCCAGCCCGCAGGCCGTGGCGCAGGTGTTCCAGCAGATCGTCGACAGCGTCCCCGCCTCGACGACACCGGTCGGCGTGACTGTTCCGGGCATCGTCCGTCGCGGGGTGGTGCTCTCCGCCGCCAACATCGACAAGTCGTGGATCGGCGAGGACGCCGACGCGATCTTCACCGGTGCCCTCGGCCGCGAGGTCCACGTCGTCAACGACGCCGACGCGGCCGGGCTCGCGGAGGCCGAGTACGGCGCGGCCAAGGGCCGGCGGGGACTGGTCATGGTCATCACGCTGGGCACCGGGATCGGCTCGGCGATGATCTTCGACGGCCAGCTGGTGCCCAACTCCGAGATGGGCCACCTCGAGCTCGACGGCGAGGTCGCGGAGGTCCGCGCCGCCACGAGCGCGCGCGAGCGCGAAGGCCTCAGCTGGGAGGCGTGGTCGGAGCGGCTCACCGCCTACTTCCGCCACCTGGAGCGGCTCTTCACCCCCGACCTGTTCGTCGTCGGCGGCGGGGTCAGCAAGTCGTGGGACAACTTCGGCCACCTGATCAAGGTCGAGACCGAGATGGTCCCCGCCACCCTGCAGAACCGGGCCGGGATCGTCGGCGCGGCGCTGGTCGCGCACCGCAAGGCCGGCGCGGACGACTAGGCCGTCGGGCCGGGACCCGGCTCCAGCACCTGCTCGAAGGCCTCGATGGCACCGCGCAGATAGCGCTCCACCAGTGCGCGCTCGTCCTCGGTGAAGCTCCGGTCCAGCCGGTCGAGGGCGATGAACATCGGCAGCAGGTGGCCGACCACCTCCCCGCGCCCGGAATCGGTCAGCACCAGCTCCGTGCGGCGGCGATCGGCCGTGTGTGCGCGCCGCTCGACGTGACCGCGGGCCACCAGACGGTCGACGATCCCGGTCGCCGCGGCCGTCGAGACCTCCAGGCGACGCGCCACCTCGGCCGGACCGATCTGCTCACGCCCGAGGTGCTCGAGCGTGACCAGCTCGGTGTCGCTGATGCCGGCCCGCCGGGCCACCACGTGGTTCACCCGCGCGCCGGTCGTGACCAGCTCGCGCAGCGCCTCGAGGCTGCCGGTCGTGTCCCATCCCTGGGACGGCTGGTCTGGGCGACTCACGGTCTTCCTCTCCATGTTGCGTACGACGTCGATGGTCGCTAACTTACTTAGCAATCTACTCGCTTAGCCACTCGATCCTAGGAACTCACGTGCCCGGTCACCAGCCTCCCGCTCCCGCCCGCTTCGTCACCGGGCGTCGTACGGCGTGGCTGGTGGCGCTCGTGCCCATCCTCCTCGCCCTGGCGGTGATCGCGCTGGTGCCCGAGGGAGAGCGCGACAACAGCGCGATCGACAACCTGCCCGCGGGCGCCGACAGCACCCTCGCCGTCGAGCTGGCCGACCGGCTGCCCGAGGACGACGGGCAGGTCGCGATCGTGCTCTGGACGGCGGGGTCCGGAGAGATCGACCAGGCCACCGAGCAGGACCTCAACACCCAGGCCGTCGAGCTGCTCTCGCGGGACGGCGGTGGACAGCCCGGCGGCGAGCAGACCGGCGGCGAGCGGGCCGCTCAGCCGGGCGGCGAGCAGACCGGCCCGGTCCTCGTCTCCGAGGACGGCACCGCGGCCTTCGCCGCGATCCCGGTGACGTCGTCGTCCGCGACGGACAACATCGACAAGGTCGAGTCCCTGCGCGAGCAGCTCCGCGAGGACGCCCCCGACGGGCTCGACGTGCAGGTCACCGGCCCAGCGGGCATCCAGGCCGACATCGGCCAGGTCTTCGACGGCGCCAACCTTCGCCTGCTGCTGTCGACCGCCGGTGTCGTCGCCCTGCTGCTGATCCTCACCTACCGCAGTCCGGTCCTCTGGCTGGTGCCGCTGGCGGTGGTCGGCATCGCCGACCGGCTCTCGGCCATCGTCGCGACCAACGTGCTCGAGCTGACCGGCGTGGCCTGGGACGAGTCCACGATCGGCATCCTCAGCGTGCTCGTCTTCGGCGCCGGCACCGACTACGCCCTGCTGCTGATCTCGCGCTACCGCGACGAGCTCAAGAAGGAGGACTCGCGCCACCTCGCCATGGCGCGGGCCGTCTCGCGCACCGCCGAGGCCGTCGCCTCGAGCTCGATCACCGTCGTCCTCGGCCTGCTCACCCTGCTCCTGTCCGTGATCCCGACGACCCGCGGGCTCGGCCTGGCGTGCGCCGTCGGTGTCGTCATCGCCGCGACGTTCGCGCTCGTCGTTCTTCCGGCCGCCCTCGTGCTCTTCGGGCGTTGGGTGTTCTGGCCGCGGGTGCCGCACGTCGGCGACACCGTCCTCGTGGACTCCGACACCTCGCTCTGGCACCGGGTCGGGGACGCGGTGGCCCGCCGCCCACGCACCTTCGTCATCGGCACGGTCGTGGTCCTGGCCGCCCTGGCGAGCGGCACGCTGAGCATCAGCACCGGGCTCGATCCCTCCGACCAGTTCCTCGAGAAGCCCGAGGCGATCTCGGCGGCCGAGCGCCTCGGCGAGTCGTTCCCCGCCGGCACCAGCGACCCGGTCCAGGTCGTGACCCGCGACGATCCCGAGCAGGTCCTCGCGGCCGTCGAGACGATCGACGGCATCAGCTCGGCGCGCGTCACGACCACCGGGGCCGGCATCGCCCGGATCGACGCCGTTCCCGATGCGGACCCCGGCAGCGACCGGGCGCAGGCGATCGTGCTCGACGTCCGGGCCTCCGTCGCCGACTTCACCGACACCTACGTCGGCGGTGGCGACGCCCAGTCGCTCGACGCCGGCGACTATGCGGCGAAGGACCGGCTGCTGATCCTGCCGCTCATCCTGCTGCTGGTCCTCGGCGCGCTGCTGCTGCTCCTGCGCTCGGTCGTCGCGCCGGTGCTGCTCGTGGCGACCGTCGTCGCGACGTACGCCGCCAGCATGGGCGCCTCGTGGTGGCTCTTCCGGGGCGTCTTCGGCTTCGAGGCGATGGACACCGGGGTGCCGCTGCTGGCGTTCCTGTTCCTGGTCGCCCTCGGTGTCGACTACAACATCTTCCTCGTCACCCGGGCCCGCGAGGAGGCGCGCGAGCACGGCACCCGGGTCGGGATGCTGCGCGCTCTGACCGCCACCGGTGGCGTGATCACGAGCGCCGGCATCCTGCTCGCCGCGGTCTTCGCGGTGCTGGGCGTGCTGCCGCTGGTGGTGCTGGCCCAGCTCGGCGCGATCATCTTCGTCGGCGTGCTGCTCGACACGCTCGTCGTGCGCACCGTGCTGGTGCCGGCGCTCGCCCTGACGCTCGGCGAGAAGTTCTGGTGGCCGCGGCGGGTGTCGGGCTGAGGGTTCGGGCCCGTGCAGGAGTCACCGCCTGAGCGGGGACTCCCGCGCGGACAGGCCGTTGCAACGGCCGAACCGCGCAGGACTTCCCCCAGTCGTGAGGCTCTCAGCCCTCGCGGCCGCTGATCGCCGAGGCGACGCGCTTGGTCACGTCGGGGTGGAAGACGCTCGGGATGATGAAGGCCGGGTGGAGCTCCTCGGCGCTGACCGTGTCGGCGATCGCCTTGGCCGCGCGCAGCAACATGTCGATGGTGACCTCGTCGGCACCGGCGTCGAGCAGACCGCGGAAGACACCGGGGAAGGCGAGCACGTTGTTGATCTGGTTGGGGTAGTCGGAGCGGCCCGAGGCGACCACGGCGGCGTACTTGTCGGCCTCGGCCGGGTCGACCTCCGGGTCGGGGTTGGCGAGCGCGAAGACGATGGGGTCCGTGGCCATGGTCGGGATCCACTCGGCGTCCAGGATGCCGGGAGCCGAGACCCCGACGAAGACGTCGGCGTCCACGAGCACCTCCCGCAGGGAGCCGGTGGCCCGCCGCGGGTTGGTCGCCGCGGACAGCTCGGTGTGGGCCGCGGACAGGGACGCGTCGTCCGCGGACAGGGCGCCCTCGCGGTCGACCACGACCACGTCGCGAGCACCTGCGGCCAGCAGCAGCGTCACGATGGCGGTGCCCGCCGCACCCGCGCCCGACACCACGATGCGGACGTCGGCGAGCTGTTTCTCGACGCAGCGCAGCGCGTTGGTCAGCGCCGCCAGCACGACGATCGCGGTCCCGTGCTGGTCGTCGTGGAAGACAGGGATGTCGAGGGACTCGCGCAGCCGGCGCTCGATCTCGAAGCAGCGCGGCGCGGCGATGTCCTCGAGGTTGATGCCGCCGAAGCCCGGCGCGATCATCTCGACGGCCTTGACGATCTCGTCGGTGTCCTGGGTGGCCAGGCAGATCGGCCACGCGTCGATGTCGGCGAAGCGCTTGAAGAGGGCCGCCTTGCCCTCCATCACCGGCAGGGCCGCACCGGGCCCGATGTTGCCGAGGCCGAGGACCGCCGAGCCGTCCGTGACGACCGCGACGGAGTTGCCCTTGATGGTGAGCTTGCGGACGTCCTCAGGGTTCTCATGGATCGCCATCGACACTCGGCCGACGCCCGGGGTGTAGGCCATCGAGAGGTCGTCGCGGGTGCGCAGCGGCACCTTGGAGTTGACCTCGATCTTGCCGCCGAGGTGGAGCAGGAAGGTCCGGTCGCTGACCTTGTGCACGGTCACGCCGCCGACCGCGGCCACCGCGGCGACGAGGTCCTGGGAGTGGTCGGCGTCGGAGGCCGAGCACGTCACGTCCACCACGAGCCGGTCGTGGCGCGACTCGGTCACGTCGATCGCGGTCACCACACCGCCGCTCGTGGCGATCGCGGTCGCGACGGCGCCGACGACGCCGTGGTCCGGGGCGGTGTACAACCGCATGGTGATCGAGTACGACGATGCGGTGGCGGCCATGGCGTTGACCCTCCACCTCCGCCGGGGTTACAGGCAAGTCACCTGCGTCTAGGCTCGGATGGTGAACACCGAGTTCGTCGACCGCGCCGACGCCCACCGCTTCGAGCTGCGCTCCGGCGACGCGGTCCTCGGCTTCATCGACTACCGCCTCGCCGACGGCGTGATCACGCTCGTCCACACCGAGGTCGACCCGGCTCACACCGGCCAGGGCCACGCCGCCACGCTGGCCCGCGGGGCGCTCGACGACGCCCGGTCACGGGGGCTGGCCGTCGTGCCGTCGTGCCCCTTCGTGGCGTCGTACATCGGCAAGCACCCGGAGTACGCCGACCTCGTCGACCAGCCTCGCGCCTAGCGCACGACCGAGTCGGTGATCGTCCGGCTCGCACCCAGGAAGAAGATCCCCGGCAGCGTCTCGAAGCCGGCGCTCGGGTTGTCGGTGAGCCGCGAGCCGCGGATGGTGAGCGTGCCGGTGCGGTCGTTGGAGACGAAGAAGATCGCGCCGCCGCCCTCACGGGCGTGGTTGCCGGTGAGGGTGGAGTCGTCGATGTCGAGGTGGATGGCGTTGCCGTCCAGGTAGATCGCGCCACCCGAGCCGCCGCCGGGCGTGCCGGGCCGCGACGGGTTGGCTCCCCGGCCGAGCGCGCGGTTGTCGGAGAAGGTCGACGAGGCGATGCGCCAGGAGACGCCGATGCTGCTCAACGCCGAACCGTTGCTGCACCGCCCGCCGATGAAGTTGGAGCGGCGTACGACGACGGGGCGGTCGCGGTGCTGGTCGAGCACGCGCACGGCGCCACCGCCGAGGTCGGGGCCCCTGCGGTCGCAGCGGTTGTCGACGAAGACGGAGTCGAGGATCTTCAGGCGGCCGCCGCGCGCGAAGACCGCGCCGCCACCGCCACCGTCGGTCCTCTGGCCGGTCGCGTTGCCGTCCACGAACCGCATCCGCCTGACCACCAGCTTCGGCTCGGGCTGGTCGTTGCAGTGCGACGTCGTCCACACCTGCGCCCGGTCACAGGTGTTGAGGTAGAGGATGCGGCGCTTCCCCTGGCCGCTCAGCGTGACCAGCCCGCCGCCGTCGATCACGACGCGAGCGGAGGTGTTGACCACCTTGGCGGTCTTCTTCATCGCGATGCTCACCGGCTGCGGGCCGCAGTCGAAGGAGATGGCTCCGCCGGCCGCGACCGCGCGGACCACGGCGCGCGAGGTGCAGGAGCCGGGGGTGCCATGGCCGACGACCGTCCCCACCGCCGGGCGCGAGGTCGTCCCGGGCGGGCCCACCGACCCCGTCCCGGGCGCCGCGGTCGCCGGCGCAGCCGACGCCACCACGGTCGCGACGAGCGCCGCGACGAGGACGCCGGCGCGCATCACAGCGCCTTCTCGATGTCCTTGCTGAGCTTCTCGGGCTCGGTGGTCGGCGCGAAGCGGTCGATGACCTGGCCGTCGCGGCCGACGAGGAACTTGGTGAAGTTCCACTTGATCTTGGAGCCGAGCAGGCCGCCCTTGGAGTCCTCGAGCCACGCGAAGAGCGGGTGCGCGTCGCCGCCGTTGACGCCGACCTTCGAGAACAGCGGGAAGCTCACGCCGTAGTTCTTCTCGCAGAAGTCCGAGATCTCCGCCTCGCTGCCCGGCTCCTGGTTGCCGAACTGGTCGCACGGGAAGCCGAGCACGACCAGGCCCTGGTCGGCGTAGGTGTCCTGCAGCTGCTGCAGGCCCTTGTACTGCCCGGTGAATCCGCACTGGGAGGCCGTGTTGACCACGAGCACGACCTTGCCGTCGTACTGCGAGAGGTCGGTGTCCGTGCCGTCGATGGCGGCCGCCGAGAAGTCGGAGAGAGAAGTCATGACGCCGAGTCTGCCAGCCCGTCGGCAACCGGCTGCTCACCGAACCGCCCACCGAACGCCCACTCCCTCAAGGGCCTGCGGATCCGCTCGCGGTGGTCGCGAGCCGCGGTCCGCTCGTCGACGTCGCCGGGATCGCCGGGTCGCCCGACCGCGATGCCGGTGAGCAGCTGATGGGTGGCCGGCACGCCGAGGGCATCGGCGAGGGCCTCGTGGTCGAACCCGGCGAACTGGTGTGCGTGCAACCCCATCGCACGCGCCTGGAGGGTGAGGTGGGCGGCGGCCTGGCCGACGTCGTAGAGGGCATAGTCGCTGTACGCGGGCGCGTCGGGCTCCTCGCCCGTGCGCACGTGGGCGGCGGTGAGGAAGACGACCGAGGCCCGCGGGACCCACCCGGAGTTGCCCCGGCTCAGGTGGGTCACGAGCCGGTCGTGGTTGGCCGTGGCCGGCACGCAGACGAAGAGCACCCACGGCTGGCTGTTGCCGGCGCTCGGGGCCCACTGGGCGGCGCGCAGGAGCGTCTCGACCTCGGACTCGGCCAGCCGGTGCCGGTCGTCGTACACGCTGGCGCTCCAGCGCGACCGCATCGGCTCGGCGAGGGCTGCGGCGGCGGGCTGGGGGGCTTGATCGGTCACGGGGTGAGTATCTCCGGCGTAGACACGCGGACATCGGTCGCCCCCGGGCGGCGGTTCGAGCGCCGTCGGCGGGTCGGCGCCGCACCAAGGTCCGCGCGTCTGCGTCAGGAGTCAGTCGTCAAGGGCGTCGAGCTCGGCCAGCGTCGACGTCCAGCGCTCCCGCCGCTCAGCGGCGGACTGCTCCCACCACGGAGTGCCGCGCTCGCCGAGGCCGACCTTGGCGACCTGCGTGCGGTGCCGCGTGGCGGCAACCTCGGCGTCCGTCGTCGCGGTACGCACGCCGGACCGGCCGCGGCCGAGGTGGGACTTGAGCCGTGCGAGCTCGGCCTCCGGGATGGCGGGGTCCGTGCGCCGCCAACGTCGGCCGTCGACGACGAGCCACTTCTCGTCGTCGCTCGGCTCCGCCATGGGGCCAGCATGGCGCACGCACGAAGGTCTCGGAAACGACGAAGGCCCCGGGATCCGGGGCCTTCGATCTGTGCGCGAGGGGGGAGTTGAACCCCCACGTCCTTTCGGACACACGGACCTGAACCGTGCGCGTCTGCCTATTCCGCCACTCGCGCGAGAAGCAGCGGCAAAGATACCCCACGCTCAGGGCCCGCTCCCAATCGGCCATATCGGCGGGGCGGCACCCTCGCCCGGGGGCGTCCGGCCGGTACGCTCGGCCGCACCGGCCGGGCGGTGTGTGAAGCCTGCCCACTACGACGATGCGACGTGAGCGTGCGGAAAGGAGGCCCGCGGTGAATGCCCTTCAGCGGTTCGAGCAGCGACTCGAGCAGGTGATCTCCGGCGTCTTCGCGCGGGCCTTCCGCAGTGCCGTGCAACCCGTCGAGATCGCCGCCGCGCTGCAGCGCGAGTGCGACAACAACGCCCAGGTGCTCAGCCGCCAGGGGCGCCTGGTGCCCAACGACTTCCACGTCGAGCTGTCGGTGACCGACCTCGACCGCATCGTCGGCCTCGGCCGCGCGCTCGAGCAGGACCTGGTCGACCAGCTGCAGGACCACGCCGACGCCCAGGGCTACGTCTTCACCGGCCCCGTCTCCGTGGGCTTCGAGTCCGCCGACGACCTCACGACGGGTCGCTTCCGGATCCGCAGCAAGGCCCAGGCGAGCGTCACCGACAACGACCAGCGCACCCGCACGCGGTCCTCTCATGCGACCCTCGAGGTCAACGGCACCCGCCACCCGCTGCGCCCGCCGGGCCTGGTGATCGGCCGCGGCACCGAGGCCGACCTGCGGATCAACGACCCCGGGGTGAGCCGGCGCCACGTGGAGCTCGAGGTGAGCATCGACGGAGTCGACGCGGTGGACCTCGGCTCGACCAACGGCATCCTGGTCGACGGGTCCAAGGTCACCCGCGCGCGGCTGCGCGACGGGTCCACCATCAAGATCGGGCACACCGAGATGACCGTTCGCATCGACGGCGGTCGCGACGAGGCCGGGGGCTGGAATGTCTGAGCTGACCCTCTTCCTGATCCGGGTGGCCTTCCTGGCCATCCTGTGGATCTTCGTGCTCTCCGCGATCTCGGTGATCCGCTCCGACATGTTCGGGGCCCGCGTGCCGGAGGGTGCCCGCGGCGCGGCCCCTGCACCGGCGGGCCGCAAGGCCAAGCCCGGCAGGAAGCCGCGGCGGGGCTCGCCCACCCACCTGCTGGTGGTCGAGGGCGACGAGGCCGGCACGCGTGCGGAGCTCGCCGAGGCCCCGCTCCTCATCGGACGCGGCAGCGACGCCGCGATCAAGCTCGACGACGACTACGTCTCGACCCGCCACGCGCGGGTCGCGGCGAGCGGCGACGACTGGTTCGTGGAGGACCTCGGCTCGACCAACGGCACCTACGTCGGACCGGTCCGCATCACGCAACCCACCACGATCGGTCTCGGCGTCCAGGTCCGCGTCGGCAAGACGATCCTGGAGCTGCGGAAGTGACCTTCTACCTCCACTACTCCGCGATCTCCGACGTCGGGCGCGTGCGCCGGGAGAACCAGGACAGCGGCTACGCCGGCCCGTGGCTGCTCACCGTCTGCGACGGCGTGGGAGGTGCCGTACGCGGCGACCTGGCGTCCAGCACCGCGGTCCAGGCGCTGCGCAAGCTCGACCGGGAGCCCGACGCCGACATCCTCGGCCAGGTCGCCGGCGCCGTGCACCGCGCCGACGACCGCATCGCCGAGCTGGTCGAGGAGGACCCGGGCCTCAACGGCACCTCCACCACCGCGACCGTCGCGCTCTTCGACGGTGCCCGCTTCGGCATCGGCCACATCGGCGACAGCCGCGCCTACCTCTACCGCCGCGGCGAGCTGCGCCAGCTCACCCATGACCACACCTTCGTCCAGTCCCTGATCGACGAGGGCCGCATCACCGAGGAGCAGTCGCGGACCCACCCGCACCGCAACCTCATCCTCAAGGCGGTCGACGGCATCCGGCACGAGGAGCCCGACCTCTTCGACTTCCCCGCCGAGGTCGGCGACCGGATCTTCCTCTGCAGCGACGGCGCCTGCGGCACGCTCACCGACGCCAGGATGGCCGACATCCTCGCCACGGGCACGCCCGACTTCGCCGCGGTCGAGCTGGTCCGCGCCAGCCTCGAGGCCGGCAGCACCGACAACGTCACCTGCATCGTCGCCGACGTCTCCGAGGAGGCGCCGCCCGAGGACCTGACGCCGCTGCTGGTCGGTGCCGCGGCCGACCTGCCCCGCCGGATGCCGCTGGCAGGAGCCGTGGGCGGGCTGTTCCGCGGCCACCGCTCCGGCGACACCGGCGAGATCCCGCCGGTGCCCGGCGACGTCCCCGAGGGCGCGTTCGCCGCCGACCCGATCGACCCCGAGACGGCCCGCTACGCACCCCGTCCGCCGGGGCGATACACCTGGCCACGCCGCCTGATGACCGCGGCGGTCGTGCTCGGCCTGGGCTGGATCGTGCTCGCGGCCGGCTGGTCGTGGAGCCAGCAGCAGTTCTACGTCGGCGACGTCGACGGCAGGGTCGCGATCTTCCGGGGCCTCAACGCCGACCTGCCCGGCATCTCGCTGTCCCACCCCTTCGAGGTCACCGACGTCGACCTCGACCGCCTCAGCGACATCGACGCCGAGCAGGTGCGTGAGGGCATCGAGGCCGACGACCTGGGCGACGCGCGGCTGACCGTCGACAACTACGCCGCTCGCCAGAGCGTCGAGCGAGAGTGACGAGCGACCAGCGATGAGTCAGACCGGAACCCTGATGGGCTTCGTGCACCGGCGCCGCCGGGGTGCGGAGCTGTTCCTGCTCGTCCTGGCCCTCGCGGTCGGCATCGGTGCCTACGCCGCGGTCGGCCTGGGCCTCGAGGGTGAGGTGCCGACCGACCTCGTCGGCTACGGCGGGTGGCTGACCGCGCTCATCGTCGCCGCCCACGTGGCCGTGCGGATCTTCGCCCCCTACGCCGACCCGGTGCTGCTCCCGCTGGTGGCCGCCCTCAACGGGCTGGGTCTTGCCGTGTTGCACCGCCTCGACCTCACCTACGAGGCCCAGGGCTTCGACCAGCACACGTTCGCGCGCCAGCAGCTGACCTGGATGACGCTCGGGGTGGTGCTGTTCATCCTCGGCCTGGTCCTGCTGCGCGACCACCGGTCGCTGCAGCGCTTCACCTACACCTCGGGCCTGGCCGGCATCCTGCTGCTGGTCCTGCCCTTCCTCCCCGGCATCGGGCTCAACCTCAACGGCGCGCGCATCTGGATCCGGGTCGCCGGCTTCAGCTTCCAGCCCGGCGAGGTCGCCAAGGTGCTGCTCGTGGTCGCCTTCGCCGGCTACCTCGTCCTGCACCGCGACGCCCTGGCGCTCGCCGGACGCCGGGTCGTCTTCGTCGACCTGCCCCGCGGTCGTGACCTCGGCCCGATCCTGGCGATGTTCGGCGTCTCGATGATGATCCTGGTCCTGCAGAACGACCTGGGCTCCTCGCTGCTCTTCTTCGGCCTGTTCCTGGTGATGCTCTACGTCGCCACGGAGCGGCCCGGCTGGCTGCTGGTGGGCGGGCTGCTGTTCGGCGCGGGCGCGTTCGCGGCGTACTCCGTGGTCGGCAACGTGCAGAACCGCTTCAACTTCTGGCTGCACCCGCTCGACTACTACGACCAGTCCCCCGGCAGCGGCCAGCTGGTCGAGGCGATGTTCGGGATGGGCTGGGGCGGCCTCATCGGGCGCGGCCTGGGTGGTGGCTTCCCCGAGCGCGTGCCCTTCGCCTACTCCGACTTCATCCTCTCGACCATCGGCGAGGAGCTCGGTCTCACCGCCGTCATGGCGGTCGTGCTCTGCTACGGCCTGATCGTCGAGCGGGCGCTGCGCATCGCGCTCATCTCCCGCGACGGCTTCGGCAAGCTGATGGCGCTCGGGCTCGGCGCCGTGTTCGCCCTGCAGGTCTTCGTCGTCATCGGCGGCGTCACCGGCCTGATCCCGCTCACCGGCCTCACCACCCCGTTCCTGTCCTACGGAGGCTCCTCGCTCGTCGCCAACTGGGTGGTCATCGCACTCCTGCTGCGCATCTCCGACCAGGCCCGCCGACCCGTCCCGCGGATGGATCCGGTCGACGAGTCGGAGGCCGACAGCGAGCACACCCAGGTGGTGAAGCTCACGTGACAGCGCCCGTGGTCCCTCGCCCCCTCCTCACCGACACGTGCCCTCCGATCGTCAGGAGCGGCCGATGAACAAGCCCATCCGAGTCGTCTCGCTCTTCTGCCTCGTGCTGTTCATGGCACTGCTCGTCAACGCGACCTACCTGATGTACGTCCGCTCCGACGACCTCGGCAAGGACCCCCGCAACCGTCGCATCATCACCGCGACGTTCTCCCGCGAGCGCGGCGCGATCCTGGTCGGCAAGGACGCGATCGCGCGCAGCGTGCCGTCGGACGACAAGTACAAGTTCCAGCGCACCTACTCCGAGCCCTTCAAGTACGCCCCGATCACCGGCTACTTCTCCTGGTACAGCCAGACCGGTGTCGAGCGCTCCCAGAACTCCGTGCTCGCCGGCGACGACTCGCGGCTCTTCGTCACCCGCCTCGTCGACCTGCTGAGCAACTCCGACCCCAAGGGCGGCAACGTCCAGCTGACGGTCAACCGGGCCGCGCAGGACGCCGCGTGGGCCGGCCTCGAGGCGCTGCCCGGTGACGCACAGGGCGCCGTCGTGGCGCTGGAGCCCACCACCGGCCGGGTGCTGGCGATGGCCTCGACACCGACCTTCGACCCCAACAACTTCGCCTCGCACGACTTCGGCGACGTGGCCGACCTGGGCCAGCAGCTCAACGCCGACGAGCGCGACCCCCTGATCAACCGCGCCATCGGCACCACGCTGCCGCCGGGATCGACGTTCAAGCTGGTGACCGCGGCCGCGGCGATCGAGTCGGGCAACTACGACGCCGACTCGATGGTCCCCGGCGGCTTCAAGTTCAAGCTCCCGCAGTCCTCGACCTCCATCGGCAACTACGACGGCGGCAACTGCGGCGGAGGACGGATCACCCTCACCCGGGCCCTGCAGGTCTCCTGCAACGTCACCTTCCTCACCCTGGCCAACGAGCTGGGCAACGAGGCCCTGGCCGACCAGGCCGAGGCGTTCGGCTTCAACTCCACCTCCCTCGAGGACCTCGGCGGGCAGGCGAAGTCGCTCTACCCCCGCGACATGGACCCGCCGCAGACCGCGATGTCCGGCATCGGTCAGTCGAGCGTCACCGCGACGCCGCTGCAGATGGCGATGGTGGCGGCGGCAATCGCCAACGACGGCGACGTGATGCGCCCCTACGTCGTCGACGAGGTCCGCGCGCCCAACCTCTCGGTGCTCGACCGCACCGACCCCCAGAGCATCAGCAAGGCGATCTCCAGCACGACCGCCGAGGAGCTCACCACGATGCTCGTCGCGACCGTCGACGACGGCACCGCCGCGCCCGCCCAGATCCCCGGGGTCGACGTCGCCGGCAAGACCGGCACTGCGCAGTCGAGCCCCGACCGTCCGCCCTACGCCTGGTTCGTCTCCTTCGCCCCCGCCAACGACCCCCAGGTCGCGGTCGCGGTGCTCGTGCAGTCCAGCGACACCTCGCCCGACGAGATCGGTGGCGGCGTCCTCGGCGGTCCGATCGCCAAGGCGATCATGGAGGCGGTGATCAACCGATGACGGCCCTCGCCCCCGGCGGCCACGTCGACGAGGCCCGCCGCTACGTCCTGGAGTCGCGGATCGCGACCGGCGGGATGGGCGAGGTGTGGTCCGCGCGCGACACCGTGCTCAACCGGGCCGTGGCGGTCAAGGTCCTCAAGGCCGAGTACGCCGACGACGCCCTGTTCCGCCAGCGCTTCGAGACCGAGGCGCGCCACGCGGCGTCGCTGCACCACCCCGGCATCGCGGCGATCTTCGACTACGGCGCGAGCTCGCTCGACGACGGTTCCGCCACGCCTCGCCCCTACCTCGTGATGGAGCTGGTCGAGGGCCAGCCCCTGTCGGCGCTGCTGCGCCCCGACGCGCCCCTCGACCCCGCGGTCGCGCAGGACCTCCTCGCGCAGGCCGCCGACGCCCTCGGCATCGCCCACTCCGGTGGCATCGTGCACCGCGACGTCAAGCCCGCCAACCTCCTGGTCACGCCCGATCGACGGGTCAAGATCACCGACTTCGGCATCGCGCGCGCCGCCGAGGGGATGGCCCTGACCGAGACCGGTCAGGTGCTCGGCACGCCCGCCTACATCTCGCCCGAGCAGGCTGAGGGCAAGACCGCCACCGCGGCCTCCGACGTCTACGCCCTCGGCGTCGTCGCCTTCGAGTGCCTGGTCGGCCGCAAGCCGTTCCTCGCCGACACACCGGTGGCCACGGCCATCGCCCACCTGCGCAACCCGGTGCCCGAGCTGCCCGACCGCGTGCCGGCCGACCTCGCCCGGGTCGTACGCCGAGCGCTCTCCAAGGCACCCGGTGAGAGGTACGTCGACGGAGCGGCCTTCGCCCGTGCCCTCCGCCAGCCGTCCTCCGAGAACGCCGCGACGGTCGTCGCGCCGGCGGCGGCGGCACCGGAGTCCACACAGGTCCTGTCGGCCGCCGCGCCGGTGACCGGTGACCCGGCCCCGACGCCCGACCGGGGCCCGGCGCAGCCACGGCCGGCACCCCGTCCGACGACGCCGTGGCCACTCCTGATCGGCCTCGTCGCGGTGGCGCTCGCGGTGCTGGTCGCCGTGTGGCTCGGCACCCGGGGCGACGACACGCCCGCGGGGGGTTCCTCCGACACCCCGTCCCAGTCCCCCTCGCAGACGCCCAGCCAGACACCCAGCCAGACACCCAGCCAGACACCGTCCGAGACGCCCAGCGAGACCGCGACGGAGACGCCGACGCAGACGGAGACGCCCAGCGAGACCACGCCCGCGCCGACCACCGTGGAGGTCGACCCGGCGGCCTACCTCGGCCGGAAGGCCAAGGACGCCGAGAGGGAGCTGGCCGGACTCGGCCTGGTGCCGGCGCTGGTCGAGATCGACAACCCCGGTGACGCGGAGAAGGACACCGTCGCCGACGTCTCCCCCAGTGGCACCCTCGAGGAGGGTGACACCGTGACCATCAGCTTCTACGGCAAGGCGCCCGAGGCCGCCCCCCAGGCCGGAAAGGACGCGCAGCGATGACGCAGTCGGAGCCGACGCTGATCGGCGGCCGCTACCAGCTCGGTGAGCTCCTCGGACGCGGCGGCATGGCCGAGGTCCGCAAGGGCAAGGACCTACGGCTCGGTCGCACGGTGGCCGTCAAGCGCCTGCGCACCGACCTCGCGAGCGACGCCACCTTCCAGGCCCGGTTCCGGCGCGAGGCCCAGTCCTCGGCCTCCCTCAACCACCCCTCGATCGTCTCGACGTACGACACCGGCGAGGAGATGGCGACCGACGGCTCGGGCGTCGCCCAGCCCTACATCGTCATGGAGTGCGTCGAGGGGCGCACGCTGCGCGACATCGTGCGCGAAGGTCGCAAGATCCTGCCGGAGCGGGCCCTGGAGATCACCTCGGGCGTGCTCTCGGCCCTCGACTACAGCCACCGCGCCGGGATCATCCACCGCGACATCAAGCCCGGCAACGTGATGCTGACGCCGTCCGGCGACGTCAAGGTGATGGACTTCGGCATCGCGCGGGCGATCGCGGACGCGTCCAACACCATGACCCAGACCGCCGCCGTGGTCGGCACCGCGCAGTACCTCTCCCCCGAGCAGGCCCGCGGCGAGACCGTCGACTCGCGCTCCGACGTCTACTCCACCGGCTGCATGCTCTACGAGCTGCTGACCGGACGACCGCCGTTCGTCGGCGACAGCCCCGTCTCGGTGGCCTACCAGCACGTCCGAGAGCCCGCCTCGCCGCCGTCCGACCTCGACGACCAGCTCGACTCCGAGATCGACGCCATCGTGATGAAGTCCCTGGCCAAGCGCGTCGAGGACCGCTACCAGAGTGCCGCGGCGATGAGGGCCGACATCGAGCGCTACCTCGCCGGCCACCCGATCCAGGCTCCCGCCGTCGTCCCGGTCCCGGCCGACACCCAGTACGTCCCCTCCGTGCCCGTGGGCGCCACGACCACGATGGCCGCGACCGGCATGGCCGCCGGGCCGCCGCCGCCGCAGGACGGGCCCGCCAGGAGCCGGGCCGGCTGGTGGGTCCTCGGCGGTTTCGCCGTGGTCGCGCTGCTGCTGCTCGGCGCCTACCTGATGAACGACCTGCTCTTCGACCCCGCGCCCGAGCGCATCGCCGTGCCCAACGTGGTCGGGATGACCGAGGACGAGGCACGCATCGAGATCGGCGACGCCGGGTTCGTCGTGGGGCGGGTCGGCCGCGAGACCTCCGACACCGTCGAGGCCGACACGGTGATCGAGCAGGACCCTGCCCGAGACACCTTCAAGGACCCCGGCACCTCGATCAGCTTCACCCTCTCGCTCGGCAAGCCCGAGGTCGAGGTGCCCTCCGTGGTGGGCGGACTCCGCAAGGAGGCTCGGGAGCAGCTGGTGGCGCTGGGTCTCAAGGTGCGCTTCGTGGAGGAGGACTCCGACGAGGACAAGAACCAGGTGCTCAGCACCAACCCGGCTCCCGGCACTGCGGTGGCCGAGGGCACGACGATCGACGTCGTCTTCTCCGACGGGCCGGAGAAGGTGCCGGATGTCCGGGGCCTCAAGCAGGCCCAGGCCGAGAAGCAGATCCTGGAGGCGGGCTTCGTGCCCGACGTCCGCACCGACGCCACGTCCACCGAACCCAAGGGCACGGTCGTGGACCAGATCCCGGTGGGTGGCACGGCCGACCAGGGCAGCACCGTGACGATCTTCGTCTCCGCCTTCGAGGAGCCCGAGACGCCGACCGAGACGCCCACCGAGACGCCCACGGAGACGCCGACCGAGACGCCGACTCTCCCCACCGAGCCCCCGACGACCCCGCCCCCCGCGGGCCGGGTCCGCGTGGGCTGAGGGCCTACTCGGGGATCGCCGTCGCGTAGGTCAGGTCGAGCAGGCCGGCATAGGCCGGAGCGGTGGCCGAGTCCAGCGCGGCCATGTCCCACGTGACGCCTCCGCCGGGGATGAAGGTGTAGTCGCGGTAGGTCGCCAGGATCGGGTCGGTGACCAGCTCGGACTCCAGCTGCGCGGGGTCGCCGATGCCGACGATGACGTAGGGCGGGGAGTAGGGCAGCCCGTGCAGGGTGACCTGGTTGCCCTCGCACTTGATGCCGGTGGTGGAGATCAGCCGCTGGCCCTGGATGGTGACGGCCACGGCGCCGGCGTTCCACATGGCGTTGGCCACCGCCTGGATGTCCTGCTGGTGCACGACGATGTCGTTGGGGTCGCCCTCGTAGGCGAGCCGCGCCTCGATCGACGCGTCGTCGAGCGTCACCTGGATCGCCTGCCCGGTCTTCTCGGTCAGGCCGGCCGGGGCCACGACGGTGGCGATCTCGTCCTGCACCCGGGACACCGAACGGTCGCCGAGCTGGGTGCTCAGTGCCTCCACCTCGGCGTTGAGCCTCGCGGCCCGCTCGGTGAGGTCGCCCGCCTCGTCGCGTTCGGCGCGCACCACCGAGGCGAGGTCGGTCAGCCGTCCGCCCCGCAGGTCGAGGCCGTCGCTCTGCTCCGCGCTCACCGCGAAGAGGGCGCCGCTGAGCAGCACCATCAGCGGCGTCGCGACCCGCCACACGCGGCTGCGTCCGGGGGACGGGTGGGACGGGGACGGCATGGCGACTACGCTAACCCCCCGTTGGTCGCTGTTGCGCCCGCGGCCGCGACCGGGCACCGTGCCGGCCGGTCTCTCGCAGCCTCATCCAGCTCGCCCGCCACATCCCGCAAGCCCCAGGAGTAGCAGTGTCGAAGTCCACGACGGTCACCGCCGAGAAGAGCTCGCGGTTCTCCGTCCGGTTCCTGATCGCCCTCCTGCTGATGGCGGCCGGCATCGCCTGGCTCGTCTACTACTACGCCGCGGTCCGGGGCAACCCGCTCGCCTTCCCGCCGGTGGAGGGCTCGCCGAAGGCCGTCGCCGACCTCGGCCTGTGGAACTACGCCATCGGCTTCGGCGCCTTCATGGTCGGCCTGATGGTCGCCGCGCACCCGTCGACCCCGCTGGGTCGTGGGCGCGGCGTGGTTGTCGGGATGCTGGGCTGCTTCCTGGTCGGCCTGGTGTGGATCTGCACCTTCTACGTCTTCTCCGACGACCTCTCCAGCCTGTGGGTCTTCAACGACCTCGGACAGTGGAACCTCGTCGTCGGAATCGCCTTCATGGCGGTCGGCTTCAGCTTCGCGACCAAGTGGGAGTAGGTTCTCCCTCGGCCCGGTGATCCGGGCCCCGCGCCTCGAGCGGTGAGTGAGGCGCCTTCCTGGGGAAGGGAAGGCGTCTCTCTCACCGCTCGAGTCGATTTCGGGTGTCGTCGCTCGTGCGGGCGCTCAGATCTCCACACTGTGGAAAGAGCCTGTGGAGAATTACATCGATGTAGTTATCCACAGCTGTGTCCACACCTGTGGGTAAAGCTCAGCCCCCGCCACGACGTCGTACGACGCGGAGCGGGGGCTGCGTGGAGGGGCCCGGGTGGGCTCAGACGAGGGTGCCCACCCGCACGACGGCGAGCGCCAGCAGCACGGCAGTGAGCAGGCCGACGCCCGCCCACTGAAGGGTCGTGCGGTGGAACTTCGGCGCGTAGGCGATGATCGCGGCCGTCGCGACGCCACCGAGGAAGCCACCGAGGTGGCCCTGCCAGGAGATCAGTCGCCAGCCGACGACGGAGATGACGACGCCGATGACCAGGTTCTGCATGAGCCACTGGGAGTTGAGCCGCGCCTTCTTGGCGGTCACCAGCAGGGCGCCGAGAAGGCCGAAGAGGGCACCGGAGGCGCCCACGGTGCTGGAGTCGGGGTTGGCGAGGAAGAGCACGAGCACCGACGAGGCGAGCGCGCTGACGAGGTAGACGGCCAGGAACCGCGCCCGACCGACGATGCCCTCGAGGGAGGGGCCGAAGATGAAGAGGGCGAACATGTTCATCGCCACGTGCCAGATCTCGATGTGGGTGAACGCGCTCGTGAGGAGCTGCCAGTAGGCGCCGTCGGCGACGCCTGCGTGCCAGATCCCGTCACCCGAGGTGAGCGTCTGGCACACCACGGAATCGGTGACGCCGGGGTAGTACTGGCTGGGCGTCGAGGTCGAGCCGCACCGGCCGACCGGGGCGAGCGCCATCAGGTCGACGATCCGCGACAGCCGGCCGCCGGTCGCGGAGATCGCGAGCCAGACGAGGGCGTTGAGGCCGATCAGGACGAACGTCGTCAGCCGCGGGTCGGCGCTGCGCTCGCCGCCGTACATGGCGCGGTTCTGCCGCGAGCCCCTGCTGGCGGCCTTGACGCAGTCGGGGCACTGGAAGCCCACGGCGGCGTCGCGCATGCAGTCGGGGCAGATCGGCTTGTCGCAGCGCTGGCAACGGATCCAGGTCTCACGATCGGGGTGCCGGTAGCAGGTCGGCACCCCGGTCGCGGCCTGTCCCTCGGACGGCTGGGTCATCGGGGGCTCATGCGTTGGTGGCGGTCAGGGACCGGTCAGCGCTCGATGGTGACGGACTCGATGACCACGGGCTCGGCCGGTCGGTCCATCGCGGCGGTGGGCGTCGTGCCGATCGCGTCGACGACGTCGCGCCCGGCCTGGTCGGCCACCTCACCGAAGATGGTGTGCTTGCGGTTGAGCCACGGGGTGGCGCCGAGGGTGATGAAGAACTGCGAGCCGTTGGTGCCGGGACCGGCGTTGGCCATCGCGAGCAGGTAGGGCTTGTCGAAGACGAGCTCGGGGTGGATCTCGTCCTTGAACGTGTAGCCCGGGCCACCGGTGCCGGTGCCGAGGGGGCAACCGCCCTGGATCATGAAGCCCTCGATGACCCGGTGGAAGCCGAGGCCGTCGTAGTAGTTCTCGCCGCTGCGGCCGGCGTCGTCGCGGTAGTCCTTGGTGCCCTCCGCGAGCCCGACGAAGTTCTCGACGGTCTCGGGGGCGTGGTGGGGGAACAGGTCGATGACGATGTCGCCCCGGTTGGTCTTCAGGGTCGCCTTCAGGTCGGCCATGGGATGTGCCTCTCAGATCTGAGTCGTGTGCGCCTCGATCCTGCCACGCCGGACCCACCCCCACCCCACGCAGGGCGTCCGGCACGACGCGTACGACGACGCGGGTCCGTCCCTCACCCGGACGGGGCTGGTCCGCTCAGGGTGGGCATGGTGAGATGGAGCCACACTGAAAGAGGAGGTCACGCATGCCTTTCGGCCGCAAGAAGTCCCTCATGGACCGGGCCCACGATTATGTCGAGCAGCTCTCGGAGACCGTTCTCCCCCAGCTGGAGTCGGCGTGGGAGCAGACGGTGGACAAGGCCGGACCCGCTCTCGCCGACGCCCGCGACAAGGCCACCCCGCTGATCGCCGAGGGCCGCGCAATCGCCGCCGAGAAGGCGTCCGACGCCCGCGACCGGGCCACCCCGCTCATCGCCGAGGGCCGCGCAATCGCCGCCGAGAAGGCGTCCGAGGCCCGCGACAAGACCGCCCCGCTCATCGCCGAGGCCAGGGCCACCGCGGCCGACCGGGCCTCCGTGGGAGCGGCGCTCGCCGCCGAGAAGGCGTCCGTCAGCCGCGACCTGGCCGCCGCCAAGGTCGCCGAGCTCCGCGGCGTGGAGCCCGAGCCCAAGGGTGGGAAGCTCAAGAAGATCCTGCTGCTCGGTGGCCTGCTGGCCATCGGCGGCGTCGTCTTCAGCAAGCTGCGTGCCAAGCAGGACGACAACGCCCACTGGCAGTCGACCTACGTCCCGCCCGCGCCGCCCAAGGCGTCACCGGCGTCGCCGGCAGCACCCGCGGCCCCCGTGACACCGGCGACGACGACGATCACCGGTGACCCGCTCACCGACCCGCTGCCCGGCGACGGGGTCTCCGCCGACGACGTGGTGACGGCCGAGGCGCCGGCTGCCGACGACATCGGCGGCGGCGCGCCCGGCGAGGCGATCAGCGACTCGGCCGAGGAGGCCCACGAGGCGACCACGCCCGACGAGCCCGCGGAGATCATCGACATCGACGACGTGCCGGAGAAGTAGCTTTCGGTACGTCGCATCGCTCCCGAGGGCGGTGTGTGAGGGGGGTTTCCGACCATGGATATCCGCCTCGCACACCGCCCTCGGCGCGTCACGCCACGACTCGCGCGGAGGGCGGTGTCCCAGGGGCATTGCGACGGCCCGGAAGCCCCCTCACGCACCGCCCGGCGGGGCTTCGGCTAACCCACGCGGGGCTACGGCTACGACAGCTCGGGGTGCTCGGCACGCACCCGCCGGGTGGCGCGGTGCTCGGCCCAGAACGACAGGATCGGGACTGTGCCGCACACCAGGGTCACCAGCGTGAAGGGCAGGCTCCAGCCGGCCCGGCGCGACAGCAGGAAGGCGCTCACCAGGAAGATCATGTAGAGCCAGCCGTGCGCGACGCCGAGGTAGGTGGTGATCGTCTCGCCCACCTGGTTGACGTCGGAGCCCGCGGTGACCCAGGTGGGCGTGCTGTCGAAGACCCCCCACATCGCGGAACCGTCGAAGTTGGCGAGCGGGACGCCGATCAGGATGAGCACCACGAGCAGGACACCGACGATGGTGGCCATCACGCGGTAGGCGGTGAGGTTGCGGGACACGGCGTCAAACGTAGCCAACGCCGCCTATCCGGCACTCGGTGACGGCACCTCGGGTGCGGTGGCGTCGCGGCGCCAGCGCCACCAGATGAAGGCCGCGAAGGCGCCGAAGACCCACCACTCGAAGGCGTAGAGCAGGTTGCGCACCCCGGTGAACCGGCTCGGGCTGGGCAGCGCCTCGAGCGCGGCGGCCTGCAGCCCCTGCGCGGGCTCCTGGCTGACGAGGAAGGCGGAGTAGAGGTCGACGTCGACGCGTTGCACCGCGTCGGCGACACGGATCTCGGGGAACACGTCGTCGTTGGGGTCGTCGTCAGTGACCAGGCTCCCCTCGGGGGCCTGCAGCCACCCGGTCAGCTCGGCCTGCCCGGTCGCAGCCAGCAGCACGGCGTCGGGCTCCGGCGCCCACCCGCGTACGACCAGCACCGCGGCGTCGCCGACCCGGAGCGGGGCGACGGCCCAGTAGCCCGGCTCGCCGTCGAGCTCGCGGTCCGCGACCCAGAAGCCACCCGCGAGCCACTCACCGCTCACCTCGACGGGCCGGCCCAGGTCCGGACCGGGGAACGGGTCGTCGTTGCCCATCACGTCGGTCAACGGCACGGGCGCGAGCTGGGACAGGTCGCGGGCCTCGGCATCGCGGCTCGCCTGCCAGGCGTCGTACTGCCACATCCCGAGCCATCCCGCGATGCCCACCAGCACCAGGGCCAGGACTGCGGCGCCGAGGTCGGTCAGCAGGCCGGGTCGGCGGGAGGCGGTCACGGGACCGATCCTCCCAGCCGCCCGGTCAGGGCCTGCTGGGGCCACCCGCTGTCACTGCCAGGACGACACGCCCGCGGTCGCGGAGCCGAGGTCCCCGGCGGACCCGAGAGCATCGCTGCGGGTCCCTCCCCGAGCCTGGTCAGCAGCCTGCTGGGCCTGCTCCTTCACGCTCGGTGCACCCGCGGCGTGCTCCTTGATCCGCGGAGCCTCCTCCTCGGCCTTGGTGAGGTAGCCCTCCCAGCGCTGCTGCATCGGGCGGATCAGCCCGCCGCCCACGCCCACGACGATGACGCCGGCGATCGTGGCCAGGATGGCGATCAGGACGGGCATGGTCACGGTGGTGGCGACGCCGACCTGGTTGAGCGCCGCGACGACACCGAGGAAGAGGATGAAGATCGAGGCGGAGTTGGCGATGGCCGTGCCGTAGGAAAGGCCTCCCAGCGTGCCCTCGATCAGCGTCTTGACCGCTGCCGCGATCGCCGAGGCGACGACGACGATGATGATCGCCACGATCAGGCTGGGAAGGAACGTGATGACGCGCTCGATCAGGTCGCTGATCGCGTTGGGCCCGAAGACACCGAAGGCGAGCTGCAGCACGAAGACATGAGTGTGTAGTAGATGAGCTTCGCCACCACGTCGCTGGCGTCCAGCTTGGAGTTCGCCATGGCCTTCTTGACGCCGCCACGCTCCACTGCCCGGTCGAACCCCACCCGTTCGAGCACTGAGTTGAAGGCCTTGGCGATCGCCTTCGCCACGAGGAGGCCGACCACCAAGATGATGAGGAAGAGCAGCAGGCGTGGCACGAACTCAGAGATGAGGCTCACGCCGTCGCGCACGCCGTCTTGCAAGGTGTCTTTCATGCTGTCGTCCTCCAACTGAGCGATATGGACGCTGCTTTACGCTGTCCGTTTACGCCGTAAACCAACCATGGGTTCCCACCCGACGCAACCTCAGACCCTCCCGCGGGGTGGGCTCGCGCACCGGTCCGGGTGCGGGCCGGCGGGGCTGTCGCTCGGCGGCGTACGCGGGGCTAGAGTCGTCGCCTATCGAGAGGAGCTCCGTTGCCACCAGCCGAGACCCGTCCGGACCAGGGCGTTGTCGCCATGTCCGACGCCGACGCCGACGTCGTCGCGGGACGTCCGCCACCCTCGGCCAAGGAGCCGCTCTCGAAGGAGCGCATCGTGTCCGCCGCGATCGCCTTCATCGATGAGCACGGCCTGCCCGGGCTGACGATGCGCCGTCTCGGCAACGACCTCGGTGTCGAGGCGATGGCTCTCTACCGCTACGTCCCGAGCAAGGAGGATCTGCTCGACGCCGTCGTCGACGACCTGGTCGCCGGCATGCGGCGTGATGACGACGTCCTGGACGCTCCCCGCGACGGCTGGCAGGACTTCTTGGTGCGCTTGGCGCACGGCGTCCGGCGGGTGGCGCTGCAGCACCCCAAGGCGTTCCCCCTGGTCGCTTCACGTCCTACGGAGGCACCGTGGCTGCGACCACCCTTGCGGAGCCTCGAGTGGGTCGAGGTCTTCTTGTCCGGCCTGATCGCCGAAGGCTTCACAGACGAGGCAGCCGTGGCTGCCTACCGCGCCTACACGAGCGTGCTGTTGGGCCACCTGCTGCTCGAGGTCTCCACCCACGGTGCAGACGTCGGTCCCCTCGACGTCCTCGAGGACGTCTCGGCCGACTCAGGGTCCCTCGGCGCCCACGCGACGGTGCAGCGCCTGCGCGGCGCATTGTCGGAGGATCACGCGGGGACCGAGTTCGAGGAGAGCCTCGAAGAGCTCCTCAACCGCATGGCACTCCTGCGCAACGAGCATCGACACGCGTGAGCGGGCCCCTCGACGTCCTGCCCACAGCGAGGGCGAGTGGTGGAGCCTAGGGGACTCGAACCCCTAACCCCCTGCTTGCAAAGCAGACAATTCGTCGCTCATATGTTCGATGTTGGGCGTAAAACCGCAGGTCAGAAGTGGTCTATGATGGACTCGGTCTGACGTTCTTTCCCCCACCAGTCCCCCACCCACTACTTCGGGAGCACGGGGTTCCGGTAGCAGGGGGTTGGCATGGGGTTTGGGGGAAGCTCCCCCACAGGCGGTTTGCGGAGGTAGCGGGATGGCACGACGACGGGGTTTCGGGGAGGTCGAGCGCCGCTCCTCCAGCAGCGGCGTCTCCTACCGAGCGAGGTACGCGATGCCCGATGGCACGCGCTACTCGCGCAGCTTCGGCACCAAGATGGACTCCGAGGCGTGGCTCGCCGCGGAGCGCTCCCTGATCGATCGGGAGGAGTGGTCTCCGCCGGCGGCGCGCAGGATGGCGGCCGAGCGACGCGAGCGGGACGCCGTGCGCAACACCGTCGGCGCGTTCGCGAAGCGCTACCTGGTCGAGCGCGACCTCCGCCCCACGACGGTGCGCAGCTATCAGACCCTTCTCGACTCCCGGATCCTTCCCTACTTCGACGAGGTGCCGCTGCGAGACGTCACCCTCTCGGAGGTCAAGAGGTGGCGGGCTTCCCTGGACCCAGAGACCGTGTCGTCGAACGCCGCCGCCTACCGGCTGCTGCGCTCCGTGCTCCAGGCAGCCGAGGAGGAGGAGCTGATCGACCGCGCACCACCGAAGATCCGTGCAGCCGGCACGGCGCGGGTGAAGCAGGTCGCCGTGCCGGCCACGCTCGACGAGATCGCAGTCATCGTCGACGCGATGCCCGAGCACCTGAAGTTGTTCATTGTCCTCGCTGCGTTCGTTGGCCTGCGGGAAGGCGAACTGCTCGAACTGCGCCGGTCCGACATCGACGGCATAGCCGGCCGCATCGGCGTGGCCCGCAAGGTGGACAAGGAGGCCGACAGGTCGATCCGGGGGGCCTGCGTGGAGTGCGGTCGCCCGATCAGCTCCCCCAAGACCCGGAGTGGCGTCCGGACCGTCCACGTCCCCCCGCCG
>JBBSOR010000006.1:0-70053 GCA_038259535.1 Propionibacteriales bacterium | reverse complement strand
GTCGACGAACTCACCGTTGATGAACAGGCCGTAGGACGCCTTGATGTCGACGATCGCGCGCGACTCGGGTGCGGGGGCGTACTCGAAACTCATGTTGCCTCAGTCCAGCGTGAAGTAGTCGGGACCGGAGTAGCGACCGGTCGTCATCTTGGTGCGCTGCATCAACAGGTCGTTGAGCAAGGTGGAGGCGCCGAAGCGGAACCAGTCGGGGTCGAGCCAGTCCTCACCGCAGACCTCGTTGACCATCACGAGATACTTGATGGCGTCCTTGGTGGTCTTGATGCCACCCGCGGGCTTCACGCCGACCATCTGGCCCGTCTGCTCGCGGAAGTCGCGGACCGCCTCGAGCATGATCAGGGTGACGGGCAGCGTCGCGGCGGGCTGCACCTTGCCGGTGGACGTCTTGATGAAGTGGCCGCCGGCCATCATCGCGAGCCAGCTGGCGCGACGGACGTTGTCGTAGGTCTGGAGCTCACCGGTCTCGAAGATGACCTTGAGGTGTGCGCTCGACCCGTCGGCCCTGGCGCAGGCTCCCTTCACCTGGACGATCTCCTCGTAGACGTCGAGGTAGCGACCCGAGAGGAACGCGCCGCGGTCGATGACCATGTCGATCTCGTCGGCACCGGCCTCGACCGCGTCACGCGTGTCGGCGAGCTTGATGTCCATCGCCGCGCGGCCGCTGGGGAAGGCGGTGGCGACGGCCGCGACGTGGACGCCGCTGTCGCCGAGGGTCTGCTTCGCCGTCTGGACCATGTCGGGGTAGACGCACACCGCCGCGGCCGCCGGGCACGACGGGTCGGCCGGGTCGGGTCGCATCGCCTTGGAGGCGAGCGCGCGGACCTTGCCGTGGGTGTCGGACCCCTCGAGCGTGGTGAGGTCGACCATCCGGATGGCCAGGTCGATGGCGTAGGCCTTCGACGTGGTCTTGATGGACCGGGTGGCGAGACCGGCGGCGCGGGCTTCGCACCCGACCTGGTCGACCCCGGGGAGGCCGTGGAGGAACCGACGGAGCGAGGAGTCCGAGCGGACGATGTCGTCGTGGACCGCAGAAGCCGTGGTGGTGCTCGGCGTTGAGCTGGCAGTGGCTGTCACCGACCCAGCATAGAGTTGGTGTCGAGGCCTCCGGCAATCCACGGAGGGTCAACATCTGCCCAATCTGACGAGGACGACATGGCACGCCTGCAGGACGAGCACACGACGATCGTGGAGAGGTTCCACGCCACGAGCGGTCGCGTGACCGGATGGATGACCGTGGGTGTCGCTGCGACGGTGGTGGTGGCCGGCCTGGCCTATCTCGACGACGGGTTCCCGGACTGGGTGGTCGGTGCCGCGCTGCTGATCGGGGTGCTGGCGTGGGCCGCGATGCTGCGCCCGGCGCTGTGGGCCACCCGTGACCACCTCGTCATGCGCAACCTCGCCGAGACCGTCCACATCCGGCTGGCCGCGGTCGAGGAGATGGCCGTGCGTCAGGTGCTCGCCGTGCGGGCCGCCGACCGGCGCTGGGTCTCGACCGTCGTGGGGCGCTCGTGGCGCAAGTCGATCACCTCGCGACGGGCACCCGGCGGCTCGGGCGAGGCGACTCCCCACCAGGACATGCCCTACGCCGACTTCGTCGAGACCCGCCTCCACGACCTGGTCGATGGTGCGCGCACCGCTGCCGGTGTGCGACCGGGCTCCACCGAGCAGCTGGAGCTGCCCGACGCCGTGCGACGGGAGCCGGCGTGGGTCCCGCTCGGCCTGGTGGCCGTCGCCACCCTCGTGCTGGTCGTCACGCTCCTCGTCTGAGGCGTCAGCGCAGCTCGTGGGCCCCGAGGTCGGGGCGTCCTCCCGTGCGGCGGCGGACGAGCCGTGCGGGGTGGACGTACTCCCAGCGGGGCCGCCAACGTCGCGGGACGGCGACGCCGCGGTCGACGGCGGAGGAGGAGACGCGCAGGCGGAAGTCATTGGCCGTCGCATCGACGAAACCGCCGGTGCCGACGCGACGGTTGGCGCGGGCGCGGGCGCCCACGGCCCCGGTGAGGTCGCCGGGACCGACGATCAGGTTGTTGCGTATCTCGGCGCGGCTGCCCTCGGCGAGCTGCACGAAGGTGCCGGAGGTGCGGCGGTTGACGAAGGTGTTGTGCACGACCCAGAGCCGGTGGGAGGGGTGGGTGAGTCCCTCGGCGCCGTAGGACACGAGGGTCGAGTTCTCCGAGCGGGGGCCCTGGACGATGACGTTGCCCGCGATCAGGGACAGGCCGCCGTTGGGCAGGTCGACCGAATAGCTGGCGGTGGCGCCGGCGTCGTCGATCCGGTTGCCGACGATGGTGTTCCGCGCGGCACGGGACTTGAGCTCGTGACCGACGTCGGCGCCCCACAGCCAGCTGCCGGTGACCGTCAGCGAGCCGACGGCGCCGACGTAGAGGTTGTGGGTGTAGCCGTCGCCCGCACCGCTGCGGAAGAAGCGCGAGCGCCGGATCACGATGTCGCTTGCGGGGTCGGCACCGGTGAGGATGCCGTTCTGGTTGTCGTGGAACCAGCTGCGCGTGACGGTGAGGTCGGTGCCCTCCTGCCGGATGCCGGCACCGTTCTGGTCGGGCACGGTCGCCCCGCTGAACTCGATCCGGTCGACGCGGGTGCGGTCGCCGGCGATCACCCAGATCGCCTTGCCCTGGGCGTCGTGCCCGTCGGCGCGCAGGTGGGCACGGCCGCCGACCCCGCGCAGGGTCAGGTCGTCCTGGGTCCAGGTGGCGACGTCACCGGAGTAGGTGCCGGCGTCGATCAGCACGGTGTCGCCGTCGCCGGCCACCGCCGCGGCCGCGCTCGGTGTGGAGAGCGTGCGGGTCGGCCCGACCTGCCAGGTCCGGGGGGCGTCCGCGGCGGTGGCCGGGTGCACGTCGGCCACGAGCGTCGTCAGGCCGGCCGCGGCGAGGCACAGGGCGGCCAGCCACGCCCGCACGTCAGCCCCCGAAGGCGGAGCCGCGGAGATCGGCCTTGATCGCGTCGAGCCGGCCGGCCGCGGAGATCCGGGCGGCGTCGACGCCACCGTCGGCGTCGTCGCCGACCGGGACGACCACCTCGAGGTAGCACTTCACCTTGGGCTCGGTGCCGCTCGGCCGCACGATCACCCGCGCACCCTCGGCGAGGGTGTAGCGCAGTCCGTCGGTGGGCGGCAGCAGCGCGGAGCCCTCCGCGAGGTCCTCCGCCCGCTCCACCGCGAGTCCACCGAGGGCGGTCGGGGGAGCGGCGCGCAGGCGATCCATGGTCGCCGGGATGTCGGACAGGTCGTCGAAGCGCACCGAGAGCTGGTCGGTCGCGTGCAGCCCGAACTCGTGCGCGATGTCGTCCAGGATGTCGGTGAGACCCCGGCCGGCGGCCTTCGCCTCGGCGGCGAGCTCGCAGACGAGCAGCAACGCGGAGACGCCGTCCTTGTCCCTCACGTGCTCGGGGTCGCAGCAGTAGCCCAGTGCCTCCTCGTAGCCGAAGGCCAGGTCCTCGACGCGGCCGATCCACTTGAAGCCGGTGAGGGTCTCCTCGTGCGGCTGCCCGGCGGCCGCGGCCATCTTGCCGAGCAGGCTGGAGGACACGATCGAGTTGGCGTACGTGCCGGTGCGGCCGCGGGCGATCAGGTGGTGGGCCAGGAGGGCGCCCACCTCGTCGCCGCGCAGCATCCGCCAGCCGTGGGCGTCGGGCACCGCCACGGCGCAGCGGTCGGCGTCGGGGTCGTTGGCCACCACGATGTCGGCATGGGTCTGGGCCGCGAGCGCCATGGCCAGGTCCATCGCGCCCGGCTCCTCGGGGTTGGGGAACGAGACGGTCGGGAAGTCGGGGTCGGGGTGCTCCTGCTCGGCCACGATGTCGGGTGCGTCGAACCCGGCGGTCTCCAGCACCTGCGCGACCGTCGTTCCGCCGACGCCGTGGAGCGGGGTGTAGACGATGCGAAGGTCGCGGGGACCGTCCTCGGCGAGGGCCGCTGCGGTGTCGAGGTAGTTGTCGACGATCTCCTCACCGACGAGCGTGCCGGCGGTGCCGCGGGGGAGGTCCGCCAGTGGGCCGACCGCGGCGATGCGCTCGGCGATCTCGATGTCGGCCGGCGGCACGATCTGGCTGCCGTCGCCGAGGTAGACCTTGTAGCCGTTGTCCTGCGGCGGGTTGTGGCTGGCGGTGACCATCACGCCGGCGGCGCAGCCGAGCTCACGGATCGCGTAGGCGAGCAGGGGGGTGGGGAGCGTGCGCGGCATCACGAGGGCCTTGAAGCCGGCACCGGTCATGATCTCGGCGGTGTCGCGCGCGAAGACGTCGGAGTTGTGCCGCGCGTCGAAGCCGATCACCACGGAACCGCCTGCGTGCCCGGTGTCCTTGAGGTACGCCGCTAGGCCGGCCGCCGCGCGCGTGACCACGACGCGGTTCATCCGGTTGGGGCCGGCGCCGAGCGCCCCGCGCAGACCTGCCGTGCCGAACTCGAGTGTGCCGGCGAAGCGGTCGGCCAGGTCGGTCTCGTCGCCGCGCTCGGCGGCGGCGACCACGGACGCGAGCTCGGCGCGGGTCTGCTCGTCGGGGTCCTCGGCCGCCCAGGCGCGGGCACGCTCGAGCAGGGGGTTCAGGTCGGTCATGGGCGCACGCTATCTCGCGCCGATGTCGGTGGGCGCTGGCAGTATCTGCCCATGATCGATCACGTGGGCATCAACTGCACCGACCTGCCACGGGCGGCGGCGTTCTACGACCGGGTCCTCGGGGTCCTGGGCCATCGACGGGTCATGGATGTCGGGGTGGCCATCGGCTACGGCACCGACGGACCCGACTTCTGGATCAGCACCTTCGAGGGGGTGGGACCCAACCGGGAGGTGCACGTCGCCTTCAGCGCCCCCGACGCCGCGACGGTGCGCGCGTGGCACGCCGAGGCGGTGGCGGCCGGTGCCGAGTCGTTGCACGACCCGCGGCTGTGGCCCGAATACCACCCGGACTACTACGGCGCCTTCGTCCGCGACACCGAGGGCAACAACATCGAGGCGGTCTGTCACTCCGGCGACTAGCGTGACCGCGTGATCGCGATCGTTCGCTCCGTCAACTCAGGCGCCCTCGCCGAGGTGCCCGGGATGCGCCGCCCGAGCGCCATCCGCAAGACCCCCGTCGGCCGGATCGAGGTGCGCGACCCCGGTCCCAAGCGGGCGGGCTCGGCAGTGGCGTGGTGGGCGACGCGATCGGCAGCACGAAGCACCACGGGGGTGAGACCCAGGCGGTCTACGCCGTGGCGCGCGAGGAGCTCGACCGGTGGGGCCGCGAGCTGGGCCGGGACCTGCCGGACGGGATGTTCGGCGAGAACCTCACCACCAGCGGCCTCGACGTCGATGCCGCCGAGGTGGGCGAGCAGTGGCGCGTGGGTGCCACGCTGCTCGAGGTGTGCGGACCGCGCGTGCCGTGCGCGACCTTCGCCAAGCACATGGCTGAGCCCCGGTGGGTCAAGCGCTTCACCGAGCACGGACGCACGGGGGCCTACCTCGCGGTCCGGCAGGCGGGCACCATCGCCGCGGGCGACCCGATCGAGGTCGTGCACCGCCCCGGTCACGGGCTCACCGTGCCGATGTTCTTCCGGGCCGCGATGGGCGACAAGGAGCTCGGCTCGGTCTTCCTGGCCGCGCAGGTGCTGCCGCAGGTCGAGCACGACTGGCTCGCCTCGCGCCAGTGACCCGTGGGGTCCTGACGCGAGGCCGGTGGCCGTGGTGGCGGTCAGCCCAGTGCGGCGACCGCGGCGTCGTAGTCGGGCTCGGTGCCGATGGTGTCGGTGAGCTGGGTGTGCAGCACGGTGCGGTCGGTGTCGAGGACGACCACCGCGCGGGCGAGCATGCCCTGCCAGGCGCCGTCGGCCATCGCGATGCCGTAGTCCTCACCGAAGGCGGAGCGGAACGCTGAGCCGACCTCGACGTCGTCGATGCCCTCGGCGCCGCAGAACCGCGCCTGCGCCAGCGGGAGGTCCACCGAGACGTTGACGACGGCGGTGTTGTCCAGGCCGCCGGCCAGCTCGTTGAACTTGCGCACGCTGGCCTGGCACACGCCGGTGTCGATGCTCGGGAAGATGTTGAGGACGACACGCCTGCCCGCGGCGTCGGCGTCGGTGACCGGCTGGAACTTCAGTCCCACCAGGTCCCAGCCGGGTGCCTTCGAGCCGACCGCGGGGAGCTCGCCCACGGTGTTGACGGTGTTGTCGCCGAGTTGTGTGGTTGCCATGGCCCCAATCTATCCGGACCGCCCCCGACCCCTCCGCCCCCGACCCCTCCGCCCCCGGCACCCGGACCCGGCCGGGCGTTCGGGGCTCAGGCGTCGATGTGCGCCATGTCGCCGTAGCGGTCGCCGACGACGGCGTCGCGCGGCACGGCCCGCTCGAGGGCGGTGAGGTCGTCGGCGGTGAGCTCGACGTCGGCGGCGCCGACGTTCTCCTCGAGGTAGCCCACCCGCTTGGTCCCGGGGATCGGAACGACGTCGTCGCCCTGCGCCAGCACCCAGGCGAGCGCGAGCTGGCCGGGCGTGCAGCCCTTGACGGCCGCGATCTCGCGCACGCTCTCCACGAGGGCGAGGTTGGCCTCGAGCGCCTCGCCCTGGAACCGGGGGAAGTACGCCGAGCGGCGGGAGTCGCGTGCGCCGTCGGCACCGCTGTCGGCGGAGATCGCGCCCGTCAGCAGGCCGCGACCGAGCGGCGAGTAGGGCACCAGGCCGATCCCGAGCTCTCGGATCGTCGGCAGGATCTCGTCCTCGAGGTCGCGGGTGAAGAGCGAGTACTCCGTCTGGAGCGCGGTGATGGCGTGCACGGCGTGGGCCCGACGGATCGTGGTGGCCGAGGCCTCCGACAGCCCGAGGTGGCGCACCTTGCCGGCCTGGACGAGCTCGGCCATGGCACCCACCGTCTCCTCGATCGGCACGTTCCGATCGACGCGGTGCTGGTAGTAGAGGTCGATGTGGTCGACGCCCAGCCGCCGGAGCGAGGCGTCGCAGGCCGCCCGCACGTAGTCGGGGTGGCCGTTGACGCCGACGCGGGTGCCGTCGGGGAGCCGCTCGTTGCCGAACTTGGTGGCGAGCTGGACCTCGTCGCGCCGGCCGGCGACGGCCTGCCCGACGAGCTGCTCGTTGGTGAAGGGGCCGTACATGTCGGCGGTGTCGAGGAAGGTGACGCCGAGGTCCAGCGCCCGGTGGATGGTGTCGGTGCCGCCCTGCTCGTCGGGAGTGCCGTAGAACTCCGACATCCCCATGCAGCCGAGCCCGAGGGAGGAGACGCTCAGGGTGCCGATCTGTCGCTTCTGGATGCTCATGCCTGCCAGCCTGCTCCTTGGAGTGCGCTCCAAGTCAAGCGGTGTCGGACTCGCATCACGGGGTGGGCGAGACCGCGTTCTCGTAGAGCGCGATCTTGTGGTCGATGGCACGCAGGTGGGAGCCCACCTCGGCCAGCTGGCGCTCGACGACCTCGCGGTGGGCGAGCAGGAGCGCGAGGCGCTGGGCCTCGTTGCCGGCGCCCACGCGGACCAGGGCGGCGTAGCGACGCACGTCGCGGATGGGCATCCCGGTGGAGCGGAGGCGGGTGACCATCTCGATCCACCGGAGGTCGTCATCGGTGTAGCGGCGGTGGCCCGACGCGGCGCGTGCGACCGAGTGGAGGAGGAGCCCGTCGCGCTCGTAGTAGCGCAGGGTGTGGGCGGTGAGCCCGGTCCGCTCGGCCGCCTCGGCGATGCTCAGGCTGGTCATGCCACCAGTCTCGGACTTGGAGTGCGCTCCACGTCAAGGGCCGGCGTCAGCCGAGCGCGGTCCGGTGGAACCGGGCCAGGGCGAACGGGCCGCCGACGTACTCCGCCTCGGCCTCGTCGTCCGGACCAGCCTCGACCCGGTCCGCGAAGTCCTCGGCGTCGTCGAGCGGTCGGTAGCCCAGGCGCCGGCCGGGCTCGAGGTCCCACCAGCCGCGGGTGTTGGCGCTGATGCCGTAGAGCACGGCGAAGCCCGGTGCCGGGGTGGTGAGGGCGGCGGTGACCATGCGGACGCCGTCGCCGTGCGACAGCCACGTGGACAGGCCGCGGCTGCTGGCGGGCTCCTCCAGGAAGGACCCGATCCGGCAGGACACCGCATCGATGCCGTGGCGGTCGGCGAAGAGCTGCAGCAGCGCCTCGGCGGCGACCTTGGCGACGCCGTAGTAGGTGTCGGGCCGGGGGAGGGCCTGCTCGGTCAGCTCGCCGTCCGCGTGCGGGGTGCGACCGACCGCGTGGTTGGAGGAGGCGTAGACGATCCGCGGCACCCGGTGGGCCACCATCGCGTCGAGCAGCGCCGCCGTCGTGACGACGTGGGAGGTGAGCTCGTCGGGCAGGGAGAGCTCCTCCGGGGCGCCGGCGAGGTGGACGACCGCATCCAGGCGCTCCTCGGCGAAGACCGCGGCGACGGCGTCGGCGTCGGCGCAGTCGGCCTCGTGCCAGGCGTACGGCGTGCCCTCGGGCGCCGGCACCAGGTCGAGTCCGACGACGTCGTGGCCGTGCTCGACCAGCCCGGCCGTGATCACACGGCCGAGGCTGCCCGCCGCGCCCGAGACGAGGACGCGCATCAGATCGTGGTGACGACCCGGCTGAGCAGGCCGCCCATCCGGCTGGCGGCGGCCTTGCCCGCTTCGAGGACCTCGGCATGGTCGAGCGGCTCACCGCTCAGGCCCGCGGCGAGGTTGGTGACGAGGCTGATGCCGAGGATCTCCATGCCGGCCTCGCGGGCCGCGATGGCCTCGAGAGTGGTGCTCATGCCGACCAGGTGGCCACCGAGCACGCCGGCCATCCGGACCTCCGCGGGCGTCTCGTAGTGGGGGCCGGGGAACTGGACGTAGACGCCCTCGTCGAGGGTCGGGTCGATCTCCTGGCACATCGCGCGCAGGCGCGGGCTGTAGAGGTCGGTGAGGTCGACGAAGTTGGCGCCGACGATCGGGCTGGTCCCCGTCAGGTTGATGTGGTCGGAGATCAGCACGGGCTGACCCGGCTGCCAGCCCGGCTTGAGGCCGCCGCACCCGTTGGTGAGCACGATCGCCGAGCAGCCGGCCGCGGCCGCCGTACGGATCGGGTGCACGACCGCCGCGACGCCCTTGCCCTCGTAGAAGTGGGTGCGCGAGAGGAAGACCAGCAGGTTGCGGTCACCGCTGGGGGTCGAGGTCCGGATCGAGCGGATCTTGCCGCTGTGACCCGCGACCGCGGCAGCACTGAAGCCGGGCAGGTCGGTGGTGTCGATCTCCGCCGTGGCGTCGCCGAGGGCGTCGACGGCCGGCAGCCAGCCGGAGCCCAGCACCAGGGCGATGTCATGGCGCTCCACGCCCGTCAGGTCTGCGAGCTTCGCGGCGGCGGCGGTGGCGGATTCGTACGGCGTCTGGTCGCTCATGGGCCGCACTCTAGGGCCAGCGATCAGAGTCCGGTCGAGCGGCAGTCGCGGCGACGCAGCGCGGCGACGTAGTCCTCGGGGGCACCGGCGGCGTCCGCGGCGTCGGCGAGGACGCCGAGGTAGGACGCGGACGGCAGTCCGCCCTCGTAGGCGTCGAGGACGTAGGCCCACACGACGACCTCGCCCGTCATCGTCGAGACCCGCACCTTGGTCTTGCGGTAGAGACCGGTGTCGGCGGACTCCCAGCCGTCGAGAGCGCGCTCGTCCTCGGAGGTGACGTCGTAGACCGCGACGAAGACCTGCTCGAAGGGGTCCTGGACGATCGTGGAGAGGGCTCCGTCCCAGCCGTGCTCCTCGCCGCCGAAGGTCATCCGCCAGCCCGTCAGCCAGCCGGTGGACTGGAGGATCGAGTGCGGGCAGCGCTCGCTCATGCGCGCGGGATCGAGGTTCGTCCCGTAGGCGGCGTAGAGCGTCACGGGCCACAGGCTACCGAGCCTGGACCTCGGGTGGTCCCGGCACGAGGTGGACAACTAGGCTGGGGACGTGACCGACACCCATTTCGACACCCTCGTCCTCGGCGCCGGCCCCGGTGGCTACGTCGCCGCGATCCGCGCAGCCCAGCTCGGCCAGAAGGTGGCCGTGGTGGAGGAGAAGTACTGGGGAGGTGTCTGCCTCAACGTCGGGTGCATCCCGTCCAAGGCGTTGCTCAAGAACGCCGAGCTGGCGCACACGCTCCAGCACGAGAAGGCGAAGTTCGGCATCGAGGGCGACGCCACGATGGCGTTCGGCCCGACGCACAAGCGCAGCCGCGACGTGAGCGCCGGCATCGTCAAGGGCGTCCACTTCCTGATGAAGAAGAACAAGATCACCGAGATCGACGGCTGGGGCACCCTCACCGGCCCGACCGGGATCGACGTGGCCAAGGACGGCCAGACCACGCCCTACACCTTCGACAACCTCATCATCGCCGCCGGCGCGACCGTGCGCCTGGTCCCGGGTGTCGAGCTCAGCGACAACGTCGTCACCTACGAGGAGCAGATCCTCAGCGACCGGCTCCCCGAGTCGATCATCATCGGCGGGTCGGGCGCGATCGGTGTCGAGTTCGCCTACGTCATGGCCAACTTCGGGGTCGACGTGACGATCGTGGAGTTCCTCGACCGGATGGTGCCGACCGAGGACGCCGACATCTCCAAGGAGCTCGCCAAGCACTACAAGAAGCTGGGCGTGAAGGTGCTCACCTCGACCGCCGTCAAGAAGGTCGAGGACACCGGGTCGGGCGTCAAGGTCACCGTCGCCCCCGCCGGCGGGGGCGACGAGCAGGTGCTCGAGGCCGGCAAGTTCCTCGCGGCCTTCGGCTTCGCCCCGCGCACCCAGGGCTACGGCCTGGAGAACGTCGGCGTCAGCGTCTCCGATCGTGGCGCGATCGAGATCGACGACTTCGGCCGCACCAACGTCGACCACGTGTATGCCATCGGCGACTGCACCGGCAAGATGATGCTCGCCCACGTCGCCGAGGCGATGGGCATCGTGGCCGCCGAGACGATCAACGGCGCCGAGACCATGCCGGTCGCCTTCGACTTCGTCCCGCGCGCCACCTACTGCAACCCGCAGATCGCCTCCTTCGGCTACAGCGAGGCCCAGGCCAAGGAGCTGGGCTACGACGTCAAGACGGCGTCGTTCCCCTTCAGCGCCAACGGCAAGGCGATGGGCCTCGGCGAGCCGATCGGCTTCGTGAAGGTGATCGCCGACGCCGAGCACAACGAGATCATCGGGGCGCACATGATCGGCCCCAACGTCACCGAGCTGCTGCCGGTGCTGACGATGGCCCGGCAGTGGGACCTCACCGCCGACGAGGTGGCCCGCAACGTGTTCGCCCATCCGACCCTGGGCGAGGCGGTCAAGGAGGCTGTCCACGGCATCGCCGGCCACATGATCAACTTCTGATGGCCGACCACATCGTCATCATCGGTGGCGGACCCGGCGGCTACGAGGCCGCGCACGTCGCGGCCCAGCTGGGTGCCGAGGTCACCATCGTCGACACCGATGGCGTGGGCGGCTCGGCGGTGCTCACCGACTGCGTGCCGAGCAAGACGCTGATCGCGACCGCCGAGCTGATGACGGACATGTCGACCGCGCAGGAGCTGGGCGTCAACTTCCACGACCACCGGGGTGACGCGGCGACGGCCATCTCCGTGGACCTGGCCTGCGTCAACGCGCGCGTCAAGCAGCTCGCGGCCGACCAGTCGAGTGACATCGCGGCCCGCCTGGACCGCGACGGCGTACGCGTCGTGACCGGTCGTGGCCGTCTCGGGCCGGACCTCACGGTCGTGGTCGCCACCGCCGACGGCGAGGAGACGCTGCAGGCCGACGCGATCATCGTCGCCACCGGTGCGGCACCCCGCACCCTTCCGTCGGCCCAGCCCGACGGCGAGCGGATCCTCACGTGGGAGCAGGTCTACGACCTCACCGAGGTGCCCGAGAAGCTGATCGTGGTCGGCTCGGGTGTGACCGGCGCCGAGTTCGCCAGCGCCTACCTCTCGCTCGGCATCGACGTGACCCTGGTCAGCAGCCGCGACCGGGTGCTGCCCGGCGAGGACGCCGACGCCTCCAAGGTGCTCGAGGACGTGTCGACCCGCCGCGGCATGCACGTGCTGGGCCAGTCGCGGATGCAGTCGGTGACCCGCGACGGCGACACCGTGACGGTGACCCTCACCGACGGACGCACGGTCTCCGGCAGCCACTGCATCCTCGCGCTCGGCTCGATCCCCAACACCGCCGACCTCGGCCTCGAGGAGGCGGGTGTGGCGACCGGCGACGGCGGCTTCATCGCTGTCGACCGGGTCTCACGGACGTCGGCGCGCGGCATCTACGCCGCGGGCGACTGCACGGGCGTGCTGATGCTTGCCTCGGTCGCGGCGATGCAGGGACGGATCGCGATGTGGCACTTCCTGGGAGATGCGGTCTCGCCGCTCGACCTCAAGAAGGTCTCCTCCAACGTCTTCACCTCGCCCGAGATCGCCACCGTCGGCTGGTCCCAGCAAGCCGTCGACGCCGGCGAGATCACTGCCGAGGTCGTCATGCTCCCCCTGGCCGGCAACGCCCGCGCCAAGATGCAGGGCGTGCGCGACGGCTTCGTGAAGCTCTTCTGCCGCCCCGGCACCGGCATCGTCGTCGGGGGAGTGGTCGTCGGGCCGCGGGCCTCCGAGCTGATCCACCCGGTCTCGATCGCCGTGGCCGAGTCACTGACGGCCGACCAGCTGGCGCACGCCTTCACCGTCTACCCGTCGATGAGCGGGTCGATCGCCGAGGCCGCGCGGCGGTTGCACCGGGTCTGAGCGGGAGTCCGCCGGCGTACGCGGTCCGCTGCGGACGTTCGCCGCGCGCCTGTACGCTCAGTGGTTCTGTTCGTCGAGTCTCGGGGGAGAGCCCACACCATGCTTCGCACCCGCCCAGCCCGCCTGCTGCTCGCGGTCCTCGCGACCGTGCTGCTGCTGCCCGTCCTGCCCGCGGACGCCGCGTCCGCCGCGGCGCCGCGCAAGAAGGTGGATACCTGGGCGACGCCCGGCAGCACCGCCATCACGGTGACCGGTCACGGCTACGGCCACGGTCACGGTCTCTCCCAGTACGGTGCGCTCGGTGCGGCCCAGCAGGGGCTGACCTGGCAGCAGATCGACGAGTTCTACTACCCCGGGACCACGTGGGGCGCGGTCCGGGGCAAGGTCCGCGTGCTGATCAGCGCCGACACCGGCCGCGACGTGCAGGTGGTGGCCGAACGTGGCCTCAAGGTCGCGAGCCTCACGAGCAGGCGGGCCCGGCGCCTCCCTCGGCTCCCGGCGCGGAAGTGGCGACTGGTCGCCGCCGGCACCAACACCGCGGTCCAGTGGACCAAGGGTGGGCGGTGGAGGACCTGGAAGACGGTGAAGGGCGAGGCGGAGTTCTCCTCCCGTGACGGACTGCTGACCCTGGTGCTCCCCGGCGCCCGCCGCGACTACCGCGGCACCCTGCAGTCGGTCGCCCCCCGCAAGGGCAAGCGGCAGACGGTCAACAGGCTCAGCATGGAGGCCTACCTGCGTGGTGTCGTGCCGCAGGAGGTGCCCGCGTTGTGGGATCCCGCCGCAGTGAGCGCCCAGTCGGTGGCCGCCCGCACCTATGCGGCCTTCGAGCGTTCGCACCCCTCGGCGGGGCACTACGACCTCTGCGACACGACGCAGTGCCAGGTCTACGGCGGCGCCGACGTCGAGCACCCCGCCGCGACGGCGGCCATCAGGGCCACCGCCAAGCAGGGCCTCTTCTATGACGGCCGTCCCGCGTTCACCCAGTTCTCCGCCAGCAACGGCGGCTTCTCCTCGGCCGGCTCGATGCCCTACCTCGTCGCGCAGGCCGACCCCTACGACGGTGTCGTCAACCCGAAGTACTCCACCTGGACCAAGACGATCGACGACACCCAGGTCGAGGGGCACTGGCCCGCGATCGGGGACCTGGTGGGCATCGAGGTCACGACGCGCGACGGCAACGGCGACTGGGGCGGGCGGGTCACCGACATGGCCTTCATCGGCACCACCGGCACGGCCCGGGTCGACGGCGACACGGTCCGCTCCTACTTCGGGCTCAACTCCGACTGGTTCACCTTCGCGGTGGCCCCGCGGCAGAAGGGACAGCCTCGACCATGACCGCTCCCCGACACCTGGCCGTCCTGCTCGCCTCCCTGGCGCTCGCCGCCACGGGCTGCGAGGCCGGTGAGGCCGCCGGCGGTGGCGGCGGTCCCCTGGAGGACCTGACCGTCGAGACCCCGACGTCGACGATCGACTACGTCGCGATGGGCGACTCCTTCTCGGCCGGCCCCTTCATCGGCACGATGCGCACCGACCCGGAGGGTTGTGCCCGCTCGCGCGACAACTATCCGGCCTTCCTCGCCGACTGGCTCGATGTGGCGAGCTACACCGACGTCACGTGCTCGGCGGCCGTCACCGACGACCTCTACGACCCGATGGTGACCTTCGACGGCAAGACCACCGCTCCCCAGCTCGAGGCGGTCTCCGCCGACACCGACCTGGTCACGCTCGGCATGGGTGGCAACGACTTCGCGATCTATGACTCGCTGATCAAGTGCCAGGACGGCGCCCCCTGTGCGGTCGATGACCTCCAGGCCGCGGCCCGCAAGGTCGCCGGCCGGATCGAGGAGGCCGTCACCCGCATCCAGGAGGCGGCGCCTGCCGCCGCGATCTACGTCGTGGGCTATCCCGACATCCTGCCGTCTGAGGGCACCTGTGCGGCGGTCGGCGTCCCCGCCGACGTGCTGGGGCCGGTCGCCGGGATCGCCGGCCTGCTCAACGCCTCGCTGCGCAAGGGCGCCGCGGCGGCCGGAGCGGAGTACGTGGACATGGAGTCGGCCTCGGAGGGCCACGACGTGTGCGCCAAGGGCCGCGCCTGGGTCAACGGTCCGCGCTTCCGCGCCGGCATCGCCGCGCCCTTCCATCCCAAGATCAACGGCATGCGCGCGGTGGCCCGGGAGGTCTACGGCACGATCACGGGCGAGGAGCCCGAGGTCACCGAGTACGCCGAGCCGGATCCCGGCGTCGTGGTGCTCAACGAGGGCTGAGGGCGGTGGCCCGCCGAGTGCCCCGCGCGTCGGCCTGCCCTGTGATGTCATCCCCACGGGTGGTCCGGTCCGACATCCGGTCGGCGAGCATGTCGGGACACCCGCTGACGAAGGAGCGCGCATGTCGGACGACGAGAAGGCCGCCAAGGAACTGGTCGAGACGCTCAGGGACGGCGAGCGTGGTTTCGCCGACGCCGCCGAGAAGGTGCGTGGGAGCAAGCACCCCCAGTGGGCGGAGGCCTTGCAGCGTCTCTCGGCGCAGCGCGCCGGCTTCCGTCGCGAGATCGTCGAGCTCGGACATGCCTACGGCGACGACGTCGACGAGAGCGGGACGGTCGCTGCGGCCGTGCACCGCGGGTGGCTCTCGTTGAAGGACGCGCTGACCGGCGACGACGCGGGCGCGGTCCTCGAGGCAGCTGCCACCGGCGAGGACCACGCGGTGTCCGAGTACGAGAAGGCCCTCGACCTCGACCTCAGCGCCGGGTTCCGCGAGGTGGTCGCCCGTCAGCACGACGCAGTCCGTGCGGCTCGCGACGAGGTGAAGGCGCTCCAGGTCGCCGGGTAGGCAGGTCCCGCCGCCGCTCGCCAGTGGAGCGTCGGCGCGGCTCTAACCGATCACCAGCACCAGGTCGCCGCCCTCGACACCCATCGTGGTGCGCACCGCCAGCCGGCTCACGGTGCCCGCGACCGGTGCCGTGATCGACGCCTCCATCTTCATCGCCTCGATGGTCGCCACCGTCTGACCTGCCTCGACCGTGTCGCCCTCGGCGACGGTCACGGTCACCGCACCGTCGTACGGTGCCGCGACCTGGCCGGTGACCTGCGGGTCGGCCTTCTCGGCCGAGGTGACCTCCGCGGAGACGCTGCGGTCGCGCACCGACACGGGCCTGAGCTGGCCGTCGATGGTGGCCATCACGTTGCGCAGGCCGCGCTCGTCGGGCTCGCTGATCGCCTCGAGGCCGAAGAGGACCGTCTTGCCCTCGCGCAGCTGCACGGGGTGCTCGCCCCCGCGCTGGAGGCCGTAGAGGTAGGGAGAGGTCGGAAGCACCGACAGGTCGCCATACTGCTCGCGGGACTCCAGGAACGCCGCCGTCGGGCCGGGGAACAGCATCTCGTTGAGGGTTCCGCGCCGGTCGGTGTCGAGGCCCGCCCGCTGCTCGGGGGTGATGGTCTCGGTGGGCTGCTTCCAGGTGCGCCCCGCCAGCGCCTTGGTGCGGAACGGCTCCGGCCAGCCGCCGGGCGGGTCGCCGAGCTCGCCGTTGAGGAAGCCGATGACCGAGTCGGGAATGTCGAAGGACGCGGGATCCGCCTCGAACTCCGCCGGGTCGGCGTCGGCAGCGACGAGCGCGAGGGCGAGGTCCCCGACCACCTTGGAGGACGGGGTCACCTTCACCACGTTGCCGAGGATGTCGTTGGCCGCGGCATACATGTCCTCGACCTGCTCGAACTTCTCGCCGAGGCCCAGCGCGATCGCCTGCTGGCGCAGGTTGGAGAGCTGGCCGCCCGGGATCTCGTGGCGGTAGACCCGACCGGTGGGCGCGGGCAGGCCGGACTCGAAGGGCGCGTAGACCCGGCGGGTGGCCTCCCAGTAGGGCTCGAGCGCGTTGACGGCCGTCAACGACAGGCCGGTCTCGCGCTCCGAGTGGTCGGTCGCCGAGACGAGCGCGGACAACGCGGGCTGCGAGGTGGTGCCCGCCATCGCCGCGCAGGCGGCGTCGACGGCGTCGACCCCGGCCTCGATCGCCGCGGTGAGCGTGGCGAGCTGGCCGCCCGGCGTGTCGTGGGTGTGGAGGTGGACGGGGAGGTCGAAGCGCTCGCGCAACGCGGTGACGAGCGTGCGCGCGGCCGGCGCGCGCAGCAACCCGGCCATGTCCTTGATCGCCAGCACGTGGGCGCCCGCGTCGACGATCTGCTCGGCCAGGCGCAGGTAGTAGTCGAGCGTGTAGAGCTTCTCCTCCGGCGAGGACAGGTCGCCGGTGTAGCACAGCGCCACCTCGGCCACCGAGGTCCCGGTCGCGCGGACGGCGTCGATGGCCGGCCGCATCTGCGAGACGTCGTTGAGGGCGTCGAAGATCCGGAAGACGTCGATGCCGGTCTCCGCGGCCTCGTGCACGAAGGCCTCGGTCACCTCGGTCGGGTAGGGCGTGTAACCGACGGTGTTGCGTCCGCGCAGCAGCATCTGCAGGCCGATGTTGGGGATCGCCTCGCGCAGCGCGGCCAGCCGCTCCCACGGGTCCTCGGCCAGGAAGCGCAGGGCGACGTCGTACGTCGCCCCGCCCCAGCACTCGACCGACCACAGCTCGGGCGTGGTGTGGGCGACGTGCCCGGCGACCGCCACCAGGTCGCGGGTGCGGACGCGGGTGGCGAGCAGCGACTGGTGGGCGTCGCGGAAGGTGGTGTCGGTGACCGCGACCCGGTCCTGCGCGCGCAGGCGACGCGCGAACTCCTCGGGGCCGACCGCGCGCAACAGCTGGCGGGTGCCGTCGGGGGCCGGCTGCGACCGGTCGAGGGACGGCAGCTTGCTGTCCGGCGACACCGACACCGGTGCCTGGCCGTGGGGCTGGTTGACGGTGATGTCGGCGAGGTACTCCAGGAGCCGCGTGGCGCGGTCACCGCCGACGCGGGCGCGGACCAGGTGCGGGTGGTCCTCGATGAACGAGGTGGTCACCCCACCGGCCGCGAAGTCGGGGTCGGCGAGCACGGCCTGCAAGAACCCGACGTTGGTGGAGACGCCGCGGATGCGGAACTCCAGCAGCGCGCGGCGGGCCTTCTGCACGGCCGACTCGAAGGTGCGCCCGCGACAGGTGAGCTTGGCCAGCATCGAGTCGAAGTGCGGGCTGATCTCGGCACCGGTGTAGGTCGTGCCGCCGTCGAGACGTACGCCGGGTCCGCCGGGGGAGCGGTAGGTCGTGATCTTGCCGGTGTCGGGACGGAAGCCGTTGGCGGGGTCCTCGGTGGTGATGCGGCACTGCAGCGCGAAGCCACGCACCTGCACGGCGTCCTGGGTGAGCTCGAGGTCGGCCAGCGTCGCGCCGCCGGCGATGAGCATCTGCGACTGCACCAGGTCGATGCCGGTGACCTCCTCGGTCACGGTGTGCTCCACCTGGATGCGGGGGTTCATCTCGATGAAGACGTAGCGCCCCTGCGGGTCGAGGAGGAACTCGACTGTGCCGGCGTTCTTGTAGCCGATCTCCTGGGCGAAGCGCACCGCGTCGGCGCACATCCGCTTGCGGATCTCGGGGTCGAGGTGGGGCGCCGGGGCGAGCTCGACGACCTTCTGGTGGCGTCGCTGCACCGAGCAGTCGCGCTCGAAGAGGTGGATGACCCCACCCTCGCCTCCGGTCCCGTCGGCGAGGATCTGCACCTCGATGTGACGGGGGTCGACCACGGCCTGCTCGATGAAGACGGTGGGGTCGCCGAAGGCGCCCTCGCCCTCGCGCATGCAGGTCTCGATCGCCTCGCGCAGCTCGGTGCGGTCCTCGACCTTGCGCATCCCACGCCCGCCGCCCCCCGCGACGGCCTTGACGAAGAGCGGCGTCTCGCCCAGCTCCTCCCAGAGGTCCTCGGCGGCGGCGACGAGTGTGTCGACGTCGGTGGAGGGCTCGACCGAGGCGAGCGTGGGCACGCCGGCGGCCTTCGCCGCGGCGATCGCGCGCGCCTTGTTGCCGGTCAGGGTCAGCACCTCGGCGCTGGGGCCGATGAACGTGATGCCGGCGGCGGCGCAGGCCTCGGCGAGCGCAGGGTTCTCCGACAGGAAGCCGTAGCCGGGGTAGACCGCATCGGCTCCGCACTGCACGGCGGCCGCGACGATCGCGTCGGGGTCGAGGTAGGCGCGCACGGGGTGCCCGGGCTCGCCGATCTGATAGGCCTCCTCGGCCTTCATCCGGTGCTCGGACCACCGGTCCTCGTGGGGGAAGACGGCCACCGTCCTCGCGCCGATCTCGCGCGCGGCTCGGAGGGCCCTGACTGCGATCTCACCGCGGTTGGCGATGAGGACCTTGGAGAACATGGCCCGCACGCTATCGAGTGGCGGGTGTGGCGTGGGTTACTTGTCCGTACCCCGGTCAGGTCCAGCTCAGCCGAGCGACCCCTCCTGCTCGCGCCACCACGCCACCGTCGCCTTCATCCCGGTCTCCATCGTCGTCGGAGCGAGGCCGAGAAGCTCCTGGCTCACCGTCGAGTCCAGCACGAAGGGGCGGCTGAACATGTAGCTCGTCTCGGCCAGCTCGCGCATCTCGCGCGAGACCAGGCCCATGGCCCGGAGCACCGGTGCGGGGACCGCCGACGTGCGCGGGACGGGCACGTCGCCGACGGCCGCGACCAGCTCCACGAGCTCGCGCTGGGTGAGGGCCGGGGCGGTGGGCGCGTGGAGGAAGGAGTTCCACAGCTCGGGGCGCGCGGCGGCGACGACCATGGCCGCCGCGAGGTCGGGGACGTAGGTGAAGGAGTGCGGCTGGTCCAGGCTGCACAGCACGCGCATCGTCCTCCCGGCCAGCACGGTCGGCACGAGGCGCTCGCCCGCGTGCGCGGTGCGCACGCCGGGGCCGTAGAAGTCCGACGCCGCGACGCTGACGGTCGGCGTCGCCGATGCCTCGCGCTGGGCCAGGAGGTCGGTGCGGACGCCGAGCTTGCCGCCGGTCGCCGTGCGAGGCGTGTCCTCGGTCATCGGCGCGTCGACAGGGCCGTAGGAGTAGAGGCTCTCGGGGAAGACCACGACGGCGCCCACCCGGCCGGCAGCCTCGAGCACGGCCTTCTCGGCGCGGGGGAGCTCGGCGCGCCAGACCTTGGCGTCGTACGACGACCCGTGGATGCAGTGGTGCACCGCACCGGCGTCCGCGAAGGCCTCCGTCAGTGCGTCGGGCTGCGACACGTCGACGCGCCGACGGTCGATCAGGGGGTGGACGGGGCCGCTGCCGGACCTGGTGAGCAGCCGCACCCGGTGGCCCGCGTCGGCGAGCTGCTGGGCGACGGCCGAGCCGACGGGGCCGGCTCCGGTGACGACGTGGACGGTACTCATGGCTTCTCCTGCGGATCGATGGTCGAAACGAGAGCGGTGCTCTCGTTCGATCAGCATGCGCCTCACAGCACTCAAGAACAAGAGCAGTGCTCACATTTGATACGGGCGCTCGCAGATGTGGCAGACTGGCCCCGTGGCTGACACCGGTTCGACCCCGCGGAGCAGGGCCAGGGAGCAGACGATGCGCGACATCGTCCGGATCGGGCGCGCCCACCTCGCCACGGAGGGTGCGGCCGCGCTGTCCCTGCGCGCCGTCGCCCGCGATCTCGGCGTGGTCTCGTCCGCGGTCTACCGCTATGTCGAGAGCCGCGACGAGCTGCTCACCCTGCTCGTCGTCGACGGCTACGACGAGCTGGGCGAGGCCGTCGATCTGGCGCTCGCCAGGGTCGACCGGTCCGACCATCCCGGACGGATGGTGGCGATCGGTCGGGCGGTGCGCCTCTGGGCGCTGGCAGAGCCGGCGACGTACGCCCTGCTCTTCGGCAGTCCGGTGCCCGGCTACGAGGCGCCCGCGGAGCGCACCACCGGCCCCGGCACCCGCGTGATCCGCCGGCTGGTCGAGATCTGGGAGGACGCCTGGGTGGCGGGCGCGGTCGAGCTCCCGGACGACGCGGTGGGTCCGCGCCGTCTGGCGCGCGATCTCGCCCGGGTCCGACGGGACCTCGGCATCACCGCGCCGGATGCGTTGATCGCACGGGGGATGCTCGCCTGGGCGGCCCTCTTCGGGTGCGTGAGCTTCGAGCTGTTCGGGCAGTACGGCCCGGATGCCTTCGCCGAGCCGAAGGACATCTTCGAGCACCACCTGGCCGCCCTCGTCGAGACGGTGGGGCTGACGTCGCGGGGGCGACGCGGCTCATGAACCGGTCGGTGACCCGACGCTCACGTCCGCTCAGTCCTTGATCTCGCAGATCACGGCACCGTTGGTCACGGTCGCGCCGACCTCGGCCTGGAGTCCGGTGACGGTGCCGGACCTGTGGGCCTTGAGCGGCTGCTCCATCTTCATCGCCTCCATGACGACCACGACGTCGCCCTCGGCGACCTCCTGGCCCTCGGTGACGGAGACCTTCACGATGGTGCCCTGCATGGGCGAGGTGACCGCGTCGCCGGAGGCCGCGGCGCCGGCCTTCTTGGCCGACCGCTTGGCCTTTTTGCCCCCTGCGCCGCCACCACCGGCGGACAGGCCGCCGAGCCCGGCGGGGAGGACGACCTCGAGGCGGCGCCCGCCGACCTCGACGGTGACCTTCTGCCGCTCACCGGCCTCCTCGGCATCGGCGCTCTCGCCCGCGTAGGGCTCGATCTGGTTGTCGAACTCGGTCTCGATCCACTGGGTGTAGACCGTGAACTCGCCCGCACCGGACGGCGTGGACGCACCGACGTAGGCCGGGTCGCGCACCACGGCCCGGTGGAACGGGATGACCGTGGGCATGCCGTCGACGACGAACTCGTCGAGGGCGCGGCGCGAGCGCTCGAGCGCCTGCGTGCGGTCGCGGCCGGTCACGATCAGCTTGGCGATGAGCGAGTCGAACGAGCCCGGGACGGTCTCGCCGTTCTCGTAGCCGCCGTCGAGGCGGACGCCGGGACCGCTGGGCGGGCTCCAGGCCGACAGGGTGCCGGGGGCGGGCATGAAGTTGCGGCCGCCGTCCTCTGCGTTGATGCGGAACTCGATCGAGTGGCCGCGGATCTCGGGGTCGTCGTAGCCGAGCTCCTCACCCGCGGCGATGCGGAACATCTCGCGGACCAGGTCGATGCCGGTGACCTCCTCGGAGACACAGTGCTCGACCTGGAGGCGGGTGTTGACCTCGAGGAAGGAGATGGTGCCGTCCTGGGCGACGAGGAACTCGCACGTGCCCGCGCCGTAGTAGCCGGCCTCGGTGAGGATGCGCTTGGACGACGCGTAGAGCTCACTCATCTGCTCGTCGGTGAGGAACGGTGCGGGCGCCTCCTCGACGAGCTTCTGGTTGCGGCGCTGCAGCGAGCAGTCGCGAGTGGAGACGACGACGACGTTGCCGTGCTGGTCGGCCAGGCACTGGGTCTCGACGTGGCGGGGCTTGTCGAGGAACTTCTCGACCAGGCACTCGCCGCGACCGAACGCGGTCACCGCCTCGCGGACTGCGGACTCGTAGGCGTCGGGGATCTCCTCGAGCGTGCGCGCGACCTTGAGCCCGCGACCACCGCCGCCGAAGACGGCCTTGATCGCGACCGGGAGCCCGTTGGCCTCGGCGAACGCGACCACCTCGTCGGCGTCCTTGACGGGGTCCTTGGTGCCGGGGGCGAGCGGGGCGTTGGCCTTGTCGGCGATGTGCTTGGCCCTGGCCTTGTCGCCGAGCGCCTCGATGGCCGCCGGCGGGGGACCGATCCAGATCAGCCCCGCGTCGATGACGGCCTGGGCGAAGTCGGCGTTCTCGGCGAGGAAGCCGTAGCCGGGGTGGATGCTGTCGGCGCCGGACCTGTCGGCGATCGCGATGATCTTGGCGATGTCGAGGTAGGACTCGGCCGGCGTCGCGCCGTCGAGGGAGTGGGCCTCGTCGGCGAGGCGGACGAAGAGCGCCTCCCGGTCGGGGTCGGCGTAGACCGCCACGGAGCCGATCCCGGCGTCCTTGCAGGCGCGGATGACGCGGACGGCGATCTCGCCGCGGTTGGCGATGAGGACCTTCTTCAAGCTCACGCGAGGACTCCTGGCGGTGACACTGGGCTGGGGGGCGACGGGTAGGCGAAGGGCGTACCGCCCGGCAGGCTACCGCGAGCCGAGCACGGCCCGACCGACAGCCTGACGTAGCGGGCGTACGGCGTGGGCGTAGGCGATCCCGACGGCCAGCGACGCCGCCAGCGCGAGCCACTGGTGACCGGCGTCCTCGAGCGGGGGATAGACCTGCCAGTGGGTGAGGTAGATGAACAGGCTCGCCCCCGCCAGGACCCCGGCGGCGCGCGCGAGGAGCGGGGGCAGGGTCACGTGGGGCAGCCAGAGCATCAGCAGGAAGCCGCCCAGCACGATGACCTCGCGCAGCGGCTGCCCGAAGAAGCCGACCGTCAGGGCGGCGGCGAGGGCTGAGACGAGCACCCGCTGGCGGGTGGTGGCAGCGCGGGCCCCGAGCCAGCCGAGCACGAAGAAGAAGGCCACGACCAGGGTCGTGTAGCGCTGCGTCGGCCCGGCGCGCAGGCCGACCTCGGCGAAGCGCGCCAGAGCCGTCACGGCGAGCACCGCGAGGGCGAACCGGAACGGCGTGCGTCGCTCGAGGCGGTGCAGCACCGGCAGGCAGGTGAGCGCGAGCGCCCCGGCGGTGATCCACACGAGCGACTCGAGGAACCACAGCTGCCACTGGTCGTCCCACTCGGAGCCGTCGACCAGCTCTCGGACGAAGAGCGTGGTGGTGAGGGTGTAGGCGCCCAGGAGGACCCCGACCCCGGCCACCCAGAGGAGCGACGGCACGACGAGCTGGGCCAGCCCCGACAGCCCGTGTCGCAGCCGCGTCCGGGCATCACCGGGCGCCGACAGCTGGAATCGGGCGAAGTTGAAACCGGCGATGGCCAGCAGGAGGTGGGCGCCGCCCTCGAGGTGGACGAGGTCGACGTGGCTGGCGACGACGAAGAGGATCGCGAGCGCCCGGAGCGCGACGCTCGTGTCGAGACGCACCCGGCGGGGCCCCGGGTCGTCCCCGGAGGGTGCGGCCAGTCCCTGCAGCTCGGCCACGGGTCGGGTGTGCCAGCCCGTGGGGAGCCCCTGGGGGAAGTGGGCGGCGAGCCGGGTCGCGAGCTCGACGTAGGACAGCGAGTCGCCGCCGAGGTCGACGAAGGAGTCGGCGTCACCGACGTCTGCTCGCCCGAGGATGCGCACGAAGTCGGCGCGCACCGCGGCGGTCCCGGGAGTGCCGCCCGGCGTCACCTCCGGCTGCTCGGCCAGGTCCGCCAGGCTCCGCAGGGCGGCGTAGTCGGTCTTGCCGCTGCTGGTCAGCGGGAGCTGCGGCAGGACGCGCACGCGCACGGCGTGCGGGGGGACGCCGCAGTGGTTGCCCACGAGGGCGAGCGCAGCCGCGCTGCCCCGACCGCTGGTGAGGAACACGTGGACGGCACGGTCGGTGGCCACCACGCGCGCGTGGCGGTCGACCTCCGCCCGGAGGTTGCTCTCGACCGCGTCGAGGTCGATCCGGAGCCCGAAGACCTTGCCGTAGCGGCTGCGGCGCCCGACCACCTCGAACAGTCCGTCGGCCTCGCGCGCCAGGTCGCCCGTGCGGAGCTCGGTGGTCGCGCGCCCCAGCGCCAGGTCGGCGGGAGAAGTGGCATAGCCGAGCATCACGTTGGGGCCGGAGTAGACGAGCTCGCCGACGCCGGGGCGCTCGTCGACGCTCGGGTCGAGGCGCAGGTGTCCGCCGGGCACGGCGATGCCGATGGCGCCCGGGTGCTGCTCGGCCAGGTCCGGCGGGAGGTAGGCCATCCGCGCGGTGGCCTCCGTCGCGCCGTACATGACGACGAGGTCCCACCCGCGGCTGCGACCGCACCGGCTCCAGCGGCGTACGGCGTCGGGGTCGAGGCGCCCACCGGCCTGGGTCACCTGGCGCAGGCTCGGGAGGTCGCGGTCCTCGAAGCCGCTGGCGGCCAGCAGATCGAAGGTGTGCGGGACGCCCGCGAGACCGGTCGCGCCGGTGCGGGTGAACAGGTCCCAGAAGCACTCGTCGACCACGCTCAGGTCGGTCAGCACGACGCTGGCGCCGGCGACCAGGTGGGAGTGGAGCACTGACAGCCCGTAGCAGTAGTGGAGCGGCAGCGCCGTGATGGCGCGGTCGGTCGGGGTGAGCGCGAGGTAGTCGGCGATGGCGGCCGCGTTGCTGGCGACGTTGTCGCGCGAGAGCCGCACGAGCTTGGGGGAGCCGGTCGTTCCCGAGGTGCTGAGCAGCAGGGCCAGGTCGGGGTGGAGGTCGTGGGCGCTCTCGCGGCGGCGGACGTCGTCGGGCGCGGCACTGGTGCAGACGATGTCGGGGTCGTAGGCCGCCACCAGCGTCTCGCGCTGGGCCGCCCGGCCGTCCGGGACGACCAGCGCGACGTGGCCGTGCTGGAGCGCGGCGAGGTAGGCGACGAGCGAGTCGAGGTCGTTGGCGCCCTCGACGAGGACGAGTCGACGCGCGGGCCCCCACGTGCGGGCGCGGTCGGTGACCCGTCGGGCGAGGTCGGTGTGGCTGAGCACCTCCCTGTCGACGAGCCCGTCGACGAGCCCGTCGACGAGCCCGTCGACGAGCCCGTCGACGAGCAGGGCCGGGGCGTCGCCGAAGTCGGCGTGCTCGAGCACGGGGGCCGGCGCCGTCTCGCGCACGGCGATCGGCCGCGGTGAGGTGATCGTCACGGCGCGTCCGTGGGTCGGTAGGCACGCACCAGCCCGGTCACCCGGAGGTGGACGGTGTCGCCGGGAGCCGGGTGGAGCACTCCTGACATCCGCGAGAGCACGGCCGTGTCGTCGTCGAGACGGACCTGCACGGCGCAGTCGTGGCCGTAGTAGCTGACCTCCTCGACCGTGCCGCGGACGCCCTCGGCGTGCGCGAGGTCGACGTAGACCTGCTCGGGACGGATCATCAGCGACACCGGCCCTGCCGCGGACTCCGTCAGCACCACCTCGCCCAGCGCGCACGTCGCGTGCGCGCCGGTCGCGACGCCCGGGAGCACGACGGCCCGGCCCACGAACTCCGCCACCTGGGGGTCGGTCGGCGAGAGGTAGACCTCGCTCGGCGGCGCCGACTGGACGAGTCGACCGCCCCGCATGACCGCGACCTGGTCGGCCAGCGAGAGGGCCTCGTTCTGGTCGTGGGTGACGAGCACCGCGGTGGTGTTGGTCGCCTCGAGCGCACGGCGCACGGCACGGGCGGTGCTGCCGCGCAGGCCGGCGTCGAGGGAGGAGAAGGGCTCGTCGAGGAGGACGACGGCAGGTTGGGGCGCCAGCGAGCGCGCCAGCGCGACGCGCTGCTGCTGGCCCCCCGACAGCTCGTCGGGACGCCGGTTGCGGAATTCGGCGGGGAGCTCGACGAGGTCGAGCATCTCGGCCACCCGGTCGCCGGCACGGTCGTGGGTGCGGGCGTCGCGAGACAGGCCGAAAGAGATGTTGGCGGCGACGTCGAGGTGGGGGAACAGGGCACCCTCCTGGGGCACGTAGCCCACCCGGCGCGTCTGCGGCGCGACCGGACGCACGCCGTCCCCGCAGACGACCTCGTCGCCGAAGGCGATGGTGCCCGACTCGGGCACGAGGAAGCCGGCGATCAGACGCAGCAGGGTCGTCTTGCCGCACCCCGAGGGGCCGAGCACGGTGGTGAAGGAGCCGTGCGGCACGTGCAGGGTGACGTCGTCGACGGCGCGGGTGATCGCCTGCCCCGAGGTCGTCGCCGGGAACGACTTGGTGACGCCGGTGAGGTTGAGCGAGCTCATGAGGGGTCCCCGCGGCGTTGCTCGGGGGAGCGAAGCGGAGGAGAAGAACGCCGTGGGGTGTTCATGCGGGGAGCCTCTCTGTGCTCGGCGTGTCCATGCGCATCAGCAGGACCGTGGCGGGGATCGAGACCAGCACCAGCAGCAGCGCGTAGGGGGCCGCGGCGCCGTAGCGCAGCTCCGAGGACGCCGACCAGAACTCGGTGGCAAGGGTGCGGGTGCCGATCGGGGAGAGCATCAGCGTGGCGGTGAGCTCGGTGGAGATGGCGAGGAAGACCAGGGCCGCGCCGGCGCCGAGGCTCGGAGCGATCAACGGCAGGGTCACCCGTCGGGCCGTGGCCAGCGGTCCCAGCCCCAGGCTCTGGGCGACGTCGTCGAGCACGACGGGCGCCTGCTCCAGCCCGGCACGCACCGTCACCACCGCGCGGGGCAGGAAGAGGATGGCGTAGGCCGCGACGAGGAGTCCCGCGGTCTGGTAGACGAGCGGCACCAGGCGCAGGGAGGCGACCACGAGCGCGAGCCCGACGACGATGCCGGGCAGGGCGTTGGCGACGTAGGTGCTGCGCTCGATGACGGTCGAGGCCAGGCCCCGGTGGCGCACGGCCAGCCACACGACCGGCACGGCGGCGAGTGTCGTCACCACGGCTCCGGCGAGCGCGAGGACGACGGTCGCGGCGAGCGCGGCCCCCAGCTCGTCGAGCGGGAACTCGGTCGAGGTGCCGACCACGAGCCACCTGCCCAGCGAGAACGCCGGCACGCCCACGGCGAGCGCGACGACCGCGCCCGCGACCCCGAGGAGCGGCCAGCGCCACGTGCCGAGGGGGAGGGGCACGGCCCCGCGTGCGGCCCCGCGGCCGAGCCGGGCGTAGCGGCGATCGCCGCGCAGCCGGAGCTCGGCGAGGAGCAGGACGAGGCACAGCAGGACCAGGACGCCGGCCATCGCGGTGGCGGCGGCGCCGTTGAAGGTCGAGCCGTACTGGTCGTAGATCGCGGTCGTGAAGGTCGGGAAGCGCAGCAGCGACAGGGCGCCGAACTCCGCCAGCAGGTGCAGCCCGACCAGCAGGGCGCCGCCGAGCACGGCGGGTCTCAGCTGCGGCAGGACGACCGTGCGGAAGGTGCGGGCGCGGGAGTGGCCCAGTGACCAGGCCGACTCCTCGAGCGCCGGGTCGAGGCGGCGCAGCATCGCGACGACGGGGAGGTAGACCAGCGGGTAGTAGGAGAGCGTCACGACGCCGAAGGCGCCCGCGAAGCCGTGCACGCTGCGGTCCAGGGAGACCCAGGCGTAGCCGTTGACGAAGGCGGGGACCGCGAGCGGCGCGACCATCAGGCCGTGCCAGAGGCGCCGACCGGGCAGGTCCGTGCGCTCGACCAGCACGGCCAGGGCGACGCCGAGGACGGCCGTCGCGCTCATGCAGGCGGCCGCCAGGCTGACCGTGTTGCGCAGCAGCTCGGCGATCCGGGGCCGGGCCAGCAGGTGCCACAGGTCGACCGGGCCGATGGCGACGACGTAGGAGGCCACGTAGCCCAGCGGCACCAGCGCCAGGAGTGCGACGAGTGCTCCCGCGGCGAGCAGCGGGAGCGGCGTACGTCGCCCGGTCGTGGTGGTGGCCACGGTCAGAGCAGGCCGGCGGCAGTCATCAGGTCGGTGACCTGCGGCCCGTTGAGGCTGGCGACGTCGACCTGCGGCGGCTCCAGCTCGTCGAAGGGCTTGACCTCCGGGTTGAGGTTGGCGTCGGGGTTGAGCGGGTACTCGAGGGCGTACGACTCCGCCATCGCCTGCTGCGCCTCGGTGCCGGTGAGCCAGGTGATGAACTCCTCGGCCGCCGCCGCATGCTCGCTGCTGGCGAGGATGCCGGCGCCGGAGACGCTGAGGAACGCGCCCGGGTCCTGGTTGCCGAAGAAGTAGAGGTCGGAGCTGTCGGAGTCATTGCCGTTCTCGGCGCGGTCGCGGTACCAGTAGTAGCTGTAGGCGATGCCGGCGTCGACCTCGCCGGAGTTCACGGACTGCATGACGACGAGGTTGTTCTGGACGATGACGCCGTTGTCCTTCAGCCCCTCCAGCCAGGCCAGCGTCGCGTCCTCGCCCTCGAGCGCAAGCACGGCGGACACGATCGCCTGGAAGTCGGCCCCGGTGGGCGAGAAGGACACGCGGCCCTTCCACTCGGGGTCGGCGAAGTCGAGGATCGAGGCGGGCATGTCGGCCTCGGTCATCGAGTCGGTGTTGTACATCGCGACGGTCGAGCGGGCCAGGAAGCCGGTCCACGAGCGGTCGGAGGGGACGTACTGCTCCGGGATGGTCGCCGTGGCGGTCTCCGGCAGCTCAGCGAAGAGACCGGCGTTGTCGACGATGCTCATGGCCGGGGAGTTCTCGGTGAGGAACACGTCGGCGGGCGAGTCCTGGCCCTCCTCGACGATCTGGTTGGCCATCTCGAGGTCCTTGCCGCTGCGCAGCTCCACCTCGAGGCCCGACTCCTCCTCGAAGAGCGGGACGAGCTCGTCGAGCAGCTGCTCGTGCTGGGCGTTGTAGATGACCAGGTCGGGCGAGCCGAAGACGCCGCAGCCCGACAGGGCGGAAGCGCTCAGCAAGGCAGCGGCCAGCGTCACGCTGACGCGTGCGGCGGCACGGCGCGGGGACGTCGTCACGGGGGTCCTCACTCGGGAAGAACTTTGCTTAGGCTCGCCTAACTCTAGACCCGGACGGTGGCGCTGGCAGCATCGCGTGCGTCACATCGATCGTCGTGCAGGTTAGCGATCGCTAACCTGCTGCCGCTAGCATGCGGGCATGACCTTCGAGCTGTCCCCCGAGCACGAGCAGTTCCGCCGCAGCGTCCGCGACTTCGCCGAGGCCGAGATCGCCCCGCACGCCGCGCAGTGGGACCGCGACCACCACTTCCCGACCGACGTCGTGCAGAAGATGGGCGCACTCGGCCTGATGGGCCTCACCGCCCCGGAGGAGTTCGGCGGCGCCGGCATGGCTGGCGAGGACGGCGGCTTCACCTCGCTCTGCATCGCCATCGAGGAGATCGGGCGCGTCGACCAGTCGATGGGCATCACGCTCGAGGCGGCGGTCGGCCTGGGCATCAACCCGATCCTCACCTACGGCACCGAGGAGCAGAAGCAGGCCTGGCTGCCCGACCTCGTGGCCGGTGACAAGGTCGCGGGCTTCGGCCTGACCGAGCCCGGTGCCGGCTCCGATGCGGGTGCGACGAAGACCAAGGCCGTCCTCGACGGCGGCGAGTGGGTCGTCAACGGCGCCAAGCAGTTCATCACCAACTCCGGCTCGGCGATCACCTCCGTGGTCACCGTCACCGCCCGCACCGGCGAGCGTCCCGATGGCCGTCCGGAGATCTCGACGATCATGGTGCCCTCGGGCACGGCCGGCTTCACCGCCGAGAAGGCCTACGACAAGCTCGGCTGGCACGCCTCCGACACCCACCCGCTGTCCTTCACCGACGCGCGTGTCCCCGAGGCCAACCTGCTCGGCGAGCAGGGCCGCGGCTACGCCCAGTTCCTGGCCACTCTCGACGACGGCCGGGTCGCGATCGCCGCGCTCGCGGTCGGCTGCATCCAGGCCTGCCTCGACATGTCCCTGCAGTACGCCGGCGAGCGGCAGACCTTCGGTGGACCGATCGGGCGCAAGCAGGGCCTGGCCTTCCAGGTCTCCGACCTCCAGGTCATGCTCGACGCCTCGCGCCTGCTGACCTACAAGGCGGCCGCGATGAAGGACGCCATGGACGCCGGCTCCAGCGTGTCGACGGCCGCCTTCAAGCAGGCGGCCGCCGTGGCCAAGCTCTACGCCACCGAGTCGGCCGTCACCGCGACCCGGATCGCGACGCAGGTCTTCGGCGGCTACGGCTTCATGGAGGAGTACCCGGTCGTCCGGTTCTACCGTGACGCCAAGGTCCTCGAGATCGGCGAGGGCACCTCGGAGGTCCAGCGGATGCTCATCGCGCGGGGGCTCGGCCTGCCGGTCGAGTGATTCGGGGCGCCACCAGGCATCTCCCCCTCCCGACGGATCCGCCGCACCGCCGCGGGATCTACCCTCGCCCCATGTCCGTCCCGAGCCAGCGCCCGAGCCAGCGCGTCCTCGAGTGGTTCGGCGTCGACGACACCTGGGAGCGTCCGCGCCCTGCGATCGGCCGCCAGGACGTCGTGCTCGCCTCCAGCGTCGAGGCGGTGAGCCTGCTCGCCCTGGAGCTGGCGCGCAGCGCGGGCGGCCTCGAGCTCACGGACGTCGCGGTCTGGGTCCAGTGGCTCACCGTCTCGACGGGAGCGGCCCTGCTGCTCGGGCGGCGCAGGTGGCCGCTGACGGTCGCGATCCTGGCCGCGGCGCACATGTTCGTCGCCGGCGTGACCATGCCGGAGGTGATGGGGCAGGTGTCACTGCAGATCGTCTACTTCGTGGCGCTCCTGAGCGGTGTCGCGTGGGCGCGCGACCGGCGCGCGATGGCGATCGTCGTCGGCACGATCGTGCTCTTCATGTTCGCCTGGATCACCTGGCAGTTCGCCCTCGGCTCGACGGTGCAGGAGTGGCTCGACGACGAGGACTTCACCGGGCGCACCGGGGTCTTCCCGCCCATCCCGTCGGCCATCGCCCTCACCCTGCTGATCAACGCGATCTACTTCGGCGGTGCGATCGTCGGTGGAGGGGTCTCGTGGCGGGCCGCCCGCCAGCGCGAGCGGCTGCAGGCGCAGTCCAGCACGATCGCGACCCAGGCCGGTCGACTGCGCGAGCAGGCCGTCGTCGACGAGCGCCTGCGGATCGCCCGCGAGCTGCACGACGTGGTCGCCCACGGGGTCTCGGCGATGGGCATCCAGGCCGGCGCGGCCCGACGCGTCCTCGAGCGCGACCCCGATGCCGCGCGTACGGCCCTGTCCCACGTCGAGGAGGCCTCCCGCGAGGCGGTGACCCAGATGCGGCGCCTGCTCGGCACCCTGCGCGCAGGAGTGGGTGAGGGAGCAGGCGAGGGCGAGGGCGCGGGCGAGGGCACGCGGGACGCCGAGGCGACGCGTACGACGGACGCGGGCGTCGGCGACCTCGCCCGCCTCGTCGCCGAGGTGTCCGGACAGGGCCTCGCGGTGTGCCTGGACCTGGTCGAGACGCGGACGGACGCGGCCGATCGCCTCCCGCGGGCGATCGGGCTCGCGGTCTTCCGCACCGTGCAGGAGGCGCTCACCAACGTGCGCCGCCACTCCACCGCCGACTCCGTCTCGATCGTCGTGAGGGTCGATGAGGCGGCGTCCTACGCCGAGGTGGAGGTGGTCGACAACGGACGCCCGCGGCACGGCACCTCAGGCAGCGGGCTCGGCCAGCTGGGGATCCGCGAACGGGCGGCCACCCACGGCGGACAGGTCGACATCGGGCCGCGGGTGACGGGCGGCTACCGCGTGCGGGTGCGCTACCCACTGGGGGCGAGCGCGTGACGGATCGGCTCAGGGTGCTGATCGTCGACGACCACGCCATGGTGCGCTCGGGCTTCGCCATGGTGCTGTCGGCCGAGGACGACATCGAGGTGGTGGGCGAGGCGGCCGACGGCCTCCAGGCGATCGAGCGCGCGCGCGAGACCCGCCCCGACGTGGTCCTGATGGACGTCCAGATGCCCCACATGGACGGCATCGAGGCCACGCGGCACCTCGTCGCCGACGACCTCGGGCACGTGGTCATCGTGACGACGTTCGACCGTGACGACTACATCTTCGACGCCCTGCGGGCCGGCGCGAGCGGCTTCCTGCTCAAGAACGCCGGACCGGAGCAGCTGCTCGACGCCGTCCGGGCCGCCGGTCGCGGGCACGCGCTGCTGGCGCCCGAGGTGACCCGTCGCGTCATCGCCAGGATGGCCGGGGACCGCCCCGCCGACCGACCTGCACCCGCCGAGCTGGCCCGGCTGACCGCACGCGAGCACGAGGTGCTGGTGCTGCTGGGTCGCGGGTTGTCCAACGGCGAGATCGCCGCCGAGCTCGTGCTGGGCGAGGCCACCGTCAAGACCCACGTGTCCAACGTGCTCGCCAAGCTGCACCTGCGGGACCGGGTGCAGGCGGTGGTCTACGCCTACGAGGCCGGACTCATCCTCCCGACGGAGGACTGAGCCCACGCCAGGTTCCGCCGCGCGGGGGATCCGCGACGAGGTCGCGGCCACCTAGCGTCGTCGGCATGTTGGAGATCCGGGAGCTGACCAGACGGTTCGGGGCGACCACCGCCGTCGACGAGGTGTCGTTCGAGGTGCCGGCCGGGCAGATGACCGGCTTCGTCGGCGCCAACGGCGCGGGCAAGACCACGACCATGCGGATGGTCATGGGCGTGCTCGGCGTCAACGGGGGGGAGGTGCTCTGGCAGGGTCGGCCGATCAGCCGGCTCGACCGCCGCACCTTCGGCTACATGCCCGAGGAGCGAGGGCTCTACCCCAAGCAGCCGATCATCGACCAGCTCGTCTACGTCGCCCAGCTCAAGGGCATGGGACGGGTCGCGGCCCGCACCCAGGTGCAGGAGCTGCTGGAGCGGTTCGGCCTCGGCGAGCGCGCCAAGGACCACCTCGAGAAGCTGTCGCTGGGCAACCAGCAGCGGGTGCAGATCATCGCCTCGGTGCTCCCCCGACCAGCCGCGCTGATCCTCGACGAGCCCTTCTCGGGCCTCGACCCGCTGGCCGTCGACTCGATGGTGGACCTGCTGAGGGACCACACCCGCGACGGCATCCCGGTCCTCTTCTCCAGCCACCAGCTCGACCTCGTCGAGCGCCTGTGCGACCGCCTGGTCGTGCTGGCCAACGGTCGCCGGGTCGCCGCCGGGACGGTGTCGGAGCTGCGCGACGCGGGGGTGCCGCGCTTCCGGCTCGTCCTGGGCGGCGATGCCGGTTGGGTCCGCGACCACGCCGGGCTCGAGGTGCTGGACCTCGAGGGCACGACCGCCCTCGTCGAGGTCCGGCAGGACGGCGCCGAGCAGCACCTCATCGCCGAGGCCACGCGCCGCGGCGACGTCCACGAGTTCGTCCGGGTCCGCCCGGCACTCAGCGAGATCTATCGGGAGGCCACGGCATGAGCACCCCCTCGAACACCCCCTCGAACACCCCCGACACCGGATCCGGCAGCGCCGAGCCGGCCTGGTTGCTGGTGACCCGGCGTGAGGTCGTCTCCCGGATCACCGACAAGTCCTTCCTCATCGGCACCGCACTGATGGTCGTCATGCTCGTCGGCTTCATCGGGTTCACTGCCTGGCAGGACCAGAAGACCGACCGGGTCACGCTCGGCGCGACCCCCGACGCCGTGGCCATGGCTCGTGCCGTTGCCGACGCCGCGCCCCGGGTCGACGACCAGGTCGAGATCACGCTCGCCGAGCTCGACGACGATGCCGCCGCGCGGACGGCCCTGGGGGAGTCCGACGTCGACGCCTGGCTGCACCCGGTCGCCGACGGTTGGGAGCTCACCAGCGAGTCCAGCGAGCAGGACTCGTTGACCGACGTCGTGCGCACCGTCGTACGTCAGCAGGTGCTGGCCGAGAACGCCTCCGGCGCCGGCACGACGGTGGAGGCCCTCGAGGCCGGCAGCAGCGTGTCGACCGCCTTCCTGCGCGGCGACGCGGAGAAGGCGGCCGTGGCCGATGCGGTGGGCTTCGTCTTCGTCTTCCTCTTCTACCTGGCTGCCCTGATCTTCGGCATGCAGCTGGCCTCGTCGGTCATCGAGGAGAAGCAGAGCCGCATCGTGGAGATCATCGCCGCGGCGATCCCGCTGCGGCACCTGCTCGCCGGCAAGGTCTTGGGCAACACGGCGCTGGCCCTGATCCAGCTCCTGATCTATGTCGCCGTCGGCCTGGTGGGCCTGTCGTTCTCTCCCTACAAGTCCTATGTTCCCGGGCTCTCCGGCCCCGCCGCGTGGTTCATCGGGTTCTTCGTGGCCGGCTTCATCGCACTGGCCTGCCTCTGGGCGGTGGCGGGCTCGCTGGCCTCGCGCACCGAGGACCTCCAGACGACCTCGACACCGCTGACGATGCTCATGCTGGCGATCTTCTTCGGCGGTCTCTCCCTCGACGGCAGGAGCCAGGTCATCGCGTCCTTCATCCCGCCCGTCTCGGCCGTGGTGATGCCCAAGCGGATCCTGTCCGGCGGGGTCGCGTGGTGGGAGCCGCTGGTCGCCCTCGGCCTGCTGGCGGTGTTCGCGGCGATCACCGTGTGGATCGGTGAGCGGCTCTACCGGCGGGCGCTGCTGCAGACCGGTGGCCGGGTCAGCCTGCGCCAGGCATGGTCGGCGGCGGAGTAGGTCGCAGCCTCACCCGAGGAGACCGAGCACGGACGCGGTGCCGCCCACCACGGCCCAGAACCGCAGGCCGCGGCCCAGCAGTCCGGTGACGAGGAAGATCCAGAAGGGGACCCGCAGGGTGCCCGCCAGCACGGCGGTGACGGCGTACGGCGGAAACCCGATTGCGGCGGAGATGAAGAGCAGCCCGGCGGTGAACCACGGCCGTCCCTCGGCACGTGCGTGCCAGCGTGCGAGGGTGGCCTTGGGCTTCGGCTTCTCGAGATGGCGGTGGACCCAGGGGGCCCGGTCGAGGTGCATGCCGCCCCAGTACCAGAGGATCTTGCCGAGCATCTGGCCGACCGTCGCCGCGACGACGAGGCCCCACGTCGCCGAGGGCGATTGGCTGATCGCGACGGCGAGGATCGCCTCGATGTTGATGAGCGGGATCAGCGCGGATCCGATGGATGCGCCCATCACGCTCCAGAAGAGCATCAGCTGCGCCCTTCCGGCACCGGCAGACCGATCCGCACCAGTCGGTGGAGCGAGACGCACTTGAGCACGAGCAGGGCGCTCGCGATGACCAGGCCGACCCACATCCAGCCGGTGACCAGCAGCAGCACCGCGAAGAGGGCGCTGTTGACGGCCTTGGCCGGCTTGGACCAGTTCCACAGCCAGATCGGCCGGTCGACGACGAAGAAGTAGTTGGGGCTGCGCACCGGCCACGCGAGGAAAGCGATCGAGAGGAAGCAGTCCACGACCATGAACTCGGCGAGGTAGACGAAGATCGCCGGCGAGAGGTCGGGCTGCAGCCACGCGAGCCCGAGGTAGAACGCCGCCGCGTTGAACCGGTCGCACAAGATGTCGAGCACGGCACCGATGCGCGTCTCGCAGTCGCGCACCCGCGCATAGAAGCCGTCCAGCATGTCGCCGATCCAGTAGACGACGAGGGCGACGACCAGCAGGGTCAGGCTCTCCTGCTGGGCCGCGACCGCAGCCAGCACCACGGAGGCGATGGTGCGCACCGCGGTGATGACGGTCGCGCCGGTCAGCAGCCGCTCCTCGCGGACCCCGTAGCGGCCGTCGGGGTCGGCGACAGGCTTGGCCTGCACCCGCACTACCCCGCTCCCCACGCTCGGGATGCTATCGGGTCAGGACCACAGGTCCGGCCACCCGTGCCCGAGTCGGAGGACGAGGTCGCGCACCAGCGGGAGGCTGACACCCACGACGTTGTGGTGGTCGCCCTCGATCCCGGTGATGAAGGCGCCCCCGATCCCGTCGATGGTGAAGGCGCCCGCGACCTGGAGCGGCTCGCCGGTCGCGACGTAGGCGTCGATCTCGGCGTCGCTGAGGTCAGCGAAGTGGACGGTCGTGGAGCCGGTGGCCGAGACCACCCTCCCGCTGGCCACGTCGCACAGGCAGTGGCCCGTGTGCAGCACGCCGGACCGTCCACGCATCGCCCGCCAGCGGCGCGTGGCCTCGTCCGGGTCGTGGGGCTTGCCGAACGCCTCGCCGTCGAGCTCGAGCACCGAGTCGCAGCCCAGGACGAGCGCGTCGCCGGGCACGTCGTCGCGTCGGGCCACCGCAGTGCACTTGAGCTCGGCCAGGCCCAGGGCCAGCTCCGCCGGGGGCAGGTCGACCAGCTGGGACTCGTCGACGCCGCTCACGATGACGACCGGGTCGAGACCGGCCGCGCGCAGCGTCGCACGTCGGGCGGGCGAGGCGGAGGCCAGCACCAGGCGGGTCGTCACAGGCGCTCCAGCGCCGCGCGGAGCGGGTCGAGGCCGAGCGAGCCGAGGTCGAGGGCTGCCCGGTGGAAGGCCTTGAGGTCGAAGTCGTCGCCCTGCCGTGCCCGGACGCCGGCCCGGGCGTCGAGCCAGATCCGCTCGCCGACCTTGTAGGACGGCGCCTGGCCCGGCAGGCCGAGGTAGCGCTTGACCTCGAACTGGATGAACTCGTCGTCCATCCGGCAGTGCAGCCGCATGAACTCCAGGCCCAGCTCGGGCGTCCAGGTCTCACCGGGGTGGAACGCGGTGCCGCCCGCCCCCAGCCGGTTGTCTGCCGGGATCTCGAGCTCGAGGTGCATCCCGATGTCGACGACGACGCGCGTGGCGCGCAGCGACTGGCCGTCGAGCATGCCGAGCAGGTCGGCCGGGTCGTCGAGGAAGCCGAGCTCCTCCATCAGTCGCTCGGCGTAGAGCGCCCAGCCCTCGCCGTGGCCGCTGCACCAGCACATGAGGCGCTGCCAGCGGTTGAGGGTGTCGCTGCGGTAGGCGGTCTGCGCGACCTGCAGGTGGTGACCGGGGACCCCCTCGTGGAAGACGGTCGTGACCTCGCGCCACGGGTGGAAGTCATCGATGCCGTCGGGCACCGACCACCACATCCGGCCCGGTCGCTCGAAGTCCTCGGACGGGCCGGTGTAGTAGATGCCGCCGTCGTTGGTCGGCGCGAGCATGCACTCGATGCGACGGATCGGCGTGGGGATGTCGAAGTGCACGTCGGCCATCGCGGCGATGGTGCGCTCGGCCAGCTCCTGCATCCAGTCGCGGAACGTCTCGCGCCCGTGCACCACCCGCTGGGGGTCGGCGTCGAGGTGAGCGACCGCGGCGTCGACGTCGGCGCCGGGCAGGATCCGGTCGGCGGTGGCGTGCATCAGGTCCGAGAGCCGCTGCAGCTCGGTCCAGCCCCAGGCGTAGGTCTCGTCGAGGTCCACCTCGGCGCCGAGGAAGTAGCGGCTGGTCAGGCCGTAGACCTCGCGGCCCACGCCCTGCCTGTCGGCACCCTGGGGCTCGAGCTCGTCACTGAGGTAGAGCCCGAACGACGCCGTGGCGGCACTCGCGGCCCCGGCCAGAGCACGCAGGTGAGCGCGGTCGCCACCCTGGAGCCGCTCGACGAGCCCGAGGTAGAAGTCGCCGGCCTCGCCGCTCTGGCCGGTCCAGCGCCGCACCTGCTCGGCCACCTCGGCGTACTGCCGCGCGGCGACCACGTGACCCTTGCGGGCCTCGTCCGACAGGGTGACGCGCAGGCCCTCGAGGGCACCGGGCACGGCGGCGAGCCGGGCCGCGACAGCCGCGACGGACTCCTCGCCCTCGGTCGGCATCAGGTCGAAGACGCCGCGGATCTCGTGCAGTGGGCTCCACAGCACCGACATCCGCGACCGGTTGACCCCGGCCTCCTCCAGCTCGATCTCGAGGCGGGTGCGCTCGAGGAAGGCGTCCCGGGCGGCGGCCTCGCGGTCGTCCACGGGCGTGGCTGCCTCGACGGCCGCCACGGCCGCGCGGGCCAGGGCCGCGCGGGCGTCGAAGCCGGCGGGGGAGTAGTCGGTCATCTCGTGCTCGTGGCCGGCCACCCCGATCGAGGTGGCGGTCAGCGGGTCCAGCGCGCAGAAGTCGTCGACGTAGGCGTTGCAGAGGGCGTCGACTCGGCGCTCGGTGAGGGGGTTCTCGGTCACGGGGGCGACCCTAGCCCGACCCCGGGGCGCCCACAGTGGAGCGCGGGGACGCTAGGTCGGTCCCACGCCTCCACCGACGCCTGACGGGTACGTCGGTCAGCGCGGCAGGCCGCTGGCGCGCCAGGCGCCGACGCCGCTGCGGTGGATCTGTCGTACGCCCCGGGCGGGCGTGCTCCAGGCCGGCCGGGGGCGCTTGGGTGCATCCGTGCCCGCCGACCCCAGGGCCGAGAGGACGGCGACCAGGGCGGCGATCTCCTCGGGGGTGGCGTCGGCGTTGATGACGCGGAGGACAGGTGCCTCCCGCGGCGGTGTCGGCCCGCCCGTCGCAGCCTCGTCCGTCACAGCGGGATGTTCCCGTGCTTCTTGGGCGGGAGGGTCTCCCGCTTGGAGCGCAGCAGCCGCAGGGAGCGGACGATCTCGATCCGGGTCTCGTGCGGCGCGATGACGGCGTCGACGTAGCCCCGCTCGGCGGCGATGTAGGGGTTGGCCAGCGTGGTCTCGTACTCGTTGATCAGCTCGGCGCGCCTGCCCTCGACGTCGCCGCCCTCGTCGGAGACCTTCTTCAGCGTCTTGCGGTGCACGATGTTGGCCGCACCCTGGGCCCCCATGACGGCGATCTGGGCGCTGGGCCACGCCACGTTGATGTCGGCACCGAGGTGCTTGGAGCCCATCACGTCGTAGGCGCCGCCGTAGGCCTTGCGGGTGATCACGGTGATCAGCGGGACGGTCGCCTCGGCGTAGGCATAGATCAGCTTCGCGCCGCGGCGGATGATGCCCTGCCACTCCTGGTCGGTGCCGGGACGGAAGCCCGGCACGTCGACGAAGGTCAGCACCGGGATGTTGAAGGCATCGCAGAACCGGACGAACCGGGCGGCCTTCTCGGAGGCGTCGATGTCGAGACAACCGGCGAACTGCATCGGCTGGTTGGCCACGATGCCGACGGAGCGGCCCTCGACGCGACCGAACCCGACGAGGATGTTGGGGGCGAACAGCTCCTGGACCTCGAGGAACTCCCCCACCCCGTCGTCATCGTCGTCCAGCACGGCCGTGATGACGTCGTGCATGTCGTAGGGCTGGTTGGCGCCGTCGGGGATCAGCGTGTCGAGGACCCGGTCGGAGTCCGTGACCTCCATCGTGGGGACCTCGTCGAGCTCGGGCGCCGGGTCGAGGTTGTTCTGCGGGAGGTAGGACAGCATCGCCTTGACGTAGTCGAGGGCGTCCTCCTCGTCGGTCGCCATGTAGTGGGCGTTGCCGGACTTGGTGTTGTGCGTGCGCGCGCCGCCGAGGTCCTCCATCGTGACGTCCTCGCCGGTGACGGTCTTGATGACGTCGGGACCGGTGATGAACATCGCCGAGGTCTGGTCGACCATGATCGTGAAGTCGGTGACCGCGGGGGAGTAGACGTGGCCGCCGGCGCAGTTGCCCATGATCAGGCTGATCTGCGGGATGACACCCGAGGCGTGCACGTTGCGGCGGAAGATCTCGCCGTAGAGGCCGAGGCTGACCACGCCCTCCTGGATGCGGGCGCCGGCACCCTCGTTGATGCCGATGATCGGGCAGCCGGTCTTGATCGCGAGGTCCATGACCTTGGTGATCTTCTCGCCGTAGACCTCGCCCAGCGATCCGCCGAAGACGGTGAAGTCCTGGCTGAAGACGCACACCATGCGGCCGTCGACCTCGCCGTAGCCGGTCACCACACCGTCGCCGTAGGGGCGGGTCTTCTCGAGGCCGAACGCCGTCGAGCGGTGGCGGGCAAGCTCGTCGAGCTCGACGAACGTGCCCTCGTCGAAGAGCATCTCGATCCGCTCGCGGGCGGTCTGCCGACCCTTGGCGTGCTGCTTCTCGATCGCCTTCGCGGAGCCGGCGTGGACCGCCTCGTCGAGGCGTCGCTCCAGGTCGGCCAGCTTGCCTGCGGTCGTGTGGATGTCGCCACCCCGGACGTCGTCTGCGGCTTCCTCACCCGGCTGTGCACTCACGCGATGGCCTCCATGTCGCTCGATCCGTCTTGTACCGTCCGGCAATCTAGTGCCATGAGTGACTCGCCGGCATCGCGCCCACCGATCGACCTCGCACGTCTGGCCCTCCCCATCGGCTGGCGGATCGAGGTCGAGGAGGTCACGCCCTCCACCAACGCAGCGGTCGCGGAGCGTGCTCGCGCCGGCGAGGACCCGGGCCTGGTCCTGCTCACCGAGCACCAGAGCGCCGGTCGAGGTCGACTGGACCGGGTGGGGGAGACACCGGCGCGGTCCTCGCTGACGTTCTCGGTCCTGCTGCGGCCCGACGTGCCGCCCGAGGCGTGGTCGTGGCTGCCCCTGCTGACCGGCTACGCCGTCCAGGCCGCGCTGGCCGACCGGCTGCCCGACATCGCCCTGAAGTGGCCCAACGACGTGCTGGTCGACGGCGGTGAGCTGGGCGCGGGGCGCAAGGTCGCCGGCATCCTGGTCGAGCGGATCGACACCGACCGCGGCCCGATGGCGGTGGTCGGGGTGGGCATCAACGTCGACCAGACCCTCGACGAGCTGCCGATCGCGTTGGCCACGTCGGTCTCGCTGGAGACGGGCGAGCCGGTCGAGCGCACCGGCCTGCTGGGCCAGGTCCTCGGTTCGCTGCACGGCCTCCAGGGCCTGCTCGACGACACGGAGTCGCTGCGCCGCGCCTACGCCGACGTGTGCGTCACGCTCGGGCGCACCGTCGACGTCCACCTGCCGGGAGGCGAGGTACGACGCGGCGAGGCGCTCGACATCGACGCGACCGGGGCGCTCGTGGTCGGCACCGATGACGGCGCGCTGACCGTGGCGGCCGGCGATGTGGTGCACGTCCGGGCGACCAGGTGACATGATCGGCACGTGGCCTTTCCGAGCAAGCTCCTCAACGAGGGCGACCACGTCGTCGTCTCCACCCGGACGCACGTCAAGGCGCTGATCGTGCCGGTGCTGGGCCTGCTCGTCGCCCTGGCGATCGCCGCGTTCCTCACCGTGCTCATCGCGAGCTCGCTGGCAGTCCTCCTCATCTGGGTGCTGTTCGGGGCGGCGGTGCTGTGGTTCCTCGTCGGACCGTTCCTGCGGTGGCTCACCACGACCTACACCTTCACCGACCGCCGCTTCATCATGCGCTCCGGCTTCATCGCCAAGGAGGGCCGCACGATCCCGCTCAACCGGATCAGCGGCGTCGACTTCGAGATCGGCGTGGTCGACCGGATCTTCGGCTGCGGCACGCTCGTCGTCTCCGACGCGAGCACCGACGGCCGGGTCGAGCTGAGCGACATCCCGCACGTGGAGCAGGTGCAGCTCCAGGTCTCCCACGAGCTCCACCGCCTTGCCGGCGGTGACCGCAGGGACGATGGCACCTGAGCGCAGGCCCAAGGGCGGGGCCTCGCGGCCGGCACGCGATCGGCCGCCGGGCGAGCAGCTCGACGCGGCCATCCTGCGCAGCTCGCCGCAGTTCAACGCGCTCGAGGTGGCCGCCGAGACGGGCATCACCATCGAGGAGACCCGCCGGCTGTGGCGGGCGCTCGGCTTCCCGGAGTTCGTCGGCGAGAAGGCCTACACCGCCGCGGACGTCGAGGCCGTCGCCACCTTGATGAGCTTCGTCGACGCCGGCTCCGTCGACTTCGACATGGCCGTCAACCTGACCCGGGGTGTGGGTCAGACCATGGCCCGGCTCGCCGACTGGGAGGTCTCGACCCTGGTCAGCCGGGTGGAGGAGATGGAGCGCGGCGACCAGGCCACCGGCTCCCGCATCGGCTCCGCGCTCCGACTGATCAACGACGTCAACCCGCCCTTCGAGCGGCTGCTCATCTATGCGTGGCGGCGCCACCTCGCCGCAGCGGTCGGCCGGATCGAGGCGATGGGCGCCAAGGACGAGGACCTGCACACGATCGACGTCACGGTCGGGTTCGCCGACCTGGTGTCGTTCACCGCACTGTCCAACACCCTCGACCGCGACGAGATCGGCGACCTCGTCGAGGTCTTCGAGAGTCGCTGCCAGGACGTGGTCGCGCGCTACGGCGGCCGGATCATCAAGAGCCTGGGCGACTCGGTGCTCTTCGTCACCGGCGGCGCCGAGGACGGCGTCGCGGTCGCGGAGGGGATCATCAACGTCATCGGACGCGACTCCAAGATGCCCGACGTGCGTCTCGGCCTGGCCAGCGGTCCCGTGGTCCAGCGGCTGGGTGACATCTTCGGGCCGCCGGTCAACATGGCGGCCCGCCTGACGCAGGTGGCGCGCCGCAACCGGCTCATCGTCGACCAGTGCACCGCGGACCTCCTGCCCGACGCCGACTGGGAGAGCAGGCGGCTCCCCGCACGGCCCGTCCGGGGCTTCGGGCTGGTCGAGCCGGTGTCCGTGCGCCGTCACTGAGGGGTCCTGCCCAACGCGTGCGCCGCGTCGCAGGTGGACCAGACCACTCGTCCACAATTCACCCATAAGGACCCACCGTGCGCGGTGGCGTACCTAGGTTCGCCGGGTGTTGGCTGTGCAGGACGTACGACTCGACCCGACCACCGGGCAGGTGTGGCGAGGCGACCGCGAGATCAGGCTCTCGCGCAAGGAGTTCCAGCTCCTGCAGGCGCTGATGGCGCGTCCGGGTGACATCGTGACCCGTGGCGAGCTGATGGCCGACGTGTGGCAGACGAGCTTCTACACCAACTCCAAGACGATCGACGTCCACCTGGGCTGGCTGCGACGCAAGCTCGACGACGACCCGCGCCACCCCACGCTGATCACCACCCACCGCGGCCGCGGCCTCCGCTTCGAGACCGCGGACCGCACCGTCGCCAGCTAGCCGGATCCGTCGCTCCCCCGTCCTTCCAAGGCTCCGGCTATAGGCTCCGGACGTGTCCTCGACCGGTTCGCACCGTGCCCCCACTCTCGCCGTCGTCGGGGGTGGCCAGCTGGCCCGGATGATGGCCCAGCCCGCGATCGCGATGGGGCTGCCGCTGCGCCTGCTCGCCGAGGCTGAGGGTGTCTCAGCCGCGCAGGTGATCCCCGACCACCTGGTCGGGGACTACACCGACCTGCCGACGTTGCGCCGCGTCACCGCCGGCGCCAGCGTGGTGACCTTCGACCACGAGCACGTGCCGACCGAGCACCTCCACGCGTTGGAGGCGGACGGGATCGCCGTACGCCCCGGGCCGGACGCCCTCGTGCACGCCCAGGACAAGGCCGTCATGCGTCGCCGGCTCGCCGAGCTCGACGTGCCGTGCCCCCGCAACGCGGTCGTCACCTCGTCCGTCGACGTGGAGGCCTTCGGCCTGCCGTGCGTCCTCAAGACCACCCGCGGTGGCTACGACGGCAAGGGCGTGTGGGTCGTCCGGGTCCTCGACGAGGCCCGGGTCGCCTTCGACGCGGCCGCCGTGGCCGGCGTCGAGGTGCTGGCCGAGGAGCTGGTCGACTTCCGGCGCGAGCTCTCCGCCCTGGTGGCCCGCGCGCCCAGCGGCCAGGCCGCCGCCTACCCGGTCGTGGCGTCGACCCAGCTCGGCGGCATCTGCCACGAGGTCGTCGCCCCTGCTCCGGACCTCTCGCCCGCCCTGGCCGGTCAGGCGCAGGAGATCGCCCTGCGCATCGCCGGTGCGCTCGACGTCACGGGCATCCTCGCCGTCGAGCTCTTCGAGACGACCGACGGCCGGATCCTGGTCAACGAGCTGGCGATGCGCCCCCACAACACCGGCCACTGGACCCAGGACGGCGCCGTGACGTCCCAGTTCGAGAATCATCTGCGCGCCGTGATGGACCTCCCGCTGGGTTCGCCGGCCCCGCGCTCACGCTGGACCGTGATGGTCAACATCCTCGGCGGACCCACCGACAGCGGCCGGCTCTACGACGGGCTGCCGCACGCGATGGCGCGCGACCCGCACCTGCGGGTCCACCTCTACGGCAAGGACCTGCGCCCCGGCCGCAAGGTCGGGCACGTCAACGCCTACGGCGACGACCTCGAGGACTGCCTCGAGCGCGCCCGGCACGCCGCCGCGTGGTTCCGCGGTGACCTCGGCAATGAGAGCGAATGAGAGCGAGCGTGGAAGGAACGTGAGCGAGATGAGCGAGCAGACCCCCGCCCGGGTGGGCATCGTGATGGGCTCCGACTCCGACTGGCCCGTCATGCAGGCCGCCGGGGAGATCCTCACCGAGCTCGGCGTCGCGTGGGAGGCCGACGTGGTCTCCGCGCACCGGATGCCGACCGAGATGATCGCGTGGGGACAGCAGGCCCACGCTCGCGGGCTCGCGGTGATCATCGCGGGCGCCGGGGGAGCGGCCCACCTGCCCGGGATGCTGGCCTCCGTCAGCCCGCTGCCGGTGATCGGTGTGCCGGTGCCGCTGAAGTACCTCGACGGGATGGACTCCCTGTTGTCCATCGTGCAGATGCCGGGCGGGATCCCGGTGGCGACCGTCGCGATCGGCAACGCCAAGAACGCCGGCATCCTCGCCGCGCGGATCCTCGGCACCGCCGACCCCGACCTCCAGCAGCGCCTGGTGGACTACCAGGCCACGCTCGCCGAGACCGCCCACGCGAAGGGCGACGTCGTACGCCAGGCGGCGGCCGGCAGCGACCGCCGGCTCGGCTTCTAGGGACCTCGGCTGCTCGGGAGATCGGCTCCTGGAGGGGCTGGCCGCTAGTCGCGCTGGTCGCGCACCCGGCCCCGCAGGGCCTTGGTGCCGGCGCGTTCCTTCTTCGCCCGCAGGCGCCGCTCCTTGGCGCCCCGGGTCGGCCGCGTCGGTCGGCGCGGCGGCGGCGGCGGGGCCAGCGCCTCCCGGAGCATCTCGGCGAGCCGTTCGCGCGCGGCGACCCGGTTGCGGTGCTGCGAACGGTGCTCGGAGGCCGCCACCGACACGCGTCCCCCGGGCCAGCGCCGCAGCGCCCGTGCGCGCTGGGCCGTCGTCAACGCGCCCGAGGCGGCGAGGTCGAGCTCGAGCTCCACCCGCGAGTCCGTCGTGTTGACCGACTGTCCGCCTGGTCCCGGGGACTTCGAGAACCGCTCGACCAGCTCGGCCGCGGGCACGAGGAGTCCCTCGGGCAGGCCCGGGCCGGAGGGGACGTGGAGGTCGCGCATGCCCCCATTGTGTGGGATGAAGCCGCGTGCGGCTTGACGGCGGCTCCGGCGCCGAGCACCGTCCTCCCATGGGGGAGCAGCGCGTGGGTGTGGTCGGCGGCGGCATCCTCGGGGTCGCCATCGCGCGTGAGATCGTCCGGCGTCGTCCCGGCACCGAGGTGGTGGTCCTGGAGAAGGAGGACCGGCTCGCCGCCCACCAGACCGGGCACAACTCGGGTGTCGTGCACGCGGGGATCTACTACAAGCCCGGCAGCCTCAAGGCCCGCCTGTGTGCCAGCGGCCGGAGCCTGCTGCGCGACTTCTGCGCGGAGCACGCGATCGCCCATGACTCCTGCGGCAAGCTCGTCGTGGCCGTCGACGCCGACGAGATGGGGCGCTTCGAGGCCCTCGAGCGGACCGCCACCGACAACGGTGTCCCCGGACTCCGTCGCCTCGCGGCCGGGGAGATCAAGGAGGTCGAGCCGCACGCCACCGGCCTCGCGGCCCTGCACTCGCCCGAGACCGCCATCACCGACTACCCCGCCATCACGCGCGCCCTCGCCGACGAGGTCGTCGGCGCGGGCGGCCAGGTGCGCCTGCGAGCGCGTGTCGTCGACATCCGCCGACGGGTCGACGGGGTCGTCGTGCAGGTCGAGGGCGACCCCGAGCCGCAGTGCTTCGACCACGTGGTGGTGGCGGCGGGGCTCCAGGCCGACCGGGTCTCGGCGCTGGTGGACGGTGCCGTGGGCCCGGCGATCCTGCCGTTCCGGGGTGAGTACCTCGGGGTCAGCGCCGCCAAGCAGGACCTGGTGCGGGGGATGGTCTACCCGGTGCCGGACCCCCGCTACCCGTTCCTCGGGGTCCACTTCACCCGCCGGGTCGGGGGCGGGCTCGAGGTCGGTCCCAACGCGGTGCTCGCCACCCGCCGCGAGGGCTATCGCCGACGTGACGTGTCGGCCGCCGACCTGCGCGACGTGCTGGCGTGGCCCGGCTTCTGGCGGATGGCGCGCGCGCACTGGCGTACGGGCCTCGACGAGGTGATCGGCTCGGCGTCGCAGCGGGCGTTCATGCGGTCGGCGTCGCGCTACGTGCCGGACATCGGGGCAGGTGACGTCGTGCGGGCGGGCGCGGGAGTCCGGGCGCAGGCCGTGGACCGCGACGGGACGCTGGTCGACGATTTCCGGATCACCCACGCGGACGGGGTCACCTGCCTGCGCAACGCGCCCTCGCCCGGGGCGACGTCGAGCCTGGCCATCGCGGCCTACGTCGTGGACAGCGCATGGCCGCGGGGAGCGCCCGGCACCTAGGTTGGCCCCATGACGACGCGCTGGGGAATCGCCGCGACGGGCCGGATGGCCGCCGCGTTCGCCACCGACCTGGCCCTGGTGCCGGACGCCGAGCTCGCCTTCGTCGGCAGCCGGGCGCCCGGCTCGGCCGCCGACTTCGCGGCGCGCTTCGGCGGCGCCGGGTCGGGCACCTACGGCGACCTCGTCGCGGCCGGCCGGGCGGGCGAGGTGGACGTCATCTACGTCGCGACCCCGCACCCGCAGCACCACGACCTCGCCCTGGCCGTGATCGAGGCGGGCACGCCGCTGCTCGTCGAGAAGGCCTTCACCGCCACCCTCGCCGGTGCCCAGGAGGTCGTCGACGCGGCCAGGGCGGCGCGGACGTTCTGCATGGAGGCGATGTGGACGCGCTTCCAGCCGGCCGTCGTGCAGGCACGCGAGCTCGTCGCCGCCGGCGAGCTCGGCGACCTGCTCCTCGTGCAGGCCGACTTCGGCGCCCACCGCGCCTTCGACCCCGACAGCAGGCTCTTCGACCTGGCCCTCGGCGGTGGCTCGGTCCTCGACCTCGGCGTCTACCCGATCTCGCTGGCCCAGCACTTCCTCGGTCGACCCGACCGGGTCACGACGACCGGCACGACGTTCGCCAACGGTGCCGACGCGTCGGCAGCCATCCAGCTGTCCTACGCCGACGGCCGCGCGGCATCGCTGGCGTGCACCCTTGCCAGCGCGACGCCCGGTCGCGCCGTCGTCGTCGGCACGGGCGGATCGATCGAGCTGGCGCCGCCGTTCCACCACCCGACCCGGCTCGTCGTACGCCGCAACGGCCAGGCGCCCGAGGCGATCGAGCGCCCGGCCACCGGCAGCGGCTACGTCCACCAGGTCGAGGAGGTCCAGCGCTGTCTGGCGGCGGGGCTGACCGAGAGCCCGACGATGCCGTTGGCCGACACCCTCGACGTGCAGTGGGTGCTCGAGGAGTGCCTCACCCAGCTCGGCATCACCATGGCCGAGGCGGCCGTCGAGCTCTGAGGTCAGCGACCCCGCCGACGCCACTCGATGGCGGGGCAGGTGTCCATGACCATCGGCACGCCCGCGGACGACGTGCGCGCGAAGGCCTGCTCGTCGATCACCCCGAGCTGGAACCACACGCCGCCGGCGCCGATCTCGACGGCCTGGTCGGCGAACTCGCCGGCCGCCTCCGAGCGCCGGAAGACATCGACCACGTCGACGGGGAAGGGGATCGCGGCGAGCGTGGCGTAGCCCCGCTCACCGAGGACCGTGGGGGCGTCGGGCTCCGCGAACGCCGGGTGCACCGGCACGACGCGCTTGCCGCGACGCTGCAGCAGCTCGGCGATCGTGTACGCCGTGCGCGTCGGGTCGCCGGACAGGCCCACCACCGCCCACGTCTCGAGGTCGTCGAGCATCCGGTCGACGGTCGCGGGATCGTGCCAGGACGGGGCGTCGGACGTGGCCATGGCCACACCGTAGACCGCTCCCCAAGAATGCTTGGACGTCCTACAATTCGTGGCATGAGCGACTTCCCGATGTACGCCCTCTCCGAGGAGCACCAGGCCATCCGCGAGGCGGTCCGCGCCGTCGCCGACGCCAAGATCGCGCCGTTCGCCGCCGCCGTCGACGAGGAGGCCCGCTACCCGCACGAGGCCGCCGCCGCGTTGCTCGCCTCCGACTTCCACGCTCCGCACGTGCCCGAGGCCTACGGCGGCGCCGGGGCCGACGCGCTCGCCACGGTCCTGGTGATCGAGGAGGTCGCCCGCGCGTGCGTCTCGTCCTCGCTGATCCCGGCGGTCAACAAGCTCGGCTCGCTGCCGGTGATGATCGCGGGCTCGGAGGAGCTCAAGGCGACCTACCTGACCAAGCTCGCCGCCGGCGAGGGCGGCTTCTCCTACTGCCTCTCCGAGCCCGACGCGGGCTCGGACGCCGGTGGCATGAAGGCCCGCGCGATCCGCGACGGCGACGAGTGGGTGCTCGACGGCGTGAAGCGGTGGATCAGCAACGCCGGCGAGTCGGAGTACTACACCGTCCTGGTCGTGACCGACACCGAGAAGAAGACCCGGGGCGGCGTCTCCGCCTTCGTGGTGGAGAAGTCCGACGAGGGCGTCTCCTTCGGTGCCCCGGAGAAGAAGCTCGGCATCAAGGGCTCGCCCACCCGCGAGGTCTACCTCGACAAGGTCCGCATCCCCGCGAGCCGGATGATCGGCGCGGAGGGCACCGGCTTCACCACCGCCATGAAGACCCTCGACCACACCCGCGTCACCATCGCGGCGCAGGCCGTGGGCGTCGCACAGGGAGCGCTCGACTACGCCCTGGAGTACGCCAAGGAGCGTCAGCAGTTCGGGAAGTCCATCGCCGACTTCCAGGGCCTGCAGTTCATGCTCGCCGACATGGGCATGAAGATCGAGGCCGCTCGCCAGATGACGTATGCCGCCGCCGGCCGCTCCGAGCGCGGCGACGACGACCTCACCTTCTTCGGTGCGGCCGCGAAGTGCTTCGCCTCCGACGTGGCGATGGAGGTCACCGTCAACGCCGTGCAGGTGCTCGGCGGCTACGGCTACACCCGCGACTACCCGGTCGAGCGGATGATGCGCGACGCCAAGATCACCCAGATCTACGAGGGCACCAACCAGGTCCAGCGGATCGTGATGGCACGTCAGCTCCTGGCAGGGGTGCAGTCGGAGCTCTGAGGTGGCCGGGAGGCGCGTGCGCTGAACGGCGCGCGACACCGTTCGCAGCGCAGGCCCGCCCTCAGACGAGCAGGGCCACCAGGGCCAGCGCAACGGTCCCGGCGACAAGCGTGGAGAACGTCGCGAGCAGCAGGGCGCGGATCGGCACCGGCCAGAGTTGACGGGCGACGATCCCGGTGCCGAGACCGAACATCGCAGCGCTGAGCAGGAGCGTCGTCGCGGAGGCGGCCACGTCGAGCACACCCTGCGGCAACACGCCGGTCGTGCGCAGGGCGACGGCGAGCAGGAACCCGATGAGGAACAGCGGGACCAGCGGCCCGCTGCGGGTGGATCCCTCGGACCGGCACATCCGGGCGGACACGACCTGAACCGGTGCGAGGAGCGTGACCCGGGCGAGCTTCACGGTGGTGGCGGTGGCCAGCACGATGGAGCCGCCGGCGCCGATCAGCGATGCCGAGGCGACCACCTGGGCCACCTCGTGGATGCTGGCGCCGGCCCAGACGGCGGTCTGCTCGTCGGTGAGGCCGAGGGCGTGGCCGAGGGCCGGGACGGCCCCGATCATGACCGTGCCGAAGGCGGTGACCAGTGCGACGGCGAGCGCGACGTCCTGGGGTTTGGCGCGGATCGAGGACTCGACGGCTGCCACTGCGGCGGCGCCGCAGATCGCGAAACCGGCGGCGACCAGTGTGACGAGGTCACGCTCCAGGCCCAGCAGGCGGCCGGCGACCTGCGTGGCCGCGTACGTCGTCGCGACCGTCACCAGGACGACCGTCAGCCCGGGCACGCCGAGGGCCAGGATGTCGGACAGGGCGATCTTCAGGCCCAGCAGCACGATGCCGGAGCGCAGCAGGAACTTGTCGAGCCGTGGCGCGGTGCCGACGACGTAGGGGCTGACTCCCGGCGTGTTCGCCGCGACCACACCGATGACGAGGGCGACCAGCAGCGGACCGAGCAGCGGGGCGGTCGTGCTGATCGCCAGGGCGACACCGGCCACAGCGACGGCCAGCAGGGCGCGGCGGGCGTAGGCGTCCCGGGGCCGGCGTGGTGGAGACGTCCCCACCGACGACCGTGGCGACGCCCGGGCGCTGGAGGAGGAGTCGAACTCGGTTGGGGGGGAGGCCACGAGGACAGCATCTTTCGGGCGACAGGGTGTCGGCTAGACGCGGACCGGAGAGGGGGTCATAATCAACGCTTATGAGCAAGGAGCTCGACCTCCAGGCGTTGCGCCTGCTGATCCGCCTGGAGGAGGAGGGCAGCCTGGGCGCGGCCGGGCGCCGCCTCGGCATCACCCAGCCGGCTGCGAGCGCGTCGCTGCGTGCCTTCGAGACCCGGTGGCAGCTGCGCGTCGCGGATCGGTCCCCGCGCGGCACCCGGCTCACACCGGACGGTCTCACCGTCGCGGCATGGGGGCGCGACGTGCTTCACCAGATCGACACCGTCCGCGGCGGACTGCAGGCGCTCAGTGCGCGCCGGTCACAGGGCGGCTCCGACCTCGGTGTCGCGGCGAGCCTCACCGTCGCGGAGTTCGTGCTGCCGCGCTGGATCGGCGAGCTGCGCTCGTCGATGCCCGAGGTCCACCTGCGGCTCCAGGTGGAGAACTCCGACCGCGTCGATGACCTCGTGCGCTCCGGCGAGTGCGCGATCGGCTTCGTCGAGTCCACCCGGGTCTCCGAGGACCTCGCCCGACGCGTCGTGGGCCATGACCGGCTCGTCATCGTCGTTCCCACCTCCCACCCCTGGGCGCGACGCAGCACTCCGGTCTCGCGTGAGCAACTTCTTGGCGCCGAGTTCGTGGTGCGCGAAGAGGGAAGCGGCACCCGCAGCACCTTCGAGCGGGCCCTGGCCGCGCAGCCGCGGATCGCGATGGTCGCGACCTCGACGGCCGCGATGGTCGGTGCGGCGCTCGCAGGCGTGGGGCCCGCCGTCGTGACGCCTCACGCAGCCCGGGCGGGTCTGGACACCGGCGAGCTGGTCGAGGTGCACCACGGCCTCGACCTCGGACGCCCGCTCACCGCCATCTGGCGACGAGACCGGCAGCTCGGTGATCCCGCTGCCGCACTGCTGAGGATCGCATGTCGCACGGCAGGCGGGACCAGGCCGTCCTGACCCGGCTGACCGGGCCGGGAGCGGGTGGTCGTCCTCGAGCGGCAGGGTTGCGCCGGTGCATCGATTGGTCTCATCACCACCGAAGCCGCGATCAACCGAGCCCATCCGCCACCGGCGCGACCCACCGGTGGGGAGGCATCAGCGATGATGGTCGGCATGAAGAGAGGTGCTCCCCTCGCCCTCGCCCTCGCCGTGGTCGCGGGCCTGGCCGGCTGCAGTGCGGCCGACGGCACCCAGGTGGCCGCCGGCCACTCGCACGCCGGTGGCGGCATGGTCTCGCTGGTCGTCGGCGACGGCACCCGGGTGTCCGAGGTCGGCTACTCGCTCGACGGCCTCCAGGTGCGCGAGCAGCCGGACGGCATCGGCGAGGTCCGGTTCCGCATCGACGACCACGACGGCCGTCCGGTCACCGACTACGTCGAGGAGCTGACCAAGGAGCTGCACCTCTACGTCGTCAACGACGACCTCACCGTCTTCCGCCACCTGCACCCCACGCGGTCCGCGGACGGCACGTGGACCGCACCCTTCGACGTACCCGATGCCGGTGGCTACCGCGTCGTCACCGAGTTCGTCGCCGTCGACGAGGGCGGCAACGGCGATCACATCGTGCTCGGCCGTCCGCTCGCCCTGCCGCCCGGCGACCCGGGGGACACCGTCGCCGAGGACCGGGTCGTCGGCGTGACCGTGTCGCAGGCTCCGACCACCGGCGCCAACGGCCTGCTCCGGCTCGTGGTGCGCGATGCCCAGGGGCAGCCGGTCAACCTCGGCACCTATCTCGGTTCCTACAGCCACGTCACCGGCTTCCACACCGAGACCGGCGCGATGGTGCACCTGCACCCCCTCGACGCCCCCGACATCACCGAGGACGGCTCGGAGCTGACCTTCCACGCCGACATCGCGCAGCCCGGTGACTACCGGCTCTTCGTCCAGGTCCGCGTCGACGGCTTCCTGCACACCGTGCCGGTCGAGCTCACGGTCGCACCGTCAGCCTGAGGGTCGTCACCGGGTTCTCGAAGCGGCCCAGCCGGATGCTGACCTGCACCTCCCACTCGCCGGCGCGCGGCACCACGACCTCGCCGCGGTAGGTGCCGGCGGCGATCGGGCGCAAGGTCACCTCGCCGATGGTGAGGTCGTCGGATCGCAGCACGGCGACGGGGTTGGTGGGCGGGTCGTAGGGGTCGCCGGCCCCGTCCTGGACCTGGACCAGGAGCGTGTTGCTGCCCGTGCGCCGCGGGTCGAGCGCCGCGAGCACCCGCAGGTCGCCCGCGGTGGCGGCCGCGACGCCCGTGGTCCCGGACGCCACCGTCACGGGGGCCGGGCGGGGGGATCGGTCGACCAGGACGCCGGTGACGCCGAGCAGCACGATCAGCAGGACCGCCTCGACCCGCACGGTGCGCGTCACCGCGACCGCGGCACGCTCGCGGTCGCCGAAGCCAGCGGCCGCCCGCACCGCCGGCAGGACCCGCCACCGGTTCCAGCCGCCGACCCCGGCCACGACGAGCGCGATCGCGATCTTGGTGAGGAGCAGCCAGCCGTAGGCCGTCTCGACCAGGCCCGTCCACGACCCGACGATCCGCCAGGCCAGGAAGCTCCCCGAGGCGGCCACCGCGAGCAGCACGCCGCCGGCCAGCGTGGAGAAGCGCGCCAAGGTCAGCGCCGCCAGCACCTCGCGGCCGGCCAGGGCCCGCATGGTCAGGACCAGGCCGAGGAGCCCGCCGAGCCAGACGGCGCCGGCGGTGACGTGGAGGACGTCTGCGGCGATCAGCACGGGTGAGGGGGCGAAGGCGCGGGAGTGGCCGACCACGGAGGGGCCGACCAGGGCCAGCAACGAGCCGCCGGCGAGCTGCCCTCCTGCGGCGCGGTCCGGGGCGGCGTCCGACGCCGCGCGCACCGCGACGCCGAGCCCGACGAGCACCAGCGCGGCGGCCAGCACCTCGTTGAGGACCGCTCCGGCCTCGAAGGACCTCACGACGCCGTCCAGCTCGAGGCCCTGGCCGTAGACCGAGGCCAGCGGCACCTGCAGGACCGCGCCGAGGGCACCCGCCCCGGCGGCAAGCAGCAGCACCCGGCGCAGCCGCGAACGGACCTCGGTGCCGGCCCAGGATCGGGGAAGGACCAGCACCAGGAACAGCGCCAGCCCGGCGGCCACGAGCAGCCCGACGAGTGTCACGACGGTGGCCACGTCGCGCAGGACCGTCACCACGGCCGACGACGTCTCCGGCTCCGGTGGGGCGGCCACCGAGGCGCTGGGCGCCCCCACGGAGAAGGTCAGGGCACCCGAGACGGGGTGCCCGTCACCGGACAGGATGTTCCACGCGACGACGTACGTCCCGTCGGGCAGGTCGGCAGCGCCGGCGAGGTCGACGCGCACGTCCGCGCCGCTCGCGCCTGCGCTCGACGCGACCCGGTCGCCCTGCGCGTCGTAGACCGCGATCTCCTGCGAGGTGAGCCGCACCGGCTCGTTGAAGGTGAGGGTGACGGTCTCGGGGGCCGCCTCGACGACCGCCCCCTCGGCCGGGTCGGTGTCGACGAGCTCGGCGTGCGCGGAGGCCGGCGCGCTGCCGACCAGGACGATCGCGAGCGCGACCAGCGCGGCGGTCACCAGCGCCCAGCCCCGAGGGCTGGCCAGGTGCCACCACGCCGGCCGCGCCGGCGACCTCACGACGTCGTGCGCGTCCGGGCCAGTGCGAGTCCGCCGGCCGTGAGGCCCAGCAGCCCGGCGACGAGGCCGGCCCAGCCGAGGGCGGTCGAGCCGTCCTCGTCCTGCGGGTCCGCGGCCGCCGTCTGAGTCTCCTGGTCGGCCGTGTCGGTGGCCGGCTCGGCGGCGTCGTCGCCGTGCCCGTGACCGCCACCGGTGGCGGGCAGGATCTCGAAGGCCGGGGCCGGGGCTTCGAGCTCGTCCTCGTCCTGGCCCTCGGCCGGCACCTGCGTCCAGTCCGTCGAGCCCTTCTCGCAGGTCTGGATGGTGGGCCAGGTGAGCATCTCGCCGGCGGCGTCCGGCACCTGGAAGGACAGCTCGAAGGTGTCGCGCTGCCCGTCGGGCAGGGGCGTCCGGGCGGTGTAGACGACCGAGCCGATGCGCTCGGTGACCTCGTTGCCGTGGCCGTCGGTGACCGGCTCCCCGAGCTGCACCGTCGTCGTGCGCACCTCGTAGAAGGGGTTGCGCGTCGGGGTCACCGCGAGCACCGACTCGGGGACCTGGATCTCGATCTTGGTGGTGGGCGATCCCTCGCAGCCGTGGGGGACGCTGAAGGTGGCGATCGTGTAGGCGCCTGCCGACGCGTCGGACACCGAGGCGCCGACGTGGGCGCTGGCGGGGGAGACGAGCGACAGGGCGATGGCCGCAGTGGCGGCGGGGAGCACGCAGAGGCGCGTGAGGGTGCGGCTGTGGCGACGGCTGGGCATGGAGGTTCTCCTGAGTCGGTCGTGCGGGTCTGGGGTCGGCTGCGCCCCCTGGGCCCGGGACCGGGCTCAGGTGGGGCGGACCGCCAGCGGGGGCCCGCGTCGAGGAGATACCAGGAGGTGCACGAGGGAGCCGTGGAACACGACCTCGGTGCGTCGGCGCCGCAGCGGAGCGACGACGTGGGGGAGGGCCGGGGGTGTGCGGAACGACACGACGTACGACGCCATTCGTCGTCCGGCCCACCACAGGACCGCCGTGAGCAGCGTGACGAAGGCGTGGGCGCCGACCATCGGCCAGGACCAACCCTGGTCGGGGGCAGCCGGGGACGTGGCGCCGGCGTGGTGGGTGTGCTCCGCGACGAGCCCGAAGGACTCGTGGAGGCCGAGCTGGGCGGCTGCGACGCCGGGGAGCACCGCCCACATCGGCACCTCGCACGTGTGCAGGAGCACTCCTCCGGTCAGCACGACGGCCGCGACCAGGGCCAGCCCGGGGCCGGTCGGGACGGTGCCGCCCGCCCAGGTGTGAGCGGCGAGGGCGCCGACCACCACCACGACCGTGGCTGCGAGTGCGCGCGCCAAGGCGTACGGCGCGCGCTCGCGCACCACCCACGGCTCGACGTTCACGGGCACATGGTCGCAGACGCCTCGTCGAGGGACTACCAGCCGGGCGAGTGGTCCGGTCGGCGGTAGTCGCGGTGACCGCGAGGCGGCGCGCACATGCCGCCGTGGCGACCCCGGAGGAACATCAGCGGGAAGACCAGCACCCACACCGGAGCGCCGGTGAGCAGGCTGAGACCGATCAGCAGGGCGAGCACCGGGAGCAGCGGCAGCCGGGAGCGGTGCCGCGTCCGCGTCCGGGGCGTCGGGCGGACCGGTGGGTGGGGCGCCTGCGCACGCGGCAGGTCGCTGAAGAGCACGGCCAGGTCGGCGCGGGTCCGCGCGGTCCAGATGGCGTCGAGCCGCTCGTCGTACTCCTCGTGCTCCAGGCGGCCGTCGCCATAGTGCATGGCCAGGTCGGCCATGGCGCGCTCGCGGTCGCTGTCGGCGATGCGCAGGCGCGGGTCGGGCTGGCTCACTTCTCGCCGTCCCGTCCGTCCGCGAGGATCCCGTAGAGGCGACGGCGGGTGTCGACGAGGACATCGAGTGCCGCGCGGCGCTGCTGGTCCGAGCCCTGCGTGCCGAGCTGCCACACCGCGCTCACGACCTGCCCGATCTCGCTCTTGATGTCGGCGCCCTGCCCGCTGGGCCGCTCGGTCGGCTGCTCGGCGCGCGCGAAGGGAGCCCAGACCGACGCCAGCTCGGCCGTGTTGGCCTCGGCCCAGTCGACGCCGGCGTCGGTGAGCCGGACGGTGCGGCGACCGCGCTCGTCGTCGGACTCGACCAGGCCCTCGTCCTGCAGCTGCTGGATGGTCGGGTAGACCGAGCCGGGGGAGGGCCGCCACTCGCCGTTGCTGAGCTCGGAGATCTCCTGGATCACCTGGTAGCCGTTGATCGGATCCTCCGCGGTGCGGGCCCGGTGCAGGACGTCGATGATCGCGGTGCGGACGTCGCCGCGCCGCACCTTGGGGCCGCGCTGGGGCGGGGCCGGAGGGCCGGCCGCGAGGCCGAAGAGCTCGCCCAGCCACGGCGGGGGACCGCCGGCGCGGCGACCGGAGCGGCGCTCGGACCGCGGGTCGGAGTCGTTGTTCTCGGGCCAGTCGGCCCCGGGCCAGTGGTGTCCCATGTCGTGCTCCCTCGTGCTCGAAGATCAGATGCTCGTGATCTATCGCGTACCTATCGGTGACCTATCGCGATATATCGCGAGCGTACGCCGACGGAAGGCGCGGCACAAGATCCTCCGTCGAGCGGTGCGTGTGGCGGGTTTTGGCGGTCGCGAATCCCCCTCACGCACCGCTCGACGAGGGGGGCGCTCGACGAGGGAGGGCGCTCGACGAGGGAGGGCGGGGGAGTACGCCGCAGCTAGCGGGCGCGGCCGGTCGGCGTGCAGGCCTTCTTGGGCACCGAGGAGTCGTTGATGATCGCGTTGAACAGGGCCGGGGCCCGGTCGGGGTCGGCGATGATCCGGTTGGGGTCGCTCGGTGCGTTGAGGTTCGGCATCGTGCAGGTCTGGCTCTCACCCGTCATCGCGAGCGCGAACGTGCCCAGGTCGAAGGGGTTCATCCCCTCGTCGACGCGGATGGCACCCGACGCGGCGGCGTTGAGGTTCCAGTAGCGCACCGGGTTGATGAAGGTCCACGGCGTCTTGGCCTCGTGGCCGAGGGCACTGATCACCTCGCGCTGCCGGGCGACGCGGTCCAGGTCGCTGAGGGCGGTGACGTGGCGCGAGCGGGAGTAGGCGAGGGCCGTGATGCCGTCGACCTCCTGGCAGCCCTTCGTGATGTCGAGGCGCGCCAGGGGGTCGACCATGTCCTGCTTGGGGCAGATCTCGACACCGCCGAAGGCGTCGACGGTGTTGATCACGCTGCCGAAGCCGAGCTCGACGTAGTGGTCGATGTGGATGCCGGTCAGCTGCTCGACGCTGGCCACGAGCAGGGGTGCTCCGTCGATGGCGAAGGCGGCGTTGATCATCTGGGTGCCGTGCCCGGGCACCTCGGTGAGGGTGTCGCGCGGGATCGACATCATCGTGCGCCCGCCCGATCCCGTGTGCAGCACGATGATCGTGTCGGTGTTGGTGCCGCTGCGATCGCCCGCCTGCAGCACCTTGCGCTGCGCGGCGGTGAGGTCGTCGGCCTTGTCCGAGCCCACGATCAGGTAGTTGGTGCCCGGTTGGTCGTCGGGGCGCTGGCCGCTCGGCTCGGCGTCGACCTTGTCGATCTTCGTCCAGTGGTAGAGCGGGACGCCGGCGAGGTAGACCAGGATCAGCAGGAGCAGCAGCGGGATGAGGCGCAGTCGCAACCGGGGACGCCAGCGGCGCTTCCTCGGCTGCGGGCGCGGGGGCGGGGCCGATGTCGCCGTACGCGTCCCGCCGGGCGGCTGTCCGCCCGATCCGCGCGCCTCGCGCCGGGCCACCGGCATCACCCGGGTCTCATCGGGCCGCTGCGCGGGTGAATCCTGGGTCGGGACCTGCTGGGTGGCATCACCGGGGGGCACCTGCGAGGTGCCTCCGTAGAGCCAGTCGTACTCCGGTGTTCCCTTCTCGGGCATCCCGGAGCCCTGCGGACGATCAGCCATGCGACCGGACGCTACCGTGCCGAGCATGAGCGAGCGCAGCGAGCGAGTCAGCGACAGCGAAGCCCGCCCCACGTCCTACAGCCGGGTGAGCCTGGGCATCATCGCCTCGGGGACCGAGGCCAACCTCCTCGGCAACGTCCACGGTGGCGACATCATGAAGCTCGCGGACTCCACGGCCGGTGCCGTCGCCTACCGGCACAGCGGCGGGCCGGCGGTGACGGCCGCGATGGACGAGATGACCTTCCTCGAGCCGGTCCACGTCGGCGACATCATCAAGACCTATGCGCAGGTCAACTGGGCGGGCTCGTCCTCGATGGAGATCGGGGTCCGCGTCGAGGCGCAGCCGTGGGGTGACGCCGCGGACGCACCGCTGCACGTCGCCAGCGCCTACTTCGTGTTCGTCGCCATCGACGAGGACGGTCGCTCGCGGCACGTGCCGCCGCTGAGGACCGAGACCCGGGACGACGTGCGACGCCAGCGCGAGGCCGAGATCCGACGCGCGCACCGACTGGCCCGCAAGGCCGAGATCGACCGGGGCCGCGAGGCGTGAGCCCGGGGCCCGCCAGCTGACCTGCCCGACTCGGCGAGTCGCGGCCGGGTGGGACGGGTGTGACTGGTGATACTGGGCGGGCTGACTTCCCCCAGCAAGAGAGGCCCCCGATGCCGCCCGTCCCGCCCCCCGGGTCGCCCCAGACGCGGTTCACCACGCTCGACCGCGCCCAGCGCGTCCGGTTCCGACGTGCGGTGACGCTGATGCTGATGACCTTCGCGCTGCCCGGATCGGCGCAGCTCGTCGCCGGCAACCGACGGGTGGGCCGGATCGCGCTGCGGACCTGGATCGCGCTGGCCGCGCTCGGCATCCTCGCGCTGGTGGTGTCGTACTTCTGGCACGGTGTCGCCTTCTGGGCCGGCACCGACACCATGTTCCTGCAGGCGCTCCGCCTGGCCCTGATGGCCCTCGCGATCGGCTGGGCCTACCTGTTCGTCGACGCGTGGCGCCTCGGGCAGCCGCTGACGCTCCAGCGTCAGCACCGGCTCGCCGTCGTCGGTGTCAACGGCTTCCTCTGCTTCAGCGTCGCGGGCGCGCTGCTCTTCGGCGCGCACATGGTCGGCGTCCAGCGCCAGTTCATGATCTCGATGTTCGGCGACGGTTCCGCCGTGAGTGCCTCGCACGGGCGCTACAACGTGCTGCTCATGGGCGGTGACTCCGGCGCCGGGCGCTGGGGGCTGCGCCCCGACTCCATGACGGTCGCCAGCATCGACGCCGAGACCGGCAAGACGGTGCTCATCTCGCTGCCGCGCAACATGCAGAACTTCCCCTTCGCCGAGGGCTCGGTGATGGCCGAGCAGTTCCCCGACGGGTTCGACGTGGAGGGCATGTACCTCAACGGGCTCGCCACCTGGGCGCTCGACCACGCCGACCTGGTCGCCGGGTCGAAGAGCCCGGGCGTCGACGCCACCATCCAGGGCGTCGAAGGCATCACGGGACTGAAGATGAACTACTGGGCGATGGTCAACCTCGAGGGATTCAAGGACCTCGTGGACGCCGTCGGAGGTGTCGAGCTCAACGTGCGCCAGCCGATCCCCGTGGGCCTGCCCAACGAGTCGACCTTCCACTACATCGATCCCGGCACGCGCACGCTCAACGGCCACGACACCCTCTGGTTCGCCCGCGCCCGCGAGGGCTCCGACGACTACTCGCGCATGGCGCGGCAGAAGTGCGTGATGGGCGCGATGCTGCAGCAGGTCAGCCCGCAGGTGGCGCTGCGCAACTTCGAGAAGATCGCCGGCGCGAGCTCGGCGATGGTCTCCACCAACGTGCCGCGAGGCGAGGTCGACCGGTTCGTCGACCTGGCGCTGAAGTCCAGGAGCCAGAAGATCGCCACGCTGTCCCTCGTCCCGCCGATGATCGACACGGCCCACCCCGACATCGCGCTCGTCCAGCGCAAGGTCGCAGCCGCGATCGCCCGGGCCGAGGGACGTACGCCGGCTCCCGCGACGGTCGAGGCAGCACCCGCCGAGACCTCCGCCGAGACCTCCTCCGAGAACTCCGCCGAGACCCCGGCGGCCGAGGCCCCCGCCACGACGAGCGGTGCGGACACCACCCCCTCGGCGCCGCCGACGACCCAGGCCCCGCCGTCCGTCACGGGCGGCTCGCTCGGGTCGATGTCGCAGGGCTATGCGGCCAACCAGTCGGAGGACCTCGGCGCCGTGTGCTGATCGGGCCCCTCCCGCCCCTAGGGTGTAGGCCGTGACCACCGGACCGCTGCCCCGCATCGTCGCGGTCGTGGTCACCTTCAACCGCCTCGCCCTGCTCGAGAAGCTCGTGGCGCGCCTCGGGGAGATCGACGGACTGGCCGAGGTGCTGGTGATCGACAACGCGTCCTCCGACGGGACGGGCGCGTGGCTGGCCGCCTGTGCCCACACGGGCGAGATCCCGCTGCGCTCACGATCGCTGACCACCAACCGCGGCGGCGCCGGTGGCTTCCACGACGGCCTGGCCTGGGCCCTGGACCAGGAGGCCGACCTGGTGTGGCTGATGGACGACGACGGCCTGCCCGACCTCGACTGCCTCGACCGCCTGTTGGCGGAGGCCGACAACGTCGACTTCTGGGGCCCGCTCGTGGTGGACGAGGCCGATCCGTCGCGCCTGGTGTTCCCGATCCGGCTTCCGGGCGGGACGCGGGTGGTCCACGCCGTCGACGACGTGCGCCGGGCCGCGAGCCGTGACCGCATCGACGGGATCGTGATCCCCTTCAACGGCGTGCTCGTGACCAAGGAGCTCGTCGACCTCATCGGGCTGCCGCGCGAGGAGTTCTTCATCTGGGGCGACGACCACGAATACCGGCTGCGGGCGGAGGAGGCCGGCGCGCGGGTGGCGACCGTCGTCACCGCCACCGTGCGCCATCCGAGCGTGGGCAACCTCGGCACGCCGATGATGTTCGGGCGCACGACCTACAACGACTCGCCGAGCGACCTGAAGCACTACTGCATGGCCCGCAACAACCTGGTCAACCTCCGCGACTACCGCGGCCCCCTCCATGCCGTCGCCTTCGTGGTGAAGACCGCGTGGTTCTACACCTTCACCCGGCCCAGCCTGTCGCGGCTGCGGCTCAGCGTGAGTGCCATGCGGGCGGGCATCGCCGGCGACTTCGAGGGACACCGGAGGTTCCTCGCGTGACCCGCGAGACCGTGGCGGTCGTGGTGGTGACCTTCAACCGCGCCGACCTGCTCGCCGGCATGCTCGACGGCCTGGCCGCGCAGGCCCACCTCCCCGACGCGGTCATCGTCATCGACAACGCCAGCACCGACCACACCCGTGCCGTGCTGGAGGCCCGCACCGACCTGCCCCTGCGCGTCACGTTCTCGGAGACCAACCTCGGCGGTGCCGGTGGCTTCCACCTCGGGGTGCGGGCGGCCTACGACGGCGGCTTCGACCGGGTCTGGCTGATGGACGACGACGTGGTGCCGGCCCCCGACTGCCTCGCCGCGCTGATGGCCGTCGACGGGGACTGCCTGATCGCGGTGCGCGAGGACCTCGCGGGCACGCTCGTCGAGAAGGCGGCCATCGACTTCGACCTGCACAACCCGCTCGCCGTGCGTCCGAAGCGTTCCGCCGTCGACACCGTCTACGCCGACCGGGCCTCGATGCCCGAGCTGGTGGAGGTCCAGAACGTCGCGTTCGAGGGCTTCATGGTCAGGCGTGGGGTGATCGCCGAGATCGGTTTCCCCGACCCGGCCTTCTTCATCTTCTACGACGATGCCGAGTACGCCGTCCGCGCCCGCCGGGCCGGACGCCGGATCTGGGCCGTGCGCGACGCCGTGCTGGTGCGCCAGCTCGACTTCAACCAGCAGCACGACCTCTCCGGGTGGAAGGGCTTCTACATGTATCGCAACCTCTTCGTGGTGCACCTGCGCCACGGGGAGAACGCCCTGGTCCGGCTCAAGCCGTGGCTGATCACCCTCGCGGTGGTCCTGCTCAGCCCGGTCCGCGGCGGGCGGGCCGAGGCCCGCAACGTGATCCGTGCCATGGCGTCGGCGCGGGGCATGCGGCGCCTGACCGCAACCGCCGGGCCCCCTCGCTAGACTTCACGCGCCCTCTACGTGCGCCCTTCACCCGGCGCCGACCACTACAGGAGTTCATCCCTTGTCCCAGGGTCCAGCACCGCTTCCCGACCTCGTCATCGTCGGCGCCGGCTTCTTCGGCCTCACCGTCGCCGAGCGCTGCGCCGAGGAGCTCGGCCTCAAGGTCCTCGTCCTCGATCGCCGCTACCACCTCGGCGGCAACGCCTACAGCGAGATCGACGAGGAGACCGGGATCGAGGTGCACAAGTACGGCACCCACCTGTTCCACACGTCCAACAAGCGGGTCTGGGACTACGTCAACCGGTTCACCGACTTCACCGGATACCAGCACCGGGTCTTCGCGAAGTACCAGGGGCAGGTCTACTCCTTCCCGATGAACCTGGCCCTGATCAACCAGTTCTTCGGCCGGGCCCACACCCCCGACGAGGCGCGCGCGCTCATCAAGGAGCAGGCGAGCGAGATCGCCACCGAGGACGCCACCAACCTCGAGGAGAAGGCGATCAGCCTGATCGGGCGGCCGCTCTACGAGGCGTTCGTCAAGGGCTACACCGCCAAGCAGTGGCAGACCGACCCCACGGAGCTGAGCGCGGACATCATCGCGCGCCTCCCGGTCCGCTACACCTTCGACAACCGCTACTTCAACGACACCTACGAGGGGCTCCCGGTCGACGGCTACACCGCGTGGCTGACCCGGATGGCCGACCACCCCAACATCGAGGTCCGCCTCAACACGGACTGGTTCACCGACACGGACGACTTCCGGCAGGACGACTTCAAGGGCAAGGTGCCGGTCGTCTACACCGGCCCCGTCGACGAGTACTTCGCCAACTCCGAGGGCCGGTTGTCGTGGCGCACGGTGGATCTCGAGCAGGAGACCGTCGACGTCGACGACTACCAGGGCACCGGCGTGGTCAACGCCAACGACGAGGACGTCCCGTGGACCCGCGTGCTGGAGTTCAAGCACCTGCACCCGGAGCGCACCTACCTGCCCGGCAAGTCGATCGTGGTGCACGAGTACTCGCGCTTCGCGGAGGCCGACGACGAGCCCTACTACCCGATCAACACCGCGGAGGACCGCGCCAAGCTGCTCAAGTACCGCGACCTGGCCAAGGCCGAGCCGATGGTGCTGTTCGGCGGTCGCCTCGGCACCTACAAGTACCTCGACATGCACATGGCCATCGGGTCGGCGCTGTCGTTGTTCGACAACAAGCTCAGGCCGCACTTCGTCGACGACGTGCCGCTCACGAGCGGAGGAGTGGACGCATGACCAGCACCCACACAGGTCCGGACGCCGGCTCGCACACGGGTGGCACGGTGACCCGGCTGCTCCAGCGGCAGATCCTCCCGATCGATCGCGACACCGATGTCTTCGCGCTCTACGTCGACCTCGAGGAGGCCAGGCTCGACACCGACCGGGACGCCGTGGGCGGCGACAAGGCCGCCAAGGACCTCAACAACGCCGCGATCCGCCAGTCGACGTCGACGGGTCGCAAGCTGCACCCCGACCAGATCCGCTCGCGCACCGCGCTGCGTCTCGAGCCGTCGCAGCTGCTGTCCTTCGGCACCTACTTCAACGCCTTCCCGGCGTCCTACTGGCGCCGCCACACCGTCGTCACCGACGTCGAGCTGACGATCTCGGTGACCGGCACGGGTTCGGCGGTCACCGTCTACAAGTCGATGGCACGCGGGCACTCCCAGCGGGTCGAGGCCGCGACGGTCGAGGGCGACAGCGACACCTTCACCTTCGCGTTGTCCCTCAAGCCGTTCGTCGACGGCGGCTGGTACTGGTACGACGTCGTCGCCGGCGACCACGGCGCCACGGTCGACAGCGCCGAGTGGACCGCACAGGTCCCGGCCGACCGCGCCGAGCACGGCACGGTCGACGTCTGCATCACCACGATGCTCCCCGACATGAGTGCCCAGCTCCTCGGCCAGCTCGGTGCCGCGGAGGAGCTGCAGCCCTACCTCGACACCGTGATGGTGATGGACCAGGGCAAGGACAAGGTCACCGACAGCGACTACTTCCCGGCAGCGAAGCAGGGCCTGGGCGACAAGCTGCGCGTCATCGTGCAGGGCAACCTCGGCGGCTCCGGCGGCTATGCCCGCGGCCAGCTCGAGAGCGTCCGCAAGGGCACCGCGACCTACGCCATGATGATGGACGACGACGTCGTGTGCGAGCCCGAGGGCATCATCCGCGCCGTGACCTTCGGCGACCTGGCCAAGCGGCCGACCATCGTCGGCGGCCACATGTTCAACCTCTACAGCCGCGCCGAACTGCACTCGTTCGGTGAGATCGTGCAGCCGTGGCGCTTCTGGTGGCAGACCCGCCTCGACGGCTACTCCCAGTGGGACTTCGGTGCGCGCAACCTGCGCTCGACGCGCTGGTTGCACAAGCGGGCCGACGTCGACTTCAACGGCTGGTTCATGTGCCTGATCCCGCGGGTCGTCCTGGAGGAGATCGGCCTCTCGCTGCCGGTGTTCATCAAGTGGGACGACTCCGAGTTCGGGCTGCGCGCCAAGTCCGCGGGCTATCCGACCGTTTCCTTCCCGGGTGCGGCCGTGTGGCACGTGCCGTGGACCGACAAGAACGACGGCCTTGACTGGCAGTCCTACTTCCACCACCGCAACCGCCTCATCGCGGCGCTGCTGCACTCGCCCTACGAGCGCGGCGGCCGGATGGTGCGCGAGAGCCTCAACCACCAGGTCAAGCACCTCGCCTCCCTGCAGTACTCCACCGCCGAGCTGCGGCACCTGGCGATGGAGGACGTGCTGCGCGGCCCCCACGCCCTGCACGGCGAGCTCGCCACCAAGCTGGCGGACATCAACGCCTTCCGCAAGCAGTACTCCGACGCCCAGCTCCACCTCGACCGCGACGACCTGCCGCCGGTGCGCCGCAAGAAGCCGCCCAAGAAGGGCAAGTCCGACATCGAGATCCCCGGGCGCCTCAGCACCCTCATCACCGCCGGGCTGGCGCCGATCCGCCAGCTCCGCCCGGTGCGCGAGATGGCCGGCGACTACCCCGAGGCCGAGCTCACCGCGATGGACGCCAAGTGGTGGAACCTCGTGAAGTACGACTCGGCCGTGGTCTCGATGAACGACGGGTCCTCGGTGGCTCTCTACCAGCGCGACCCACGGCACTACCGCGACCTCATCAAGCGCACGATCGAGATCCACCGGCGCTTCCACCGCGAGTGGCCCGAGCTGGCCCAGCAGTACCGCGAGGCGCTGGGGGAGATCACCTCCCCCGAGACGTGGGAGAAGACGTTCGCGCCCTGGAGCGAGAGGTCCGACCACGGTGACGAGTGAGCCTCGTGTGAACGCGTCCCCCCTCGGATCCGGGCCGGGCGCGGTCCACGACATCGCGTCCATGCCGCTGGCGCCGCCGGCGGCGACGGGGCTGAAGGAGGTCGTCCGTCGGCGCTACCTGCTCGGCATGCTGGTGCGCAACACGATCAAGTCGCGCTACCAGGGCACGGTGCTGGGGTGGGTGTGGAGCTACCTGCAGCCCGCCATCCGGTTCTGCATGTTCTTCTTCCTCTTCCAGGTCATGATCGGCCGCGGGTCGAGCATGGAGAACTTCGCCATCCACCTCTTCGCCGGCATGGTGATCGTCCACTTCTTCACCGAGACCTTCAACGGCGGCACCCAGTCGCTGGTGCAGAACAAGTCGCTCATCACCAAGCTGGCGGTGCCTCGGGAGATGTTCCCGGTCGCCCGGATGCTCGTGGCCGGATGGCACACGGTACCGATGATGTTGATCCTGATCGTCCCCTGCATCCTTCTGGGTTGGCGACCGGACGCGGGCGGGATGGCGGCGGCGCTGCTGGGCTTCTCGATGGTGGCCGCACTCGGGCTGGCGCTCGGGCTGGTCTTCAGCGTCGGCAACGTCTACATGCGCGACGTCGGCAAGATCGCCCAGACGCTCACCCAGTTCGTCACGTTCAGTGTCCCGATGATGTATCCCTACACACTCGTCAACGAACGCTTCGGAGAGCCGATCGCGACCTACTACCTCCTCAACCCGATGGCAGAGGCGGTGTTGTTGATCCAGCGCGGCTTCTGGACCGGCACGAACTCGGACCCGGCCGCCACCGTGGCCCAACACATGCCCGACCACCTCTACACCCGCGGCCTGATCATGCTGGGCATCTCCCTGGTGATGCTCGTCCTCGCCCAGCGGCTGTTCGCCCGGCTCGAGTCGCGGGTCCCGGAGCGCCTCTGATGACCACGATGATCCAGGTGGAGCACGCCACCAAGTCGTTCATGCTGTCCTACAAGCGCTCGCTCAAGCAGACCGTCCTCGCGAAGGCCCGCGGCCGCAAGACCCACGACGTGTTCAACGCTGTCGACGACGTCAGCTTCACCGTCCACGAGGGCGAGGCCGTCGGCCTCATGGGCCTCAACGGTTCGGGCAAGTCCACCCTGCTCAAGATGATCAGCGGGGTGATGCGCCCCGACTCGGGCTCGGTGCTCACGCGTGGTCGCATCGCCGGCCTGATCGCGACGGGCACCGGGTTCGACGACAACCTGAGCGGTCGCGAGAACCTCTTCCTCAACGCAGCCATCCTCGGGATGTCGCGAGCCGAGACCGAGCGCAAGTTCGACGAGATCGTCGACTTCGCCGACCTCGGCAAGTTCCTCGACACCGACGTCGCCTACTACAGCTCAGGCATGAAGGCCCGTCTCGGCTTCTCCGTCGCGATCAACGTGGACGCCGACATCTTCATCGCCGACGAGGCGCTGGCGGTGGGGGACCGGCCGTTCAAGCGCAAGTGCAAGAAGCGTATGGACGAGGTCGTGGCCACCGGCGTCACGATGTTCTACGTCTCGCACGCCCCCAACTCGGTGCGCAACCTCTGCAACCGCGTCCTGGTCCTCGAGAACGGTCGGCTGGGTTTCGACGGCGACGTCGAGGAGGGCATCACGTACCTCCACTACGACGAGGGCGACGATGACGGCACCGACGACGACGACGGCATGGCCAGCGCCAGCTGATGTGAGGCGCAGCGTGACACGTCCGCATCCTGCGTGAAGGGGGCATTTCACGCCCACAGCGACCCCATTTCCGGCGACTTCCCCAGAATTACACCGTTGTAACGGCGTGTCGACTGGAAATTACACGTTTGTAGTTACTCAGAAACCCTTCCGTGACTGGTGTGACTGGTGTGAAACTCCTGCCTTGTGTGACCTTCCCCCACACAGGAACAGAGAACTTTCATGCGCCCTCTCCAGGCTCGTCTCGTCACCCTCTGCCAGCAGGTGCTGGCACTGGGAGTCGTCCTCGTCGTCCTCACCCCCGCCTCCGGCGTGGTCTCGCTCGACATCGTCGGCGGCCACCTTGGTCAGCAGCCGGGGCAGCAGCCCGTGGGCAGCGGCCAGGCGGCGCCCGCCGAGCTGATGTCGGCCACGGTGCCGACGCGCGCGGTGAAGCCGAACGTCACCGAGGTGCCGCTCACGGCGACCGCCGGCGGCTTCGCCGGCCTCCAGGGCCGCACCGTGGCGGGCGGGGCGACCGACGCCCGCGTGGTGAGCAAGCCGCAGGCCGTCACCGGCTTCGCCGCGATCGGCGTCACGTGGAAGCACGGTGAGGACCTCGGTGAGGACCAGATCTCCGTGCGGGGGCGGCCCCGCACCGGCGACACCTGGAGCGGCTGGGAGGCCCTGGAGTACCACGACGAGCACGGACCGGACGACGGCAGCGCGGAGGCCGCCGGCGCCCGCCCGGGCACCGAGCCGATGTTCGTCGGCGACGTGGACGACGTCCAGGTCCAGGCCAGCGCCGACGGCGTCTCGCTGCCCGACGACCTGTCCCTCGCGCTCGTCGACCCGGGCACCGCCCGCTCGACCGAGTCCGAGACGGCCGCCGACCAGCCGTCGGAGCAGGGCGCCGGGTCCTACGACGCGGAGTACGCCGAGCAGGGTGCGCTGATGAAGTCCGACGGCATCACCCTCCAGGCCTCGACGACCAACGCGAAGGCCAGCAAGACGGTCGCGCAGCCCACGATCTACTCGCGCGCCCAGTGGGGCGCCGACGAGAGCATCCGCAACAAGAAGTCCCTGCGCTACGGCACGATCAGCGCCGGCTTCGTCCACCACACGGTCAACGCCAACGACTACACCGAGGACCAGGTGCCGGCGATCCTGCGCAGCATCTACGCCTACCACGTGAAGTCCCGCGGCTGGAGCGACATCGGCTACAACTTCCTCGTCGACCGGTTCGGTCGGATCTGGGAGGGTCGCTACGGCGGGATCGACAAGCCGGTCGTCGGTGCCCACACGCTCAACTACAACGACTACGCGTTCGCCATGTCGGCGATCGGCAACTACGAGACCCAGCGTCCCAGTGACGCGATGCTCCGTGCCTACGGCCAGCTCTTCGCCTGGAAGCTCTCGCTCCACGGCGTGAACCCGGCCTCGAAGTCGCAGAAGGTCGGCCGCTCGACGTTCGCGGCGATCAACGGTCACCGCGACGCAGGGTCCACGGCGTGCCCCGGCAAGTACCTCTACGCCCAGATCCCGCTGATCCGGACCTACGCCTCCCAGGCGGCACCGGCCACGCCCGTCGGCCCGACGCCGATCACGGTCTCCGAGCCCGACCCGCACAACAACCTCGACGCCTCGCCCTATCCGGACCTCCTGGTCCGTCGGGCCACCGACGGGCGCGGCCTCGTGCTGCCCACGGGCGGCCTCACGTCCTTCCAGAAGCGCACCGTGGCCGGCAAGCGCGGTTGGGACAAGCGAGCGGACGTGCTCGTCTCGCCCGACCTGACCGGAGACGGCAAGGCGGACCTCATCACCGTCGACAAGTCCGGCGTCGTCCGGATCCGCCCGGGCAACGGCGCCGGCAAGTTCGGCGCCACCAGCAAGAAGCTGCGGCTGCGCGGCTACTCGCTGATCACCGCGGTCGGCGACATCAACGGCGACGGCCGCAACGACCTCGTGGCCCGTTTCAAGGGCCGCCTCACCACGCTCCTGGCGACCAGCAAGGGCGGCTTCGCCCGCAGCGTCACGCGCAAGGGCTACGGCAACTACCGGCAGCTCATCGGCGCCGGCGACGTCAACGGCGACGGCCGGGCCGACCTCCTGGTCCGCACCAAGAACCGCCTGTTCCTCCAGGCCGGCTACGGCACGGGGCGCTTCGCCAAGGCGCAGCGCGTCGCAGGGTCGTGGAGCGGCTACAACCGGCTCGTGGGCGGCGACTTCAACGGCGACGGACGCTCCGACCTGGTGGCCCGCGCGTCCAACGGCAAGGTGTGGCTGCTCCCCGGTCGCGGCGACGGGACCTACGGCGCCGCCCTCGGGCCGGCGACCAACCTCAAGACCATGCGCTGGATCACCGGCGTCCAGCTGGTCGGCGGCGCCGGTGGCGATCTCATCGGGGTCTCCGGCAAGAGCCTCGTGGTCGTCGCCAACCGCGACACCTTCGAGCTCGGCGCACCGATCGACACCGGCGTCTCCTTCGCGGGGATGGATCTCCTGCTCAACGCCGGTGACGTGAACCGCGACGGCTTCGGCGACGCGCTGGCCCGCGACACCGCCGGCCAGCTCTGGCTCTACACGGGCAACGGCACGGGTGCGCTGGCGGCGGGCAGGGTGGTGGGCACCGGCTGGGCCGGTGTCACCGGACTGGAGGCCGTCGGCGACGTCACCGGGGACGGCAACCCCGACCTGATCGGCACCTCGGCCGGCACCCTCACGGTCTGGCCCGGCAACGGATCGGCCTTCGGTGCCGCCGCTCCGGTCAAGGGAGGTGTGCCGACGCCCGCAGGACTCCCATCGGACCTGTCCGGCTTCGACTGGGTCTTCGGGGTGCAGGCCATGACGCTCAAGGGACGCAACGACTACGTCGTGCGCGACCGCTCCAGCGGCGGCGTCTACCTCTACAGCGGCCGCAAGTCGGGCGTCTCGCGCCCCCGCCTGCTGGGCGAGGGGATGGGGGCCTTCGACCTGGCCGGCTGAGCAGGGGCCGCGATCAGGCCCTGGCAGTCGCTCGTTCGGCGTCGTAGACGCCGTCGAGGCGAGCCGGGTCGGGATGGCGGACAAGGACCAGCGAGCCTCCTCGTCTGAGGGGCTCGGTGAAGGTGGCCATTCCTGGTGGGGAAGCCGGGTCGGTCACCGACAGAAGACGGCCGCCGTCGGTGGGGGCACTCCCGACGGCGGCCGTCAGGTCGTCGGAGGGGCGGGGCGGGCGGGGAGCCAGCCGCTCGCTCTGGCGCAGCTCGTCGG
>JBBSOR010000005.1:0-74173 GCA_038259535.1 Propionibacteriales bacterium | reverse complement strand
CGACCACCAGCGGCAGGATCATGTCGGTCACCGGGAGCTCGTCGAGGAAGCGCCCCCCGCGCGTGAAGTGGGCGGGCGGGTCGACGTGGGTGCCCCACTGGCCGATGTGGGTGAAGCGGTGCGCCAGGAACCCGGTGCCGGCCGAGCCGACGCCCTCGTCGAAGTGGAAGAGCGTCTCGCGCTCCTCGTCGGGGAAGGCGACGTAGTGCGGGATGCCCGGGCCGAACGCGTGGGTCAGGTCGATCCACTCGCACGAGCGGAGGCGAACGAGGACGTCAGCGAGGGAGTCGGCCATCTCGGGATGCTAGCCGCAGCGGGTCAGCCGGCCTCGGCGACCTGCTTGATCGCCGCGAGGGTCCGGGGGATCCCTGCGTGCGCCTGCCGGGTGCGGTCGTCGATCTCCTCGGCCGCGCGCTCGCCGAACTTGTCCGCGAACATCGCCAGCCCCTCGGGCAGGAACTGCCAGCTCTCGGTCAGCCGCGTGCCCGCGCCGTCAGGCTCGAGGGTGAAGCCCCACCGCACGAACGAGCCGCCCACGATCCAGGCGAACTCGTGACCGCGGTCGGCCGCGACCACCTGGGACCGGGTCTCCCAGGTGCGCTCCGGGGTCTCGTTGTGCCCGGTGAACCAGGCGCCGACCCGGCCCGCGTCCGCCTCGTCGTCCCACCAGCACGAGGTGCACACGGGGCTCCACTCGCCGGTGCGGGTGATCTCGCTGACGAGGTCGTAGACCGCCTCGGGCGTGGCCGCGATGACCACCGACTCCTGATGGGTGTGTGGGAGCTGCTCACTCATCCGCGCTCACTCCTCTGTCGACGGCTGCCGCCGTGCCAGTCCTCCTGTGTGCCGACGGTGCCCGGCTCCACGCCGAACCCCACCAGCTGCGGCTGTTCGCGCAGGCTGCGCTTCAGCTCGGCGAAGCCGGGGAAGCGGGCCAGCCCGACCACGTGGTCCCACAGCTCCCCGGCCTGCTCCGGCTCGGGGAGCCGGCTGATCACGGGGCCGAAGAACGCCACCCCGTCCGGCGGTTCGAAGTGGATGATCGGTGTGCCGACGTCCTTGCCGGTCAGCGCGAGCGCCTCCTCGCCGTCGGCGCGGATCGCGTCGTCCCAGGCGGCGTCGTCCAGGGCATCGGCGAGGTCGATGGGCAGGTCCGCCTCGCGCAGGATGGGCTCCACGAACTCGCGGGTGCCGCGTCGCTCGCGGTTCGCCCTGTCGTCGTCGGGGTCGGTGGGCGGCGCGTCGAAGATGTGCGCCCCGAGTGCGGCCTGCAGGGCGTCCACGGCCCCGGCGCCGTGCTCCTCGCGCGCCCGGGCGACCACGCGCAGCAGCCGCAGTCCGGCGGTGTGCCCGGCCTCGTACTCCGGTGGGAAGTGCGCGTCGTAGTCGATGTCGGCGTTGATCAGCCGCAGCGAGATGAAGCGCCAGTCGACCGTGAGGTCCCGCTCGGCCTGCACCATCCGGATCCACTTGCTGGTCAGCCAGCAGAACGGGCACACGGGGTCGAAGTAGAAGCGGATGTCGGCGGAGGTCATGTGATCCACCGTAGGAGTCGGGTCGCGGCCTGGCCACCGGCAGGGGGGTGAGCCGCGAGGTCCGCGTGGTCCTCAGGCGAAGACGCCGGCCGGGAAGGCTCCGTTGTCCAGGGCGGTGGCGACCAACGGCCGGCAGAGCTCGGTCAGCCGCTGGGTGCCGACCTCACCCAGCGCGTCCCAGGCGCAGACCGCGCTCATCTCGGTCCGGCGCTCGACCGTCGTGCGCACGGCGAGACCCTCCTCGGTGAGCTCGCCGTCCGTCGTCATCAGGCCGCGCCCCGCCAGCCCGGTCACGGCAGCGGACCACTCCTCGTCGGACCACCCGCGGGTGGCCTGCGCGGCCGCCCGGGTGAATCCCCGACCGGTGGCCGTGTGCGTCACCAGCGCCTCGATGCCGCCGAGGTCGGCGTCGACGAGAGCAGCGACGTGTCCGTCACCGCGGTGCTCACGGAGCAGGGTGAGGGCGTGGAAGAGCACCATGTGCGGCTCATCGGGCCAGTCGAGGTCGGCGTGGGCCGCGTGGAGCGGGCGGCCGGCCACGCCGCAACCGGCCGCGGCCGTGCGAGCCAGGTCGGCGGCTGCTGCGACCTCGTCGGAGGCCAACGCCTCTCTGCCCAGGAGACGGCCCCAGGCTGCAGAGACCCCGCGGTAGCGGGCCGCCACGACCTGCTCGGGGCTCGCCGCCTCCCCGGCGGCCGGGAGGAAGTGGGCGACCAGGGACGGGTTGAACACGTAGAACGTCGCCGCCACGGGTCCCGCTCCGACGCGTCCCATCGCCGCCGACCGCGAGGCGAAGTAGGTGGCCCGGCCCTTGCGCACGCCCAGGGCGGCCACCTCCGCGTCCACCTCGGGCGCGAAGTAGCCCAGTGCGTGCAGGGGTTCGAGGGATCGAGCGGTGCGTCCGGCGAGGCGAGGATCCATGCGCCCTTCCTACCCGGTCCCCCGCCGGCCCTCACCCCGGACCGTCGGGATGCACCACGTCGTGGGCCCGCGACAGGTGGGGTGGCACGACCATCCGCCACGCCTCCACGACGAGCTCGCGCGCCTCGGTCGCGCCGAGCTCCGGCAGCGAGCCGTGCACCCAGTGGAAGCGCTGGTCGGACTCGGACGGCAGGTGGAAGCGCGGGTCGTTGTCGACCAGGTCGGCCCGCTCCTGCTGGGGGAACGCGAATCCCATCACGGTCTCGTCGGGTGAGAAGGCGCCGTGGACGATCGATCCGACGCGGAACGTGAGCCGACCGCGCACGGCGGTCCTCAAAGGCGAGGACGAGAAGACGGCCCGCCTCAGCCGACCGCCCCGGCGGGGACGGGCGCGACCCGGCCGTAGAGGGTGGTGCGCTGGCGCAGCGGACGGCCGGCCTCGAGGGCGATGTCGGCCAGGTCGGCCGGGGTCAGGCCCTGGCCGTGGCTGGCACCGGCGGCCCGGCTGATGTTCTCGTCCATCAGGGTGCCGCCGAGGTCGTCCACGCCTGCCGCGAGGAGCTGCTGGGCGCCGACCCGGCCGAGCTTCACCCACGACGCCTGCACGTGGTCGATGTCGTCGGCGTAGGCGATGCGCGCGATCGCGTGGACCAGCACCGTCTCGCGCCAGGTGGGGCCGCGGCGGGCGCCGCGCTTGAGGTAGATGGGCGCCGCCATGTGCACGAAGGGCAGGCCGACGAACTCGGTGAATCCGCCGGTCTCGCGCTGCAGCTCCCGGGTGCGCAGCAGGTGGGTGACCCAGTGCCGCGGTCGCTCGACCGAGCCGAACATCATCGTCACGTTGCTCCGCAGTCCGATGGAGTGGGCCACGCGGTGCACCTCCAGCCACTCCTCGGTCGTGACCTTGTCGGGGCACAGCACCGCGCGGACCTCGTCGTCGAGGATCTCGGCCGCCGTCCCGGGCAGCGAGCGCAGTCCGGCGTCCTTGAGGCGCAGCAGATAGCTCTCGAGGGGCTCCTCGAGGCGCCGCGAGCCCTCCAGCACCTCCAGCGCGGTGAAGCCGTGGATGTGCAGGTCCGGCACCCGGTCGTGGACCGCCTGCGCCACCTCGACGTAGAAGTTGCCGTCGAAGCTCGGGTGTATCCCGCCCTGCAGGCAGACCTCGGTGGCCCCCAGCCCGGCAGCCTCCTCGCTCCGGTCGGCGATGTCCTCCAGCGTCAGCAGGTAGGGGGCACCACGGAGGTTGAGCGACAGCGGGCCCTTGGAGAAGCCGCAGAACGTGCACTTGTAGGTGCACACGTTGGTGTAGTTGATGTTGCGGTTGACCACGAAGGTCACCTCGTCGCCGACGACGCGACGCCGGATCTCGTCGGCGGCGGCCGCCACCGCGGTGACCTCCCGTCCACGGGCGGCGAAGAGGGCCTCGAGCTCCGCGGCACCCGGGTCCTGTCCCAGGCGTACGCCGTCGAGCACCTCGCCGACCCGGCCCGACACCTGCTCCGCCGTGGTGCGGACCGGCACCGGGTCGATGCCCGAGCCGGAGAACCAGGCCGTGGAGCGCCTGCCGATCTGCACGACCTCCGCGCCGGTGCCGACGTTGGCCGCGTCCTGGTGCCGCTCGGGCCACAGCGCGCCCGGGTCGTCACGACCCAGCAGGTCGGCATCGGCGCGGTCGAGGACCGGGAACCGGACAGCCGGGTCGAGCCACCGCGCGGGGTCGGCGGCGAACTCCGGATAGATGGTGAGCCGGGGTGCGAGCTCGTGCCCGGCCGCCTCGGTGGCCCCGCGCAGCATGTCGAGGGAGGGCCACGGCCGCTCGGGGTTGACGTGGTCGGCCGTGATCGGTGAAACGCCGCCCCAGTCGTCGATGCCGGCCCGCAGGAGGCCGGCCAGCTCGCCGGGCTCGGACAGGTTGGGAGGTGCCTGGAGGTGCACGTCGTCGGGCAGGACGAGGCGGGCGAGGGCGATGGCCCGGAGGTGCTCCTCGTGCGAGCACGGCGCGGCGTCGCGCATCGCCGTACCCGGCTTGGGCAGGAAGTTCTGGACGATCACCTCCTGGACGTGCCCGTGCGTGCGGTGCGACTCCGCGATCGCCTCGAGCGCCTGGAGGCGGTCGCTCTCGCTCTCGCCGATGCCGACCAGGATCCCGGTCGTGAACGGGATGTCGAGGCACCCGGCGGCGTCGAGGGTGAAGAGGCGCCGCGCCGGGTCCTTGTCGGGAGCGCCGCGGTGCGCGGCCAGGTCGGGTCGCAGGCTCTCGATCATCATCCCCTGGGACGCGCACGCCGCCCGCAGGGCCGCGAGCTCGTCGCGCCCGAGCGCCCCGGCGTTGGCGTGGGGGAGCAGACCGGTCTCGGTGAGCACCAGGGCGGCCACCTCCGCGAGGTAGGCGACGGTGGAGGCGTGGCCCCGCTCGGCCAGCCACTCGGCGGCGGCCGGGTAGCGGGACTCGGGCGCCTCGCCCAAGGTGAAGAGCGCCTCGTGGCACCCGGCCGCGGCGCCCTGCTCGGCGATCGCCAGCACGTCGCCCGGCTCGAGGTAGGGCGTGGTCGCGGTCCGCGGCGACTCGGCGAAGGTGCAGTAGCCGCAGCGGTCGCGGCAGAGCTTGGTGAGCGGGATGAAGACCTTGGGGGAGTACGTCACCCGCGACCCGTGGAGCGTGTCGCGGCGGTGGGCGGCGAGACTCAGGAGCTCGGCCGTGGGGAGCTCGGTCAGCGACGTCATGCGGTCATCGTGGTGCGTGGCCGGGGTCATGGGGCCAGTGTGAGGTCGCCGTCTCATTCCGCGGCCAACGGGTTGTCTGTGTGGACGGCTCGTGAGCCGCCCCCGCACGATGTCCGCACCACGTTCCGCGAACGCCCAGCGCTAGGACAACATCTCCTCATGAACGCCACCCCACCGCTCACCATCGGCTACAAGGCCTCGGCCGAGCAGTTCGGTCCACGCGAGCTCGTCGAGCTCGGGGTGCGCGCCGAGCAGGTCGGCCTCGACAGCGTCATGGTCAGCGACCACCTCCAGCCGTGGCGGCACGAGGGCGGGCACGCCCCCCACGCGCTCACCTGCCTGACCGCGATCGGCGAGCGCACCGAGCGCGTGGTGCTCGGCACCAGCGTCCTGACGCCCACCTTCCGCTACAACCCCGCGGTCCTGGCCCAGGAGCTCGCCACGCTGGCCCTGCTCAACCCGGGCCGCGTCGTGCTGGGCATCGGCAGCGGCGAGGCCCTCACCGAGATCTCCGTCGGGCTGCGGGAGTGGCCGGAGTTCAAGGAGCGCTGGGCCCGGATGCGTGAGGCGGTGCGCCTGATGCGTGAGCTGTGGGACGGCGAGCGGGTCACCTTCGAGGGCGACTACTACCGCACGGTGGACGCCACCATCTACGACCGACCCGACGGTGGCGTGCCCATCTACGTCGCCGCCGGCGGGCCTCAGATGGCGACGTACGCCGGCCGCGTCGGCGACGGCTTCATCTGCACGAGCGGCAAGGGGATGGACCTCTACACGGACAAGCTGCTGCCCGCGGTCGAGGACGGCCTGGCGGCGGGCGGGCGCTCGTCGGGCGACATCGTCCGGATGATCGAGATCAAGCTCTCCTACGCCCCGACCCGCGAGGAGGCGCTGGAGAACACCCGCTTCTGGGCCCCGCTCTCCCTGAGCGCCGAGGAGAAGCACGGCCTCGACGACCCGATCGCGATGGCGGCCGCGGCCGACCGGCTGCCGATCGAGCAGGTCGCCTCGCGGTGGATCGTGGAGACGACGCCCGAGGGCGTGGTGGATGCCGTACGCCCCTACGTCGAGGCGGGGTTCGACCACCTGGTCTTCCACGCTCCCGGGCACGACCAGGAGCGGTTCCTGTCGTCGTTCGGGGCAGACGTGGCGCCGCTGCTGCGCCAGCTCGGGGCTGACTCGGCGCCGCGCTCGTCGCTACGACGGCCGGGGCCGGCGCTGGGCGCGGAGTCGTAGGGTCGACCGCATGCAGACTCGCACCCTCGGCAACCAGCAGGTCGGGGCCATCGGCCTCGGCCTGATGACCTTCGACCAGACCGGCACCCAGCCGCGCCAGCAGCTCCTCGACACCGTCACCGCGGCGCTCGACGCAGGCGTCACGCTCTTCGACACCGCCGACGCCTACGGCCCCGGCGACGAGCTGGGCGCGGGCGCGCAGGGCGCCAACGAGCGCCTCATCGTCTCGATCCTCGACGAGCTCGGCGTCCGGGACCGCGTGGTCCTGGCGACCAAGGGCGGCCACGTCCGCACCGACGGCGGCGACTGGGACGTCGACTCGTCCGCGGCCCACCTGCGGGCCGCCGTGGACGCCAGCCTCGAGCGCATCGGCGTCGAGCAGCTCTCGCTGTGGCAGCACCACCGCCCCGACCCCAAGGTCCCCTACGACGAGGTCATCGGCACCCTCAAGGAGATCGCCGAGAGCGGCAAGGTCGCGCACATCGGTCTCTCCAACGCCGACCCCGACCAGATCCGGGCAGCGCACGCGGTGCTCGGCGACGCCCTCGTGAGCGTGCAGAACCAGTTCAGCCCCAAGTTCCGCTCGAGCAAGCCCGAGATCGAGGTGTGCGAGGAGCTCGGTCTCGCGTTCCTGCCCTGGAGCCCGCTGGGCGGGCTGTCCGATGCCAAGGAGCTCGCCGACAAGCACCCCGCCTTCGCCGAGATCGCGGCCGATCGCGGCGTCAGCGCCCAGCAGGTCGCGCTGGCCTGGGAGCTCGCGCAGTCGCCGGTCGTCATCCCGATCCCCGGCGCCAAGCGGCCCTCCTCCGTCACCGACTCCGCCGCCGCGGCAGAGATCGAGCTGACCGCCGACGAGCTCTCCCGCCTCGACGCGAGCTGACGCCGGTGACCCGCCCGCTGCTGAGCCGCGCCGTCGACACCGTCATGGACCGCTCGGTGGTCCTGGGCTACACGACCATCGGCCTCGCCGTGCGTCGCTCCCTGCCCGGGTGGCCGGCAGACCCGGAGGCGGGTGCCCTCCGCGGCTCGCACGTCCTGGTGACCGGGGCCAGCTCCGGCCTCGGCGTCGCCACCGTCGCGGGCGTCGCCGATCTCGGCGCGACCGTGCACATGCTCGTGCGCGACGAGGCCAAGGGCGCCCGGGTCGCCGACTCGATCCGGGCCACGCGGCCCGACGTCGAGCTGCGGCTGTGGCGCTGCGACGTGGCCGACCTCGACGACGTACGCCGCTTCGCGGGCGAGTTCTCGGCCGAGGTCGACGACCTGCACGCCGTGGTGCACAACGCGGGGATGATGCCGCCGACCCGCACCGAGTCCCCGCAGGGCTTCGAGCTCAGCATGGCCGTGCACCTGCTCGGACCTGTGGTGATGACGGAGGCATTGCGCGGCCCGCTGTCCGGCGGCGGACGGGTGGTCTTCGTCAGCAGCGGCGGCATGTACGGCCAGCCGCTGCGTGCCGACGACCCGGGCTACACGACCGGCGACTACTCGCCCGCCACGTCGTACGCCCGGTCGAAGCGCTGGCAGGTCGAGCTGGCTCCACGCCTCGGCGAGCGCTGGTCCGCGGACGAGATCACGGTCGCCACCATGCACCCCGGCTGGGCGGACACGCCCGGCGTGCAGGAGTCGCTGCCACGGTTCCGCGCGATCACCCGGCCGGTGCTGCGCGACGACGCCCAGGGCGCCGACACCAGCATCTGGCTGGCGGCCGTCGAGCCCGCCCCGCCGACCGGGAGGTTCTGGCACGACCGCGTCGAGCGGCCGACGAGCCTGCTGCCCTCGACCAGGCCCAGCGACGAGGCACGCGCGCAGGCGTGGGCCTGGCTGGCCGAGGCGGCCGGCCTCACCTGAGATGCCTCCCGCCGGCGGGGCCGGGAAGCGCGAGCTCCCCGCCCCGTCGGCGTCAGCGCGGACGCGCGCTCAGGTCTTGCTGGTCGTGCGCCGCTCGTCGCGGATCGGGCCGGGGATCGTCCCGCTGACCCGGGCGATCTCGCCGGCGACCTCGGCCGCCAGCAGGCGTCGTTCGGCCCGCTGGTTGAGCCAGTTCTCGTGCAGCAACGCCTTGGCCGTCGCCACCATCATCGCGACCATCACCAGGCTGAAGGGCAGTGCCAGCAAGATGGCCATGGTCTGCAGCGCGCCGAGGCCGTCGCCCCCGGTGACCGCCCCGGCGATCAGCAGGGTGGCCGCGATGAGGCCCTCCATGACAGCCCAGAACACGCGGCTCCAGACCGGCGGTTCGGAGTCGCCGCCGCTGGCGAGCATGTCGACCACGAAGGAGCCCGAGTCCGAGCTGGTCACGAAGAAGACGACGACCAGGATCATGGCCAGGACGCTGAGGAGGCCGGAGGCCGGCAGGCCCTCGAGGAACTGGAACAGCGCCGCGTCCGTGGACACCGCACCGTCCTCGCCGACCAGGCCGCCGTTGCCGAACATCTCGCGATAGATCGCCGAGCCGCCCATGACCGAGAACCACAGGAAGGTCACCAGGGTCGGCACCAGCAACACGCCGGTGACGAACTCACGCACCGTGCGGCCGCGCGAGATGCGCGCGATGAAGACGCCGACGAACGGTGCCCAGCTCATCCACCAACCCCAGTAGAAGGTCGTCCAGCCGGACAGCCAGGACCTGCCCTCCTCGCCCTGGAAGCTCATGGTGCGGAACGACAGCTCGAAGAAGTTGCGGGCGTAGGAGCCCAGCTGCTGCACGAAGTCACCCAGGATGAACACCGTCGGGCCGAGCACCGCCACGACGAGGAGCAGCACACCGGCCAGGGTCATGTTGATGTTGGAGAGCCACTTGATGCCCTTGTCCACGCCCGTCACGACCGAGCCGATCGCGATCGCGCTGATGCCCGCGATGAGCAGGACCTTGAGGGTGGTCGACGCCTCGTCGACGACACCGAGGTAGGCCAGGCCGGCGCTGACCTGGCTCACGCCGAAGCCCAGCGAGGTCGCCACACCGAAGAGCGTGCCGATGATGGCGGTCACGTCGATCACGTCGCCGAGCGCACCCTTGACCCGGTCGCCGAAGATCGGCTCCAGGGCCCAGCGGATGGACACCGGACGGCCCTTGCGGTGCACGGCGTAGGCGATCGCCAGCCCGACGACGACATAGATGCCCCAGGCGTGGAGACCCCAGTGCAGGAAGGTGGTGTCCATGGCTGCTCGGGCCGCGGCGGGCTGGCCGTCGCCCGTGCCCGGGGGCGGGGAGGCGAAGTGGTTGAGCGGCTCGGCGACCCCCCAGAACACCAGCCCGATGCCCATGCCGGCGGCGAAGAGCATCGAGAACCACGACTTGAGCCCGAACTCGGGCGCCTCGTCGTCCTTGCCCAGCACGACGTTGCCCATCGGGGACAGCGCCACCCACAGGGCGAACGCGATGCAGGCGCTGACCAGCAGGACGTAGAACCAGCCGAGGTCACCGATGACGGTGTCGTTGAGCGTGCTCAGGACGCTGTCGAGCCGTTCGGGGAGAAGCACCGCGAGCGCCACGAACGCCAGCACGATGCCGGCGGCCGGCCAGAACACGCGCGGCGCGGTGACCGCGGAGTCGGGGCGCAGGCCCTTCTGGACCGGGACTTCGGCCTCGAGTGGTGCGGCGGGCGGTCGGGCAGAGGTGGCGGACACGCGTCTTCCTCACTGATGGATCGGGGGATGGGGGGACCGAGAGGCCATCGACCCTTCCACAGGCGGCCGGGAATGGCACGTGCGCGGAGCGCGGGGCCGCCCGGAATACTTGACTCGTTCAAGAAAAGAGGGCAGGGTGATGCGCGATGGACGACAGCGACTTCGAGCACCTCCTCCGCGGCGCGGACCTGCGGGTCACCCGCCCCCGGCTCGCCGTGCTGCGCTCCCTGCGCCGCCACCCGCACGCCGACACCGGCAGCGTCCTGGCCGCGGTCCGCGTCGAGGAGCCGGCCGTCTCCCACCAGGCCGTCTACGACGTGCTCGGAGCGCTGACCGACGCCGGGCTCGTGCGCCGCATCCAGCCCGCCGGCTCGGTCGCGCGCTACGAGCTGCGCGTCGGCGACAACCACCACCACGTCGTGTGCCGCTCCTGCGGCACGGTCGCCGACGTCGACTGCGCGGTCGGCGTACGGCCCTGCCTCGACGCCTCCGAGACCCACGGCTTCGTCGTCGACGAGGCCGAAGTGACCTACTGGGGCACCTGCCCCGCCTGCTCCACCGCACGCACCACTGCCAGCAGCAACTGAAAGGGACTCCTCATGCCTGACGACCTGCCCAACGACTCGGCCGACGCTGTCGACACCTCCGCCAGCAACCAGGCCAACGCCGAGGTCGGCGAGATGAACCAGTCCGCCCCCGCGGGCCAGTGCCCGGTGCTGCACGACGGTGGCGCCCACCCCACGCAGGGTGACGCCAACAGCAGCTGGTGGCCCGAGCGGCTCAACCTCAAGATCCTGGCCAAGAACCAGCCGGTGGCCAACCCGCTCGGCGCCGACTTCGACTACGCCGCCGCGTTCGCCGCGCTCGACCTCGGCTCGGTCAAGGCGGACATCACCGCCCTGTTGACCGACGACCAGGAGTGGTGGCCCGCGGACTTCGGCCACTACGGCCCGCTGATGATCCGGATGGCGTGGCACAGCGCCGGCACCTACCGGGTGCAGGACGGTCGCGGTGGTGCGGGCACCGGGCAGCAGCGTTTCGCCCCGCTCAGCTCCTGGCCCGACAACGGCAACCTCGACAAGGCCCGCCGCCTGCTGTGGCCGGTCAAGAAGAAGTACGGCAGTGCCCTCTCGTGGGCCGACCTGATGGTGCTCACGGGCAACGTCGCTCTCGAGTCGATGGGCTTCGAGACCTTCGGCTTCGCCGGTGGACGCGTCGACGCGTGGGAGCCCGACGACGACGTCTACTGGGGCCCGGAGACCGAGTGGCTCGGTGGCGACAGGGGCGGAGCGCAGCGCTACTCCGGTGAGCGCGAGCTCGACAACCCGCTCGCCGCGGTCCAGATGGGCCTCATCTACGTCAACCCCGAGGGCCCGGAAGGCAACCCCGACCCGATCCTCGCGGCACACGACATCCGCGACACGTTCGGTCGGATGGCGATGAACGACGAGGAGACCGTCGCTCTCATCGCCGGCGGCCACACCTTCGGCAAGACCCACGGCGCCGCCGACCCCGAGGCCAACGTCGGCCCGGAGCCCGAGGCCGCGCCGATCGAGACCGGCGGCCTGGGCTGGCTCAGCAAGTACGGCACGGGCAAGGGTGCCGACGCGATCACCTCCGGGCTCGAGGTCACCTGGACCGATGTCCCGACCCAGTGGAGCAACCGCTTCTTCGAGATCCTCTTCGGCCACGAGTGGGAGCTCTCGAAGTCCCCGGCCGGCGCCGCGCAGTGGGTGGCCAAGGACGCCGAGGCGATCATCCCCGCGCCCGACGAGGGTGGTGCGAAGCGCCTCCCGACGATGCTCACGACCGACCTCGCGCTGCGGATGGACCCGGCCTACGAGCAGGTCTCCCGCCGTTTCCTGGACCACCCGGACGAGTTCGCCGATGCGTTCGCGCGCGCCTGGTTCAAGCTGACCCACCGCGACATGGGCCCCGTCAGCCGCTACGTCGGCCCCGAGGTGCCCTCGGAGGAGCTGCTCTGGCAGGACCCGATCCCGGCCCCGGCGCACACCCCGTCGGCCGAGACCATCGCAAGCGTCAAGCAGAAGATCGCCGACGCCGGCCTCACGGTGAGCCAGCTGGTCTCCACCGCGTGGGCTGCCGCCTCGTCCTACCGTGGCTCCGACAAGCGCGGTGGCGCCAACGGTGGCCGCATCCGCCTCGAGCCGCAGCGCAGCTGGGAGGTCAACGACCCGCAGCAGCTCGCCGGGGTCGTCACCGTCCTCGAGGGCATCGCGGCCGGCTCGGACATCACCTTCGCCGACACCGTCGTGCTCGCCGGCAACGTGGGCGTCGAGCAGGCGGCGGCCGCGGCCGGCGTCACCGTCGAGGTGCCGTTCACCCCGGGTCGCGGCGACGCCACCCAGGAGCAGACCGACGTCGAGTCGTTCGCGTGGCTCGAGCCCAAGGCCGACGGCTTCCGCAACTTCGTGCGGTCCGACGCCAAGCTGCCGGCCGAGTACCTCCTCGTCGACAAGGCCAACCTGCTCAACGTGAGCGCCCCCGAGATGACGGTCCTCGTCGGCGGTCTGCGCGTGCTGGGTGCCAACACGGCGGCCTCCACCGACGGCGTGCTGACCGAGTGCCCCGGGCAGCTGACGAACGACTTCTTCGTCAACCTGCTCGACCTGGGCACGGTCTGGAGCCCGGCCGGCTCCAACGACCGCTTCGAGGCCAGCACCGACGGTCGGGCCTGGACCGGGTCGCGCGCCGACCTGGTCTTCGCGTCCAACTCCGAGCTGCGGGCCGTCGCGGAGGTCTACGCCAGCGACGACGCCCAGGAGAAGTTCGTCCACGACTTCGTCGCCGCGTGGGCGAAGGTCATGGACAACGACCGCTACGACGTGGCCTGAGCGCACCAGGTCGACCCGGCAGCCCGGGCTCCCTCACCAGAGGGGGTCCGGGCTGTCGTCGTGCGAGCCCGCCTCCGCCCGCACGGGACGTCCTGGGCAGTGGCTGCCCGCGCCGCCACTCGCCATGACGTACGGCCGGTGTGATCAGTCAGCCGGAGACAGCCACGTCGCCCACGCGGATCGTGCCGGAGCTCAGCAGGCGGAACACGGTGCCGCCGCGCGGAGACTTCAGCGCCTGCATCGCGCCCGGCCCGAGATCGTCATCGAGGAGCCGGCACGGTGCGGCGATGCGCACCACTTCCAGCTCGACGTCGCCAATTTGCAACTTCTCGCCCGGTCGGGTCGGGATCGGTCCGTGGTCGAGGGTGATGTTGCGTCGGGTCAGTCCCGGGTCGACCGGACGGCCCAGCGCTTCTGCGGCCGCAACCAGGTCGTCGAGCGCCTGCACGGTGACGTGGCGGTGCCTGCTCCCGTGGTATCGGTCACCGACCAGTCCCGCGCCGGCCTCGGCCTCGACGGACGCGACGGACTTCGTCGGCAACCGCCGCCCGGGGGCGAGGTGGATGGCGTGGACGCGGGAGCTCACGCTGCGACCGTACGTCGGTGAGGGCAAAGCGTTCGCCCACTGTCCGGTTCGGTGGGCATGATCGCCCCATGAACCTCATGCTCGACCCGAAGTCTGCGCTGCTGCACTACCTGCAGGAAGCCCGCGACGCACTCCTGTGGAAGCTCGAAGGAGTGAGTGAGCGCGACCTGCGGCTGCCGCGCACGCCGACCGGCACCAACCTGCTGGGGATCGTGCGCCACGTCGCCAACGTGGAGATCGGCTACTTCGGCACGACCTTCGGACGGGACTGGCCCCACCCGGCGCAGCGGTTGGTCGTCGGCGACGAGGAGGCCGACGCCGACCCGCAGGCCGACTGGTGGGTGCCGTCGGAGATCTCCGCCTCCGAGGTCGTCGACTTCTACCGGGACGTGTGGGCCTTCAGCGACGCGACCATCTCGGACCTGCCGCTTGACGCCCGCGGCTCCGTCCCCTGGTGGTCCGAGGAGCGTCGGACGGTGTCCCTGCAGCGCATCATCGTGCACGTCATCTCCGACACCACCCGCCATGCCGGGCATGCCGACATCCTGCGCGAGGGCATCGACGGCGCCGTCGGGCTGCGGGTCGCCTCGACCAACCTGCCGGACGTGGAGTGGTCGGCGTACGTCGCCCACCTGCAGCAGGTGGCGGACCGGTTCGGCTCGTAGGCGCTCTTCGCCCGTCAAGGGTCTGGTCAACGTCGGTTCTTCGACCTAGGGTCCGGAGGGCAGGGAGTTGTCGGGGCCGATCACGCCCGCCTCCTTGCCTCTCGGAAAGGAAGAACCTCGTGAGATCCACGACCCTCGGGCTGTCCTTGGCCCTGATCACCGGAGCAGGGGCGCTCACCCTCGCCCCCGCCGCCGCCGCCCCCGCAGCACCGGATCGCAGAGCCGGTGAAGCGCACGCGCAGAACGGCGACCACGTCCTGCCCAACCCGGCGGCCGAGAAGCAGTCGGCGCTGCGCCAGCAGGCCTGGGCCGACGTGCTGAGCGGTGAGGCGACGCCGCAGACCATCAGCGGCAACAGCGTGCTGAAGGTCGGCAAGAAGCCGGCCGCGCCCACCCGCAGCAACCGGCGCAACAAGGGCAGGACCACCGAGGACCAGTACGTCGAGCTCAGCAACGAGCGCACGGACAAGGTCTTCGTGTTCCTCGTCGACTTCGGCACCCAGCGCCACCCGAGCTACCCCGACCAGGACACCGCACCGGCCGTTCCGGGTCCGGTCACGTTCGAGGGGCCGGGATTCAACGAGATCCCGCAGCCGGGTCCGGACGACAACGCGACCCAGTGGCGCAAGAAGTACACCAAGAAGTACTACAAGGACCTCTACTTCGGTGAAGGCGACACCGCCGACTCGCTCAAGAGCTACTACGAGCGGCAGTCGTCGGGCCGCTACAGCGTCGAGGGCATGGTCACCGACTTCACGACCGTCCCCTACAACGAGGCCCGCTACGGTCGCAGCAACGGATACCCGTGCGGCGGCAACGTCTGCAGCAACACGTGGGCGCTGGTCGAGGACGGCATGACGCAGTGGGTCGCCGACCAGCGGTCCGCCGGCAGGACCGACGCCCAGATCAGGCGCACCGTGGCGCAGTACGACATCCGCGACCGCTACGACTTCGACGGTGACGGCAACTTCGACGAGCCGGACGGCTACATCGACCGGTTCCAGATCATCCACTCGGGTGGCGACCAGGCCGACGGCGACCCGATCTACGGCGAGGACGCCATCTGGAGCCACCGCTGGAAGGCGTTCCAGGACCGGATCGGCAGCCAGGGCCCGGCCGGCAACCTCGACGGTGGGACGCAGATCGGCAACACCGGCATCTGGGTGGCCGACTACACCGTGCAGCCCGAGAACGGCGGCGTCTCGGTGGTGGCCCACGAATACGGACACGACCTCGGCCTGCCCGACCACTACGACACTGCCGCCTCCGGCGACAACCCGGTGAGCTGGTGGACCCTGATGGCGCAGAGCCGCGTCTCCGCCGCAGGCGACCAGGGGATCGGCACGCGTGCCGCCGACCTGGGCGTGTGGGACAAGCTCCAGCTCGGCTGGCTCGACTACGAGACCGTCGTCGCCGGTCAGAACCGCACCATCGACCTCGGACCCCACGAGTACAACTCCTCCCGTGCGCAGGGCGTGGCGGTCGTGCTACCGGACAAGCAGATCAGCACCACGCTGCCGACGCCACCGGAGGGGACCAAGCAGTGGTTCAGCGGCTCGGGTGACGGCTATGCGGCCTCGATGGCTCGCACCGACCTGACCGTCCCGGCCGGGACGACCACGTTGTCGCTGAAGGCGGCGTGGAACATCGAGGAGGACTACGACTACGGCTTCCTCGAGGTCCAGTCGCCGGTCGGCAGTGGGACGTGGACACCGCTGGACACGTCCTCGCTCGACCCCGACAGCGACGGCACCTCCGAGGTGGGCATCGACGGGGTGAGCGACGGCTACGTCGCCGCGACCTTCGACCTCTCGGCGTACGCCGGCCAGAGGATCGGGTTCCGTGCCCGCTACGCCACCGACGGTGCCGTGCAGGGCCAGGACCCCGACCTCGCCTGGTCGGGCCTGCTGGTGGACGACATCTCGGTCACCAACGGCGCGACCACGGTGTTCGCCGACGGGGCCGAGACCACGCCCAACGGCTGGAGCCTCGACGGCTTCCGGTCGGTGGGAGCGAGCTATGACACGTCCTTCGACCAGTTCTACCTGGCCAGCAACCGTGCCTACGTCTCCTACGACAAGTACCTCCAGACCGGTCCCTACAACTTCAGCTTCGCGGACCGGCCGCGCTTCGTGGAGAAGTTCCCCTACCAGGACGGGCTCCTGGTGAACTACTGGGACTCCTCCTACGTCGACAACAACACCAGTCAGCACCCCGGTGGCGGCCTGGTGCTGCCGGTGGACGCCAACCCGGAGGTGCACTACAACCTGCAGGGGGCTGCCTGGCGCGGACGGATCCAGACCTACGACGCGCCGTTCGGCCTGCAGAAGTCCGACTCGTTCTACCTCACGGCCGGCGGTCGACGGAGCTATGTCCGTGGACGGGCGGCCAACCCGCTGTTCGACGACAGCGACCCCAACCGCTACTTCCAGCCGTTCGTCGACGCGGGCCTGGCCCGGGTCGGGGTGAAGGTGGCAGGGGCCGGCGTGTCGATCCGGGTGCTCTCGCAGAGCGGCACGGGAATGCGGATCCGGGTGCAGTGACCCGACGCCGCTGACCCACCGCACGACGGCGGGGTCGGGAGCCGAGCGCTCCCGGCCCCGCCGTCGTCCGTCCGGGCCTCAGCCCACGACGGCGATCCGGCTCGCGCGCACGACCGGGCCGCCGCACCCGAGGGCTGTCAGGTCCGGGGCACCCGTGACCTGCACGCGGGCGCCGAGCACCAGCCCACCCGCCTGCTCACCGATGATCGTCCAGGTGGTCGCGTTGTCGTCCTCCACGACCACGCAGTCACCGACCTGCACCACCTCCCCGTCCACGCGGAGCTTCTCCAGGCCCTCGCTCGGAGGCGTGGTCGCGGAGCCGGAGGGTCCCGGAGGCGTGGACGGGGCAGGGGACGTCGGGCTCGACGTGCGCGGGGTGCCCGCGTCCGGGTCCCGCGCCGCCGTGGTGCTGCCCCCGTCGGTGCAGCCCGCGCCGAGGAGGACGAGGAGGGCGGTCGTGGCGACGACGGAGGTGCGCGGGTGCATGGTGATGGGACGTCGGGCGCGCCATCGGGGCTCCCGGCTCCGGCTCATGCGGGCATGCGCGCCTGCAGGAACCGCACCGTGCGGTCCATCGCCGCGACGAAGGCCGGGCCGAAGGCGTGCCCGTCGTCGTACCACTCCAGCCTCGAGTCGACGCCTGCCTGCTCCAGCGCCCGCTGGGTGGCACGCGCCCACCGTGGCGGGCAGGTGTCGTCGAAGCGACCGTGCACCAGCAGCACGGGTTCGGTGACCCGGTCCAGGCTCGGCCGGGACGAGACGCCGCGCCAGAAGTCCGGATCCTCGCCCGGGAGGCCGTGGCGGCCGCGGAAGCCCGCCGCGAGCTCGGCGAGGGGCGCGTCGGGTCGCTGGAACCGGTCGAAGTTCTCGGCCTCGAGGCTGGACACCGCGGCCCATCCCACGCCGGCGGCGAACAGTCCCGGCTCGGCGGCGAGCGCCTTGAGCATGACCCCGCCACCCATCGACCTGCCGAACAGCGCGATGCGGTCGGGGTCGACACGGATGTCAGCCGACTCCCGCAGTGCGGCGACCGCGGCGATGACGTCGGCGGAATAGCCGAGCCGCACGGCCGTCCCGACCCGGGGATCGTCGGTGGACTCGGCGTGGTTGCGGTAGTCGACGTGCAGGGCGACGTAGCCGCGCTGGGCCAGGAAGCCGCGTTCGCGCGTCATGCCCTGCCCACGGACGTAGACGGCCGGGTCGATGTAGCCGTACGCCAGCACCACGGCGGGGAACGGTCCGCGCCCGGTCGGCACGTTGAGCACGCCGCTGATCCGCAACGGGGCCGTGCCCGTGCCTGCGGTGGTCGAGGCGAAGGTGACGTCGTACGACGTGTAGGCGGCGGTGCGCTCGCGGACCGCGCCCAGCCGGAGGTCACCTCCCGACAGGTCGGCCGTGGCCAGGGCGGCCACCGAGATCGGGTGCGGCGGCTCCTCGTCGGGCGAGGCGGTGCGCTCCTCGGTCGGTTCCGCGGTCGGGGTGGCCGGGCGCGGGCTCACGGGGCTCGACGCAGGCGCCGACGACGTGGCCGGCACGGGCTCGGCAGGCTCCGGATCTCCCGAGCAGGCGGCGAGCAGGGGGAGGGTCGCCAGTGCCGCGGCGCCGCGGCGCCAGGAGCCGTCCATGGATCCAGTGTGCGTGGCGCCTGGTCACAGTGGGGCCTGCTCGTTCGTCAGAGGTGTGAGGACAATGACGGTGGAGAGGTGGGTCCATGGACCAGACGGAGATCTTCGAGGCCGAGCGGCCGCGACTGCTGGGCATCGCGGCACGGGTGCTCGCCGACCACGCCGAGGCGGAGGACGTGGTGCAGCAGGCGTGGCTGCGGCTGGATCGCGCGGTGTCGCGCGACGCGACCGAGATCGACAACCTGCCGGCCTGGCTGACGACGGTGACCACGCGGCTGTGCCTGGACCGGCTGCGGTCCCGGGTCCCGGTGCCCGTCGAGGAGGTGGAGCTCGCGCAGGCCGCTCCCGACCCCGCGGACGACGTGGCGCTCGCCGACACCGTGGGGATCGCCCTGCAGGCGGTGATCGACCGACTCTCGCCGCGGGAGCGGGTGGCCTTCGTGCTGCACGACAGCTTCGGCTTCGAGTTCGCCACGATCGCCGCCGTCCTCGACACCACACCCGCGGCGGCGCGCAAGCTCGCCTCGCGAGCCCGGGCCAAGGTCGCGCACCCGGCCGCCGAGGATGCGCTCGCGGACTGGGAGGTGGTGGACGCGTTCATGGCGGCCGCGCGCGAGGGTGACTTCGACCGGCTCCTGCAGCTGCTCGCCCCCGACGCCGTCGTCGGCGCCGACGAGGCCGCGATCCTGGCCGGCACCCCCGCCACGATCGAGGGCCGCGAGGAGGTCGCCGCCTTCTTCAACGGCAGCGCCCACTCGGCGCTCGCCGTCTTCGTCGGGGACCGGCCGGCGTCCGCGTGGTTCCTGCGCGGCGAGGCCAGGGTCGTCTTCGACTTCGCCGTCGACCACGGCCGGGTCGCGGGGATCACCGTCCGCGCCGAACCCGCCGTCCTGGCCCGGGTCGTACGCCGCTCGGAGCAGCACCTCAGCAGCCACCACCACAAGGAGCACCGATGAAGACCATGACCTGCCGCGAGCTCGGCGGCCCCTGCGACCTCGAGCACCGCGGGGAGACGCACGACGACGTGATCAACGCCCAGGACCAGCACCTCAAGCAGGCCGAGAAGGACGGCGACGCCACCCACCAGCCGGCTCGCGAGGAGATGAGGACCCGCTGGCGCCACCCCAGGAAGTCGCTCGGCTGGTATCGCGACATGACGCGGGCCTTCGCCGACCTTCCGTCGGAGTGAGCGCACGGCCGGCACTCGCGTCCGGGGCATGGCGCGGACTGCGGTGACGGCGCACACTGGGGCTCCCTCTGTTGAAAAGGACCCCTTCGTGAGCGAGCTCCAGGTCGTTGCCACCATCCCCGCCAAGCCCGAGGCTGCCGCCGCCGTCCGCGAGGCCCTGGCAACCCTGGCCGAGGCGACCCGAGCCGAAATGGGGTGCCTGGCCTATGACCTGTTCGAGTCGGCCAGTGCGCCCGGCACGTTCGTGACGGTCGAACGCTGGACGGACTCCGCGGCACTCGACGCCCACATGGGCATGCCGCACGTGGCCGCTGCGTTCGCGGCCGCGGAGGGTGCGCTCAGCGGCGAGGTGGCGATCCACCCGCTCCGGCCCGTGGGCTGAGCGCGCACGTCTGGGCGAGTCCCAGGGCCCAACAGGTCGGGCACCCGCGCAGGAGCACCGCGGCCGGCACCACCAGCAGCAGGGCCATCGGGCCGACCCAGGGGATCAGGACGAAGGCCGCCACCATCAGCGGCAGCCCCAGCGCGCCGCGGACCAGGTGCCGGGGGACGCTGCGGCTGGCGAACATGGTGTCGGGCTGGCTCACACCTCGACTTCGTCGCCGGAGCGGGCGCCGGATGGGTCAGCGGGCGGTGCGCCGGTCGGCCAGCAGCCAGGCGGCCCCGGCGGCCGCGGTGGTGACACCCAGCACGGAGGGCCACGTCCCGACCTTCTTCGCCAACGGGTGCGAGACCCCCATCGCCGCCCAGTAGGCGGCTGAGAGCCCGATCGCCAGTGGCACTCCGTCGACGGCATGCCACTGCCGGACGGAGGCGACGTTGGCGCCGAGCATCACGGCGCCGCCGAGAGGGCGTACGCCGGTCCGCTGCGCGAGCGCGAATCCGCCGACGAGGCCGGCGGCGAGAAGGGGGGCGGTGGGCACGCGGCTCAGGTGGGACACCGGATGAGCCTAGCCAGCACCCCCACCCGCCGCCCGTCCGTCAGCCGCGCGCGACGCGGCCCGTGCCGCCGGCCGCCCAGCACACCTTCGCGACGCAGTCGATGACGTGGTAGCCGAGGTCGCTGACGCGGGTCCAGGTCGCACCGCCGTCGCGGGTCAGGCTCGAGCCCTCGGAGGTCCCGTAGTTGCCGGTCGCCACTGCGAACCTCCAACCGCGCACGTAGGCCACGTCCTCGCCGATGTGGGTCAGGGAGACCCCGCCGGCCCACGTCCGGCCGTTGCGCGTGAACGCCACGTTGTGCAGCGTGTGGTTCTCGGCGGCGAAGTCGCCGCCCACGACGATGCCGCGCCGCGGCGAGGCGAACGCGCCGGCGAACCCACCCGCTGCCTCACCTGCCGGGATGCCCGACTCGACGGCCCGCCAGGTGAGCCCGCGGTCGTCGGAGCGCAGCACCCGCGAACGGGCGCCGCCGGTGACGATGAAGGCCGCCCTGCCGGCCGTCACGAGGCAGTCGCCGCTGGCGGCGAAGCCGAACTCGTCGGCAGAGGCGGGCATGCCCCGGTCGGGCAGCACCCGCCAGGTCCGGCCACGGTCGCGGGTGGACAGGATCCTCAGCTTGCCGTCCACCGGGTCGCTCACGGCCAGGCCCCTGCGGCCACCGGCATAGAACCCCATGCAGTCGTAGAACGCGGCCTCGTCGGTGTTGCGGAACGTCTCGGTCCACGAGGCGCCGCCGTCGGTGGAGCGGTAGATGCGCGACGCTTCGCCGGGTCCGATCGCCAGGACCTGGGCGACCCTGCCGTGCACGTCGACGTCGCGGAACGACAACCCCTCGGTGCCGCTCGGGCTGACATCGGTCCACGTCGCGCCGCGATCGGTCGTCCGGAAGACACGCGCGGGTCCGTCGCTCAGGCTCTCGCCGGTGACCCACGCCTCCTTCCTGCTCACCGCGGCCAGGCCACGGAAGTTCTGGTCGGCGTCGAGGACCGTCTCGGTCCAGTCGTCGTCGAAGGGATGGTGCACACCCGCGGAGGGGGCAGCCGGCCGGTCCGTGGCCGACGTCGCCGCAGCGGGGAGGGCCAGCGCCAGGGCCAGGGCAGGGATGAGGGTGACTCCGAGTCGTCGCATCCAGCCACCCTGCAGCGACCGGACCCGCGCTGTCCAGTGGTCCGGCGGTGCGGCGCAACCGGCAGCGGATCGTCCGGATGTGGGTCTAGCGTCGCGCCATGAGCACCGAGGGCACCACCGAGAACCCCAGCGAGGACCCCAGCGAGGACCCCAGCGACGTCTGGGTCCCACCGCCGTGGGAACCGCCGCTGGCCGGCACCGAGGTCGAGCACCTGCTCGGCACCCTCGGACGACTGCGTACGACCCTGCGGTGGAAGGCAGGCGGGCTCGACGAAGCCGGCCTGCGGCACCGGACCGGCTCTTCCGGCCTGTCCCTGGGCGGGCTGCTGCTGCACCTGGCGATGGGCGAGGACTACTACCTGACCACCAAGCTGCGCGGCGAGGAGCTCGTCGAGCCGTGGCGCTCGCTGGGCCACGACGGCACGGCCGAGTGGGAGTTCACCACGGAGGCACTCACGGCCGCCCAGACGTACGACGTCTTCGACGCGGCCCGCCGGCGCAACGAGGCGCGCCTCGAGGCCGCGCTCGCCGAAGGTGGGCTGGACCTGGTCGCGCACGTCGACGACGGCAACGGCCACCATGCGAGCCTGCGCCGACTCGTGTGCGACCTGATCGAGGAGTACGGCCGTCACACCGGCCATGCGGACCTGCTCCGCGAGGCGGTCGACGGCCTGGTCGGCGAGGATCCGCCGGACGACTGGGCGCCCTGAGGCAGCGCGGACGGCCCCACCCGGTTTACGCGACGCCCCGGAAGGGCATCCACAGGGCATGTCGACCTACCGGGTGGAACCCGACGAGCTGAGGGCCAGCGCCGGCGACCTGCGCACGGCCGCCACCACGGCCCGCGGTGCCGATGCCACCGACGCCATCTCCGCGCTGGGCGGCGCACTTCCCGCGAGCAGCACCGCGTCGGTCATGCCCGAGTTCGCGACCGCGTGGGACGAGGGCATCGACGACTGGGCCGCTTCGGTCGACGACTTCGCCGAGGGTCTCGAGTCGGCGGCGGCGGACGCGGAGGCGGCCGACGCGACCGCCAGGCTCTTCCAGCAGTGGCTCGCGAGGTTCCTCGGAGGCGGGTCGTGACCATCGGCTACGGCGACCTCCGGTCGTGGCGCGGCGGCGGCGTCACGTCGGCGAGCGAGCTGCTGCGGGCCGACATCACCGCACTGGAGAAGGCGCGCGACACCGTCGAGAGCGATGCCGTCCCGGCGGGCTTCGAGGGTTTCGCCCGGGTCGCTGCCGTGGCACGCCGGGCCGCGATCGTCTCGGCGATGGACACCCACATCGACGGCCTCACGTCCTTCGAGCGGACGGTCTACGCCCAGGTCGCGCCCGTCACCGCCATCGAGAAGGCCGTCCAGGACATCGACACCGACGCCGTGGGCCAGCAGTTCTCGATCGACTCCTCCGGCACGGTCTCCGACGTCGCCCCCACGCAGACCTTCGACAACCGATACGAGCGCTTCGAGTTCGAGGAGGGCCGGCGCCGCCAGCGCGACGCGCTCGTCGCCCGGATGACCGAGGCGCTCGACGACGCCTACGCCGTGGACAGCGCCATCATCGCGGCCCGCCCGCGCGGGTCGTTCAGCGACGACGGCCCCGAGGATGTCGTCGACCCCGAGGTCGAGCGCGAGTGGTCCACCATGAGCGACGACGAGCGGCGTGCCGTCGTCGAGCACATCGCCGAGGAGCGTGCCCGCGAGGCCGGGGTCGATGACTTCGAGGTGCGGATCGAGGACCTGGAGGACCAGGACGGCGACGGCGTCGACGACGACCCGGCCACCGACCTGCACGGTGACTGGAACGAGGGGGACCGGGTGCTGCGCATCGACGAGGGCGACCTCGACGACCCGACCATCCTGGGCACGGTGGCCCACGAGGTCCGCCACGCCCAGCAGCACAAGGCTGTCGACGACCTGCCCTGGTGGTGGTGGGAGGACTACCACGGCCCGCCGGGAGTGGGCCAGGAGGAGGTCGAGTCGTGGAAGGACAACTTCGACGACTACAAGACGTCTCGGCACGACGGCTTCGACGCCTACCATGACCAACCTGTCGAGGCGGACGCCCGGGAGACCGGTGGTGGCTACCTCGACGACCTGGACAGTGACGGGCTCGAGCGGATCAGGGAGGAGGCGCGATGACGGACCACACCGCGCAGCCCGCGATCGCCGATCTTGCGCTCGTCTATGCCGAGAGCCGGTCGGTCGCCGACCTGGCCCGGCTGCGCGACGCCGTACGCCGCTCGCCCGGATTCGACCCCGGGCTCGACGTCGTCGCGATGGTCTCGCCCGCTCTCGCGCGGGGAGCCCACGAGGAGGCCGCCGCCATCGTGGCGGGCCTGATGCCCGGCGCCTTCTTCTCCCCGTCTGCGCACGCCGCGCTCGGTGCCGCACGGGCCGCATTGGGTGACGACGTGCGCGCCCGCGCCGAGCGACGCATCCAGCTGCTGGCCCTGGAGTCCATCCTCAGCACCGGTGACGGCACCCGTGAGCGTCCGTGGAGCGTGCTGCGCATCGGTGACGAGTACGACGTCCTGCGCGCCGAGCGCCACGCCTCTCGCGAGCAGACCCTCGTCACCGCTGGGGGTCGCTCGCTCGACCGGCACGTGTGTGACGACGGCACCGAGGTGTTCTTCGACGTCGGCCGGCTGGTGGGTGCGTGAGGTCCGTGCGCGGGTGCGTCGCGGCAGCGCTCACAGTGCTGCTGGCGCTCTCCGCGTGCTCGTCGGGCGACGAGCAGTCCGACCCGACGGGAGGCGCCGGTGAGGGTGAGGCCGTCGACGTGCCGGGCGTGGTGCTGAGCGGTGACTCGGCCGCCCTGAGCCCCGACGGCTCGCGCCTCGCCGTCCCCTGCGACGGCCGACTGTGCGTGTGGTCGACGGCCGACGGGTCGCTCGCCGAGCAGTGGGACGGCGGTGCCGTGGTCGCCTGGAGCACCGCGGGCCAGCTCGCCACCGACCGCGTCGACGGCGGCACCGTGTCCGTCGTCCTCCTCGACGCCACGACCGGTGAGGAGACCGGCGCGGCCGAGGCCTACGAGTCCGAGGTAGTGCAGGACGCCCCGGGTGAGGGACTCCGCGACCTGGCCTTCTCGGCCGACGGCGAGACCCTCGCCGGCGTCGGGGCGGACGGCGTCGTACGCCTCTGGTCCGTGGCCGACCCCGCCGACGTCGTCGAGGTCGATCCCGCGGGCCGGGCACCGGTCGCGGTGGCCTTCTCCCCGGACGGCTCCCGCGTGGGCATCGCCTCGTCGGACGCGCCGACCGCGCTGCACGACGCCCGCACGGGCGAGGCCGTCGGCTCGCTCGCGGGCGCACCACAGGGCGACGTCGCGTGGAGTGCCGACGGGTCCTGGATCGCCGGGGCATCGTTTGCCGACGACGAGGACGACGCGGCGGCCACGACCGTCTGGGACGCTGACTCACTCGAGGTCGAGGCGACCCTGGCGACGGCGGGCTATCGCGTCGCCTTCACCCCCACCTCGGTCACCCTGGTGCTCAGCGTGAAGAAGGAGCGCGACCTCGTGGTGTGGTCGTGGTCGGACGACGACGTGGTCACCCTGGCCGGGGCCACCGACGACCTGCGCGCGGTGCTGGTCGCCTCCGATGCCTCGGGTCTCTATGCGGTAAGCCCGCGCGACGGGGTCCTGGAGTGGGGCGCGCGCGGTGCGGTCCGGACCTTTGACCGCCCGAGCAGGGACTGAGCGTGCCCGCACCCGACGGCTTCGACTACGAGGTCCGCGGCGGCGAGGTCGTGATCAGCCATCACGGCCGCCGCGCGACGGTGCTGCGCGGGAGTGCGGCGAACCGGTTCCTGGCCGACATCGAGGGAGTGATCGAGGACGGCATCGAGAACGGTGAGGACCAGGAGCTGATGGCTCGGGTCACCGGCAACTACCGCCGCGGCAACGAGCGGACGGCGAAGAACCACCCGCGCAACGCGGGTCGCTGACGCCTAGCTCGACGGCTCCGGCACGTCGATGTCGGAGCACGTCACCTGGGGGTTGATGCCGGTGTAGTTGAGCGGACCGGCGACGATGTTGAGCACGATGTCGCTCGCCTCGGAGCAGTTCGTCTGGGCGTCGTCGAAGTAGTCGCGCTGGTAGGCGGCGAACGCTCCGATCACCAGCCAGATCACCAGCAGGATCCCGATCAGTCGTCCCATGGAGGCCTCCTCGTGTCAGCCGGCCGGGTGGCCGCAGCCCCGATCATGCGCAGGTCGAGCACGGGCGTACCACCCACGTAGGGGTAGGCAACCCCTACGCTGCGAGCCATGACCATCCTCGCTGTCGGGTTCGCGGTGCTGGCCGCTCTGCTCCACGTCTACATCTTCGTGCTCGAGTCCTTCCGCTGGACCGAGCCGTCGACGCGCAGGACCTTCGGGGTCTCCGAGGCCGACGCCCCCGTGCTGGCGCCGATGGCCTACAACCAGGGCTTCTACAACCTCTTCCTGGCCATCACCACTCTCGTCGGCGTGGCGATCCTCAAGCCCGAGCACGTCGCCGGCTCGGCGCTCGCCCTGGCCGGCACCGGGTCGATGCTCGCGGCTGCGATCGTTCTGGTCACCCACGACCGCACGATGGCACGGGCCGCCCTGATCCAGGGGACGCTGCCGGCACTCGCCGTGCTCTTCCTGCTGCTCGCGCTCTGACTCGGGCGAGGTAGGAGTGCACCTGGCCGCTGTCGATCACGAAGAGCGCGACCGGCCCGGCCCGGCCCGCCACCGCGATATCTAGGGACGAAATGGTGGGGCAGACGACCAAGATCCCTACCAGAATGTCCCTAGATACCGAGGGTGGGCGAGGGCCGTGGCGCGGTCAGCCGGTGAGGTTGTGGACGAAGCACCAGCGCCAGGACTCGTCCGGCTCCGCCGACTGCATCACCGGGTGGCGGGTCTGGTGGAAGTGCCCCGTGGCGTGCCTGCCCACCGAGGAGTCGCAGCAGCCGACGTGGCCGCACTCCAGGCACTGGCGCAGCGAGACCCAGCGGGTGCCGTCGACCAGGCACTGCGCGCACGCGGGGTCGGTGACCGTCTCGATCGCCGCGAAGAGCTCGAGGTCATCGCACTGGCGTCCCGACGCAGGGGCCAGCGAGCCGATCCGCACGCTCGCCCGCGCCTCGACGCCGGCATCGAGCATCGACTCCTCGATGTCGAGCATCCCGAGCACCTGGCTGACGACCTCGGAGGCCACGTTGCCCTTGCTGCGCACCTGCAGCACCTCGGCGCGCTCGGCCTCGATCATCTCGCCGCGGATGCGGGCGTAGAGCTCGGAGGGGGTCTCCTCCCCGACCGAGGTCGAGAGCTGTTCCCAGGCGGCGAAGGACCGCTGGTCGAGCCGCCCGCGGAGCTGTTGGGAGACTCCGTGGTGGTCGTCGTAGTCCATCTCCTCGAGCCGGGCGAAACCCGCATCGGTGGCCTGCTGGAGCAGCGCGGCGCGGGCCAGCGCGTCCTCGGCAGGGTCGGGGGAGGGCACACGGAGGAGCCGGGCCAGCACCGGCAGCGTCAGGCCCTGCACGAGGAGGGTTCCGGCCACTGTGGTGAAGGCGACCAGTAGCAGCACCTCACGGTGCGGCGCGTCGTCGGGGATGACGAAGGCGGCGGCCAGGGTGACGACACCGCGCATGCCGGCCCAGCCGACGAGGAAGGTCCACGAAGCGGGGATCGGGTCCTCGCCCATCCGGCGGACCAGCCACGTGGAGAACACCCACACCAGCCGCACCCCGACCACCGTGGCGAGGGTGGCGCCGCAGACCAGGGCGATGCGGCCGGGCGTGAGCGTGGAGCCGGCGACGTCGGCGAGGATCCATTCGAGCTGGAGGCCGATGAGCAGGAAGACCGTGTTCTCCAGGACGAAGGCGACGGTGCGCCAGGTGATCCGCTCAGTGATGCGCGACTGAGCGGTCTGGATGATCGGCGCCCGGTGGCCGAGCAGCAGCCCCGCGACCACGACGGAGATGACGCCGGAGGCGTGGACCTCCTCGGCCGCGACGAACGCCGCGAACGGGGTGAGGAAGGAGATCGCGGTGTCGAGCAGCGGGTCGTTCATCCGCTTGCGCAGCCAGGCGACGAGTGCGAAGAACGCGATCCCGATGCCCACCCCGCCCCCGGCGGCGACGACGAAGTCGAGGCCGACCTCACCCACCGCGACCCCGCCCGAGATGGCGGCGATCGCGGTGCGGAGCGAGACCAGCGCGGTCGCGTCGTTGAGCAGCGACTCGCCCTCCAGGATCGTCACCACCCGGCGCGGCAGCCCGATCCGGCGGCCGACGGCGGTGGCGGCGACGGCGTCGGGAGGGGCGACCACCGCTCCGATGGCGAGGGCGGCGGCCCAGCCGATGCCCGGCACCAGCCACTGCACGACGGCACCCACCGCGAGCGTGGTGAGCACGACCAGCACCACCGAGAGGCGCAGGATGGACCCCCGGTTGGCGTTGAAGTCGACGAGCGACGTCTGGATGGCCGCGGCGTAGAGCAGCGGTGGCAGCAGTCCCAGCAGGACCACCTCGGACTCGAGGTGGATGGTCGGGACGCCCGGGACGTACGACGCCGCAGCGCCGACGACGATCAGCAGGAGCGGGGCGGGGACGTGCAGGCGCTCGCTGACGGCCGTCGCGGCCAGGACGACGGCGGCCATCGACACGAGCAACAGGGCGAGTTCCACCCGCAGATCATCGCGGCTCCCGGGCGATCAGACCACCGCGTCCACCGTCAGCGGACGACGTCGTAGATCTGCAGGGTGATCCCGTTGGCGTAGGCCGCGTGCTCGGTGAGCGCCAGCCTGGTCTTGTCGCCCTCGCCGAAGAGGCGCTTGCCGCCGCCGAGGACGAGCGGGAAGACCAGCAGGTGGTAGCGGTCGACGAGCCCCGCGGCGGCCAGGCCCCGGGCCAGGGTGGGACTGCCGTGGACCTGGATCTCTCCGCCCGGCGTCTCCCTCAGCGCGGCCACCTCGTCGAGGGAGCGCAGGACGGAGGTGTTGTGCCACTGCGGGTCCTGGAGCGTCGAGGACACGACGTACTTGGGCATCGCGTTGTAGGTGGCGAACTCCTCCATCGAGGGCCACACCGGGGCGAACTCGTCGTAGGACCGCCGGCCGAGGAGCAGCGCGGTCGCGTCCTGCGTCTCGCGGCCCTTGATCTCGTAGGCCGCCTCGTCGAACGCGACGTCCTGGAAGGTCCAACCGGCGTGCGGGTGGTCGCCGCCGCCGGGGGAGTCGACGATGCCGTCGAGGGTGATGAACTCGGTCACGACGATGGGTCGCATGGGATCTCCTGGGGTGGGGGTACGGGCTCGCTCAGGGCGCGAGCAGGTCGTCGATCTGGTTGATGGCCGCCGAGGCGCCCTCCGCCACGCCCATGTCGAGCACCTGCTGCAGGTCGGCGGCGGACTCGTAGGTCGCGTGGTAGGTAGCACGGGTGCCGTCGGTGGTCGTGACGAAGGTGTAGGAGTTGCTCGACTCGGGCATGGCCGTGTTGGGCGCGAAGCTCTCGTCGCGGGCGAAGCCGTCGCGGAAGGTGAAGGCGCTCGGCCGGTCGACGCCGGTGATCGACCAGTAGGCGTAGAACTTCTCACCCTCGGGGCTGGTCATGAAGTAGGTCATCCGGCCGCCCGGGGTCAGGTCGTGGTCGACGAAGGTGGCCGGGTAGGTCGGCGGACCCCAGACCCGTTCGAGCTGGCGCGGGTCGGCGTAGACCTCCCACACGCGCTCGAGCGGCGCGGCGAAGTCGGCGGTGATGATCAGGGCGAGGGTGTCGAGGTCGTGGGTGACGTCGGTGACAGGCATGGGTCAGTCCGTTCGGTGCGTGGTGGGTGCGGTCGGGTCGGCAGCGAAGAGCTCGTCCATCCGCGAGACGCGGCCGCGCCAGAGCGCCTCGAGATCGGTGAGCATCACGCCCACCGACCGCACGGCCTCCACGTCTGCGCTGGCGAGGGCCTCGCGGCCCTGCCGACGCTTGGTGAGCAGGCCGGCGCGCTCCAGCACGGCGACGTGCTTCTGGACGGCGGCGAAGCTCATGTCATAGCGCTGCGCCAGGGCGGAGACGGAGTGCTCGCCGGCCAGCACCCGCCGCAGGATGTCGCGGCGCGTCCGGTCGGCGAGTGCGTGGAACCAGGCATCCGCCCGGTCCTCGTCGTCCATCGCGATCATGCGGAATAACCTACAACCATATGGTTGTAGATTGTCAAGCCCCGATGATCAGCGGCGGGTCGCCTGGTCCAGCAGCGCTGCGAGAGCGGCCGGCCGGGTGAACATCGGCCAGTGGCCGGAGTCGAGGTCGACCAGCTCCAGCGCCGTCGCCTCGGCCAGCTCGGGGACATCGCCGGAGGCGATCCACTCCGTGGCCTGCTGGGGGCTGAACTCCGGGCAGATGAGCGTCAGGGGCACCCCGTGACGTCGTTCGTCGGTCCACCGCACGGTGCCCCGGGTCACCCCGACCGGCACCGGGACCGTCCGCGCGGCGACCTCGGCCCTGAGCTCGGGGGACATGTCGTCGGAGTCGGGACCGGCGAAGGGCTCCCATCCCGGGAACGGCACCGCGTCGCCGGTGGGCTCGAAGAAGTCGGCATAGCTCGTCGCGTGGGGCGAGGGGAACCCGCCGATCAGCGCCACACCCGTGATCGCCTCGGGGCGGCGGTCCGCCGCCACCCACGCCAGCGTGCAGGCGGCGGAATGGCCGACGACGAGCGGCGCACCCTCGGCCGCGTCGACCGCGGCCAGGACCGCGCCCGCCTGGTCGTCGTACGTCGCCGAACCGGCGCCGTCGCCCTGGCCGGGCAGCGTCACGGCTATCGCGCGGTGGCCGAGCCTGTCCAGCTCGGGGACCATGTCGTCCCAGGCCGAGCCGTCGAGCCAGAGTCCGGCGATGAGCACGATGTCCATGGGTTCTCCTTCGCAGGCGGTGGGGGGTCGTGACCCACGCTAGGACGCATTCCGGACACTCTGCGTCCGGATTGGGTGGCACCATCGCTCCATGAGCGAGATCAGCCCCACCGCGCGGGCGCTCCGGGCGCTGGACATCCTGCAGGGCCGGCCCGGGATCACCGCGACCGAGCTCGCACAGCGCCTCGGTGTCACCGAGCGCGCCGCGCGGCGCTACGTCGCGATCCTCCGCGAGGCCGACATCCCGGTGGAGTCCACGCGCGGCCCCCACGGCGGCTACCGGCTCGGGCGCGGTCTGCGCCTGCCGCCGTTGGTGTTCTCGGCCACCGAGGCGCTCGGCCTGGTGATGGCCGCTCTCGACTCCCAGCACGCGGTGGCCGATCCCGACGACCCGGTCGGCTCGGCGCTCGGCAAGCTCCTGCGGGTGCTGCCGACCAACGTCGCGCGGCAGGCGGCCACCCTGCGCGAGACGGCGCGCAGGGTGCCCGAGCGGTGGCCGGCCAAGCCGGACCCCAGCATCACCAGCGACCTCGTCGCGGCCGTCGGCGGACAGCGCCGGGTGCGGCTCGGCTATCGCACCGCGGCGGGCAACGCCCGGACCTTCGAGGTGGACCCGTGGTCGGTCGTGGTGCGCTACGGGCGGTGGTACCTGCTCTGCTTCTCCCACCACGCCGACGCGCTGCGCACCTTCCGGGTCGACCGGATCATCGAGGTGGCGCTGCTGGAGGAGACCTTCGACGTGCCCGCCGACCTCGACCCGGCCGCGGCGCTGGAGGCCAACCTGGGCCGGGGCTGGGAGTACGACACCCACGTCGTCTTCGACGCGCCCTACGCCGAGGTCAGACACTGGATCCGCCCGACCCTGGGCGATCTGCGCGAGCTGCCCGACGGTCGCTGCGAGCTGGTCGGCAGCACCAGCAACGCCCACGCGTACGCCGGCGAGTGGCTGGCCGGCGTGCCGTTTCCGTTCACGGTGGTCGGGGGCGAGGAGCTGCGGGCCGCGGTGACCGTCGTGGCCGCCCGGCTCACGCAGGCCGTCAGCGGCTGATGGCGACCTCCTTGCCGAGGCTCCAGCCGTCGGAGATCGGCAGGTAGTCGCCGCTCCAGAACTTGCCCGGGTCGTACCAGGTGGCGCGCCGGTCGTCGCGCAGGATGCCCATCTCGATGTAGCAGGTGGCCACGATCTCCGCGCAGAAGGCCGCCTCGGGGGTGACCCGTTGCCCGCGCTTGCGGCGCGGGACGTAGGCGTCGCGTCCGCGCAGCCAGCGCGCGCCGAGCTTGGTGAGGCTGGGGAAGGACACGCCGTCGAGGCGCGCGACCGTGCGCAGCATCCCGTCCTCCTCGTCGCGGCCGATCTCCGGCTCGAGCTGGCGCACCCAGGCGTCCTGCTCGTACTCGGTCTGCCAGCGCGACACCGCCTCGCGCAGGTCGTGCAGCTGGACGCCGCGATGGTGGGCGCCGGTCCACACGTCGACCTGCTTCTTGCCGAGCTCGGCGTGGAAGATCAGCGGCGGGAGGTCGTCGACGACGACCGCCATGCCCACGTGGTTGACCGGCGAGTTGGTGACCGCGCGGATCGCCCGGTCCGGGGCCCGTCGCCCGCGGAAGAGCCAGATGTCGCCGCTCCGGGTGAGGTCCACCGCCTGGTCGAGGTTCAGGGGCGATGCCATGCGCCGCAGTCTGCCGCACCGTCGCCGACCTGGGGCTACTCTCCCCCCATGCGGGTATGGAAGCTCCTCGGGCTGGCCGGGATCCTGGCCGGTGTCGCGACCGGAGCGGCCGTGGCCCGCGACGAGCGCGTACGCCGCCACTACGACGCCGGCGAGATCCGCGAGCGCCTGCACGCCCGGCACGACGAGGCCGTGGCCCGGGAGTCCGAGGGCGCCTAGCCCAGCGCCAGCCGCAGGGCGATCGCCAGCATCACGACCCCGATCGCGACGTCGAGGACCTGCCAGGCCCGTGGGTCGGCGAGGCGCGGCGCGGCCCGCCGGGCGCCGTACGCGAGCCCGGCAAACCACCCGACGCTCGCCACGCAGGCACCCACCGCGAACCACCACCGGCCGGGGGTGCCGTGGGTGCCTGCGATCGAGCCGAGCAGCAGGACGGTGTCGAGGTAGACGTGCGGGTTGAGCCAGGTCAGCGCCACGGCACGGGCGACGACGCCGGCGCGCGACTCGACGACCGCGCCGCCGACCGCGAGCGACTGGGGCCGGCGCGCGCGCAGCAGCGAACCGGTGCCGTAGACGGTGAGGAACGCGACGCCGAGCCAGCGGATCACCTCGATCGCAGCCGGCGCCCGGTCGAGGACGACGCCGATGCCGGCAACCCCGGCGAGGATGAGGACCACGTCGGACAGCGCGCAGATCGCGACGACCAGCCCGACGTGGCTGCGGCGCAGTCCCTGGCGCAGGACGAAGGCGTTCTGCGCCCCGATCGCGACAATGAGCGACAGGCCCGTCAGCAGACCGGCTGCGATGTCACCCACGCACCCAATCTAGGGCCGCCCGCCGTGACGGCGTCCCCGAGGCGGACCTGACAGATGTCAGGGTCGACTGGGGGCGATATCCCATGGCCGTCCTTTTCGGATCCCTGCGAGACTCGGTTCCATGACTGAGAAGCCGACTGGGCAGGCGGCGCACGACGTCGCCGCGAGCGCACGTGACCTGATCAAGGTCTACGGCAAGGGCGAGGCGGAGGTGCGGGCCCTCGACGGAGTCACCATCGACCTCATGAAGGGCGAGTTCACCGCCATCATGGGGCCCTCGGGCTCCGGCAAGTCGACCCTCATGCACTGCCTGGCCGCCCTCGACACCCCGACCTCGGGGGAGGCCGTCGTGGACGGCACCTCCCTCGGTCGCCTCAAGGACAAGGACCTCACCACGCTGCGCCGCGAGCGGGTGGGCTTCGTCTTCCAGTCCTTCAACCTGGTGCCGACCCTGAGCGCGGAGGAGAACATCCTGCTGCCGCTGAGCCTCGCCGGCCGCAAGCCCGACCGCGCATGGTTCGACCAGGTGGTCGATGCCGTCGGCCTGCGCCCGCGCCTGGGCCACCGTCCCAGCGAGATGTCCGGCGGCCAGCAGCAGCGCGTGGCCTGCGCACGCGCCCTGGTCAGCCAGCCCTCGATCGTCTTCGCCGACGAGCCCACGGGCAACCTCGACTCCACCAGCAGTGCCGAGGTGCTGGGCTTCCTGCGACGCAGCGTCGACGAGTTCGGCCAGACGGTCGTGATGGTGACGCACGACCCGGTCGCGGCGTCCTACACCGACCGTGTCGTCTTCCTCGCCGACGGTCGCACGGTCGACGAGCTGCGCAACCCCGACCGCGACCAGATCCTCGCGAAGATGGCGTCCCTGCAGGACGTCGCGGTCAAGAAGGCGGCGAGCTGACGTGCTGCTCCTGACGTGGCGCAACCTGCTGGCCCGCAAGGTGCGCCTGTTGATGAGCACGCTCGCCATCGTGCTCGGCATCGGCTTCCTGGCCGGGGTGATGACCTTCAGCTCCGGACTCAACGCGACCTTCGACAACATCATCAACGGCTCCACGTCCGACGCCGTGGTGCGTCCCGCCGGTGACCTCCAGGCCTCCAACGCCGGCGTGGGCACCACGCAGGTGATCACGCCCGCGGACGTCGACAGGCTCTCCGCGCTGCCCGAGGTGTCGGACGCCGTGGGGTCGGTCGACGGTTTCGGCTCCTACCTCCTCGGCAAGGACGACAAGCTGGTCGGCGGCCAGGGCGCCCCGACGCTGGCCTTCAACTACGCCCCCTCCGACAACATGGCCGGCGAGCCGGCCCTCGAGCTGACCGCGGGTGGCTGGCCCCAGGAGCCCGGCGAGATCACGCTGGACACCTCGTCGGCCGAGCGCGGCTCGTACGTCGTCGGCGACACCGTCACGCTCATCCTCCCGACCGAGGAGGCCGACCCGCGCAGCACCTTCACGCTGGTCGGCACCGCCGACTTCAACGGTGGTGGCACGGCCGGGGCCACGATCGTGCTGTTCGACACCGCCGAGTCCCAGAGGATCTTCCTCGACGGGGCGGACGCCTTCACCACCGTCTCCCTGACCGCAGCCGACGGCGTGTCACAGACCGCGCTCGCCGCTGCGGCGGAGGCAGTGGTGCCGGACGGCTTCACGGCGGTCACCGGCGACAAGGTCGTCAAGGAGACCCAGGACCAGCTGGGGCAGTTCCTCGACGTCATCTCCTACTTCTTGATCACCTTCGCGGTGATCGCGATCGTGGTCGGCGCCTTCATCATCTTCAACACCTTCTCGATCCTCGTCTCGCAGCGGGTGCGTGAGTCTGCGCTGCTGCGTGCGCTGGGGGCCAGCAAGAGGCAGGTCACCCGGTCGGTGCTCATCGAGGCCTTCCTGATGGCCCTCGTCGGCTCGACGGTCGGTCTCCTGCTGGGCCTCGGCCTGTCCCGGGTGCTGGCCGGGTTGTTCCGGACCTTCGGCCTGGACATCGCCGGCGAGGTGTTGACGCTGACCCCGTTCACCATCATCGCGGGCTACAGCGTCGGCATCGTCGTGACCATGGTGGCCGCCTTCGTGCCGGCGCGTCGGGCGGCGAAGGTGGCACCGGTCGCCGCGATGCGCGACGACCTGGTGGTGCAGGAGCGTGGGATGGGCCGTCGCCTGGTCCTCGGATCCGCCGCGATGGCCGTGGGCACCGCGCTCGCGGTGGCCGGACTGGTCGGAGCGCCCGGCAACGACGCGATCTGGATCGGCGTGGGTGCGGTCATCTGGGTGATCACGACGGCAGTGCTCGCGCCGGTGATCGGGCACCCCGTGCTGGTCGCGTGCCGCGCGGTCTTCGGTCGCCTCTTCGGCACCGCCGGCCTGCTCGCGGGCGAGAACGCGTTGCGCAACCCGCGCCGTACGGGCGCCACCGCCTCCGCCCTGATGATCGGCCTCGCCGTCGTCTCGGCCGTCGGAGTGTTGGCCTCCTCGCTCAGCGCGACCAACAGCGCGGTCGTGGACGAGCAGTTCCGCGCCGACTTCCTGGTCCAGAACCCGACCTTCCAGGGCTTCCCGGTGCAGTTCGGCAACCAGATGGAGAAGGTCGACGGCGTCGACCTGGTGTCGCGTCAGCAGGGCACACCGGTGTCCGTCGAGGTCGACGGCAAGCCCGACCAGACCTTCGCCATCGGTGCCGACCCGGCCTTCTTCCAGATCTACGACCTGACGATGGTCGAGGGCGACGACCAGATCGCCGGGCGCGCGATGATCCTCAGCGAGAGCCGTGCAGCCGACCTGGGTGCCGGCGTCGGCGACACCGTGGACGTCTCGTTCCCCGGCGGCACGACGCTTCCACTCCAGGTCGTGGGTGTCTTCGAGAACAGCCCGACGACCGGCGGCATCACGGTGCCGCTGTCGGTGTTGCGCGACGCCGGACTCAAGCGCAGCGACGCCAGCCTGAGCATCACGCTCGCCGACGGCGCCGACCGGGGCGCGGTCAAGCAGGACCTCGACGACCTGGTCAAGGACCTCCCGATCCTGTCGGTGCAGGACAAGGAGGAGTTCAAGGACCTGATCAGTGGTCAGGTCAACCAGCTCCTCTACGTCATCTACGGCCTGCTCGCGCTGGCCGTCGTGATCGCGGTCATCGGGATCGTCAACACCCTCGGCCTCAGCGTCCTCGAGCGGACCAGGGAGATCGGCCTGCTGCGCGCGGTGGGGCTGTCGAGGCGCAAGCTGCGCACGATGATCACCCTGGAGTCCGTGGCGATCGCCCTGCTGGGTGCCGTGCTGGGCATGGTGCTGGGGCTCGTCATCGGTGTGGTGCTGCGTGAGTCGCTCAAGGACGACCTGACCGAGCTCTCGCTGCCGGTCAACAGCCTGTTGGTCTTCCTCGTCGTTGCGGTGATCTTCGGCGTGCTGGCCGCGATCGTTCCGGCGATCCGCGCGTCGCGGATGAAGGTGCTGGCCGCCATCGCCACCGAGTGACCGAGAGCGTTCGTCCGGGGGTGGCGCGAGGCCGGCAGCCGCTGAGATCCTGAGCACGTGCTCGAGTCCCTCGGCTGGGGAGCGCTGGCCGCCAGCTCGCTGGTGGTCGGCGCAGCTCTCGCCCTGCTTCGGACATGGTCCGACACGCTCGTCGGCCTCGTGCTCGGCTTCGGTGCCGGCGCGCTGATCGCGAGCGTGTCCTTCGAGCTGGCCGAGGAAGGGCTGCGGGTCGGCGGAGCGTGGCCGGTCGCCGTGGGGCTGGCGCTGGGTGGTGCGACGTTCTACCTCGCCGACCGCTGGGTGGAGTCGAGGGCCTCCAGCGGGGGCGGTGCGGCCGGCGCCACGCTCGCTCTCGGCGCGTTCCTCGACGGCATCCCCGAGCAGGCCGTCCTCGGGATCGGGCTCGCCGCGGGACCGGGCGTGAGCGCCGCGCTGCTCGTCGCGATCTTCGCCTCCAACCTCCCCGAGGCTGTCGGGTCGGCCGCCGACATGCGGTCCTCGGGGCGCAGTTCCCGACAGGTTCTCGGGCTGTGGGCCGTGGTGGCCGCGGCCTGTGCCCTGGCGACGACGGGCGGCTACCTCGCCGCCGATGCGGTCTCGAGCAGCACCCGTGCCGTGGTCGACGGCTTCGCCGCGGGTGCGCTGCTCACCATGCTGATCGACTCCATGATCCCCGAGGCCAAGGCCAAGGCCAAGGATCTGGCCGGCCTCGCGACGGTCGTCGGGTTCGCGCTGGCAGCGGGGCTCTCGCTGCTCGGCGGGTAGTGACCCTCAGTAGCCGCCCTCAGGCGGCACCATCTCACCGCGCACCCCGAGCAGGCGCACGGGTCGCTGGTCGTCGAGCGCGAGATAGAGGTCGTAGGCCGTCTGCGAGATCACGTCGACGTCGAGCGTCGGTGCGGGCAGCTTGCGCACCTTGGTGAAGGTGAAGAACGGCGCGAAGCGGACCTTGAGGTGCACCCGCTGCACCTCCCGGCCCTCCGTGCGCACGTCGTCGACGACCCGGGCGGCGAGCTCGCCCAACGCGGCGCGCACCTCCCCGGGTGTCGTGAGGTCGGCCTGATAGGTCAGCTCGCGTCCGTGGGCCCGGGCCACCCAGGGGGTGTCGTCGGGCCGCGTGCGGCCGCCCCCGCGACCGAGCCGGCCGAGATGGGCGCCGCTGGCCGGACCGAACGCGGCGACCAGCGCCTCCTCGTCGGCGGCGGCGAGGTCGGCGACCGATCGGATCCCGATCGCGTCCAGTCGCGCACCGATCTTGTTGCCCACACCCCACAGCGCCGTCGTGGGGCGGTGGCCCATCACGTCCATCCAGTTGTCGCGGGTGAGCCGGAAGGTGCCCTGCGGCTTGCCGAAGTCGGTGGCGATCTTGGCGCGCACCAGGGTGTCGCCGATGCCGACCGAGCAGTGCAGGTCGGTCGCCGCGAGCACCGCGGCCTGGATCGCACGGGCACTCGCGTCGGGGTCGTCGGTCTCGATGCCGACGAAGGCCTCGTCCCAGCCGAGCACCTCCACCACCGCCCCGGGCGTCGCGCGCAGCGTCTCCATCACCTTCGCCGAGGCGGCCTCGTAGACCGGGAAGTCGACGGGCAGGAAGACGGCGTCCGGGCAGCGGCGCAGCGCGATCTTGAGGGCGAGCCCGGACCGCACGCCGTGCGCGCGCGCTTGGTAGGACGCCGTGGACACGACGGCCCGCTCGGTCGGGTCACCGCGTCCGCCGACCACCACCGGTCGGCCCACCAGCTCCGGGTGGCGCAGCAGCTCGACGGCGACGAGGAACTGGTCCATGTCGACGTGGAGGACCCAGTGCTGGCTCACCTGTTCATTGTGGCCGGTGGGTCCGACAGACGGTGCGCCCGCCGGTGTCTCCGCCGCACTCCGGAGACACGCAGACATTGGTCAGTGCCGCCCGGGTCGTCGAGCGTGGGCGCGGGCGTTCGGTCCGACCATGGTCCGCGCGTCTCCGGCCGGGTTGTCGGTGCGCGGCGTCGGCGTACGGTCGAGGCCATGACCAGCGCCGACCAGACCCCGTCCGACCCCTACGCCGAGCACCCCGAGGACTCCGCGTTCCCCGGCGCGGGCAGGCGGGTCACCGACGAGGAACGCCAGGCGGCCCTCGACGCGGCGCCCGCCGGCAACGCGACCGTCGGCGACACGGTCGACACCGACTCCGTCGACTCCAGCGCCCACGAGTCCGGCGCGGGGGCGCAGGAAGTGGCCGAGCAGGCGGAGTGATGCTCGGCTGATGGGGACCGGCTCGAACTCTGCTCGTGGATGCCACGAGCAGACCTCGAGTCAGCCGACGAAGTCCGTCAGCCCCTCGAGCAGCCGGTCGACCTCGTCGTCGTCGTTGTAGGCCGCCAGCCCGATCCGCAGCCCCGAGTCCACGGGGAGCCGCAGGGCACGGAAGGTCTCGTAGGCGTAGAACGTGCCGGCCGGCACCAGGACGTCGCGCTGCGCCAGGAACTCGAACGCGTCCATGGGCAGTCGGTCGCGCAGCGTGAGGAAGAGCGTCGAGGTGCGATCAGCGGCCCGCGAGTGGAGGGTGAGGTGGTCGCCGAGGTCCGCGAGCCCCTCCTCGAGGCGTCCGCGCAGCCGCAGCTCGTGGTGGTGGATCAGGTCGTACGCCGCCACCAACCGCTCGCGCCGGGAGCCGCCGGCGGGGGCGAGGCCGGCGATGAAGTCGATGGCCGCGGTGACGCCGGCGAGCATCTCGTAGGGCAGCGTGCCGAGCTCGAACCGCTCGGGGACGGCATCGCTCGACGGCAGGAGCTTGTCGGGCCGCAGGGTCTCCAGCAGGGCGGGGTCGGCCACCAGCGCGGCGCAGTGCGGGCCGAAGAACTTGTAGGGCGAGCAGACCATCAGGTCAGCGCCCAGCGCCGCGAGGTCCGGCGCCGCGTGGGCGGCGTGGTGGACACCGTCGACGTGGACGAGTGCACCGACCTCGTGCGCGCGCCGGGCGACGGTGGCGACCGGCGGCCGGGTGCCGAGCAGGTTGGAGGCGGCGGTGAGCGCGACGAGCCGGGTGCGCTCGTTGACGACCTCGTCGAGGTCGGACAGGTCGAGCTCGGCGGTCTGCGGGTCGAGTCGCAGCCAGCGGACGGTGGCTCCCGCGCGCTCGGCGGCCTGGACCCACGGCCGGACGTTGGAGTCGTGGTCGAGCTCGCACACGACGACCTCGTCGCCGGCCGACCAGGTGCGCGCCAGCATCCGGGAGACGTCGTAGGTCAGCTGGGTCGCGCTGCGGCCGTGGACGACGCCCTCCGGGGCGCCGCCGACCAGGTCGGCCACGGCGGCGCGGAACTCCGCCACGGACGTCTCGGCGTTGCGGAGGCTGACCGTCGCCGCGCCGCGCTGCGACAGCGGCCCGGTGAGCGTCCGGGCGATCGCCTCACCCACCACGGCCGGCGTCTGGGTGCCGCCGGGGTTGTCGAAGTGGGCGATGCCGGAGTCGAGCGAGGGGAACTCGGCGCGGAAGGCGGACACGTCGAACGGCATGCGGGGAATCCTCGTCTGATCGGGGGAGGTGTCAGCTGGCGATGTGCACGACGGCGTCACCGGAGTTGACCAGCGGTGCCTCGGTGCGGCCGATGACGATGCCATCGCGGCTGGCGTAGACGGCACGCAGGGTGCGCCCGAAGGAGTCGAACAGCGTGCCGAGCCGCTCGTCCTCGCTGACCTTCTGGCCGAGCGCGACGTCGAGGTGCAGGATCCCGGTGCGGCGCGCCCGGACCCATCCGCTGGAGCGGCACTCCAGGCTGGGCTCGACCGGCGCCTCGACGACGGGCTCGGTCATGCCGAGCGAGGCCAGCACGCGGCGTACGCCGATCACGCCGGCGTCGACGGCGTAGGCGTCGAAGCGGAGGTTCTCCCCGGCCTCGTAGAGCAGCACCTTCGCGCCGTGCTCGCGAGCGGCGTGGCGCAGCGAGCCGTCGCGGATCTTGGCGTGCAGCATCACCGGGGCGCCGAACGCCTCGGCGAGCGCGCGGGTGCCGGGGTCGTCGAGGTCGGCGCGGACCTGCGGCAGGTTGCTGCGGCGGTCGGAGCCGGTGTGCAGGTCGATGCCGACCTCGCAGCCGGCGACGATCTCCTTCATGAACAGGAAGGCGATCCGGCTGGCGAGCGAGCCCCGCGCGGAGCCGGGGAACGACCGGTTGAGGTCGCGGCGGTCGGGGAGGTAACGGTCGCCGGTCATGAAGCCGAGCACGTTGACGATCGGCACCGCGACGAGCGTGCCGCGGAAGTTCTTGGGGTCGAGCCCGGCCATCACCTGGCGCACGATCTCGACGCCGGCCACCTCGTCGCCGTGGATCGCGGCATCGATCCAGACGCAGGGTCCCTCCTCGCGCCCGTGCACGACCCGCACGGGCAGGGTGACGTCGGCGCCCGTCACCAGGCGGGTGATCGGCAGCTCGAGGGCGCGCACGGTGCCGGCGCGGATGCGGACGCCGCCGATGGCGAAGGACTCGCGGGCCACTAGGCGTACGGGGCATCAGCGGCGGTCATCACGGTGCTCAGGGTAGTGGGGACAGGACTCACCCCGATCACCTCCCGGGGGGAGGAGGCGACCGACGTGGTCGAGGACGTAGGGGCCGAGCGCCCACGCGCCGGGTGGGTGCCGGCACGGTGATGCTCCTGTCGTCGATGTCTGCTCGACGATGGTCGCCTCCCTGTTCGGACCCTGTGGCGCGGCAAGCGATGCGGTGTGATCTCGTGGGAAGGACAACTTTTGGGCGCTGACCCGCGTCACCCCGGTGACACTCGATCCCGCCCCGACTCGGAGGACCGCTTCCCATGCGACCGCTGCCACTGCTGACCACCGGACTGCTCGCCGTCCTGTTCCTGCCCGCCGCACCAGCCACCGCCGCGGGGGAGACCTGCCAGGGCAGGCCCGCGACGCTCGTCGGAGCGCCGTCGCAGACCGGGCTCGTCGGCACGGAGGGACCCGATGTGGTCGTGACCAACGGCGCCCAGAGCCTCGACACCCTGGGTGGCGACGACCTGGTCTGTATCACCGACGTGACGAGCCCGGGCGTCGTGCGGCTGCGCACCGGAGCGGGCAACGACGTCGTGGACGCCTCACTCTCCGGATCGTCGGTCGACGCCGAGCTGGGAGCCGGCGCCGACCACTACACCGCGTCTGCTGGTCGCGACACGGTGCTGGCCGGGTCGAGCGATGGTGGTGTGCGGACCGACACCGATGCAGACACCGTCATCGCGACGACGGGAGCAGGAGTGGGGCAGTCGGGGGACGAGGTCAGCTCCGGGATGCGCGGTGTGCCCAACCCCGACGTCATCCAGCTCGCCGGGGTCGGGCACGTCCTCTACTGGTCCGGACCGCAGGCCCCGGGTTCGCGAGTGGTGGTGGGCAGCTCGGCCACGCTGAGGCCCACCCTGGGCACCGGCGACGTGGCGATCGATGCCGCTGCGGGGTCGTGGACCGAGGACGGCGCCCCGGTGCTGGCGTGGGCCGGCGAGGTCAGCCGCTTCGAGCTGAGCAGCCAGAAGGCCCCGCACTCGCTGACATTCACCGGCAGCGACCGCGACGAGTACGTCTACAGCTACTTCCCCGACGGCATCACCGCGCCCCAGCGCTTCGACCTCCGTGGTGGTGACGACACCCTGCTGACACCCCAGGGTGGCATCGGCGGCGACGGCAGCTCGTTCGACGGCGGAGCGGGCGACGACGACATCGACCTGTGGGTCGGCAACCGGCTCGACCTCGACCTGGCGGCGAAGAGGATGACGTACAGGCTCGGGGGGACCTCTGCGCGCGCCTCGTTCGAGAGCTTCGAGTCCACGCGGGTCGGTGCGAAGAAGCTGGACGTGCGCGGGACCCAGCGTGCCGACGACGTCCGCTTCTTCGCCTGCCGCGCGACCGTGCGTGGTCGCGGGGGCAAGGACACCCTGGAGTCCTACCGCACCGGCGACGACAGCTATGAGCTCAAGTGCGACGCCCGGAAGTCGACGATCAAGGTCTACGGCAACCGCGGCCACGACACGATCAAGGGCTCACGCGGCAAGGATCTGCTGGTCGGCGGGAAGGGTCGCGACACGATCGACGGCAACGCCAACCGCGACCGGTGCAGCGGCGAGAAGCTGAAGTCGTGCGAGGTCAGGCTGCACTGACCCTGGCCTGAGGGCTACCTGCCCCAGTTCTTCCGCCGCACGGCCCGCCGCGGCTTGCCGCCGGCGTACGACGTCGAGGAGTCGACGAGGAACCCGCGCTCGAGGGCCTCGCGCCCGATCAGCATCCGGAAGCCCATCTCGTCGCGGTTGCTCAGCGTCATCACGGTGGTGACGGTCCGACCGGCGAGCGTCACGTCGAGCGCGACGGCGTACCTCTGCTCGGTGTGGCCGTTGCTGCTGCGCACCTCGCGGCGGTCGAGCACGGGCAGGCTGAGCTCGACGTGGTCCTCGTCGGACTTCTGCCACGGGTGGATCGAGAACCGCACCCACTCCCGGCCGTCCTGCTCGTGGGCCTCGAGGTCGAAGGCGTGGATCGACGACGAGCGGGCGCCGGTGTCGATCTTGGCCTTCACCCAGGCGACGTCCGCCTGCGGCAGGGCCACCCATTCGCGCCAGCCCAGCACGGTGGGCCCGGACCCGGGCTCGGGGGGCGTGGACGACATCGCGCCATCTTGTCAGGTGCCCCGTGCGCCCGCCGTGCTTGTATGTCTCACCATGAAGCTCGCCATCCTCTCCCGCGCTCCGCGCTCCTACAGCACGCAGCGCCTCCGGACGGCCGCCCTCGACCGCGGCCACGACGTCAAGGTGCTCAACACGCTGCGCTTCGGCATCGACCTCACGGGAGACGAACCCGACCTGCTGTTCCGCGGCAAGCAGCTGTCGACATACGACGCGGTGCTGCCGCGCATCGGCAACTCGATCACCTACTTCGGCACCGCCGTCGTGCGCCAGTTCGAGCAGATGGACGTCTACACGCCCAACACCTCCTACGGCATCGCCAACAGCCGCGACAAGCTGCGCGCCACGCAGATCCTGTCGCGCCACAAGATCCCGATGCCGGCGACGACCTTCGTGCAGGACCGCGCCGACGTGATCCCCGCGATCGAGAGTGTCGGTGGGGCGCCGGTCGTCATCAAGCTGCTCGAGGGCACGCAGGGCATCGGCGTGATCCTGGCCCCGACGCTCAAGGTGGCCGAGGCGATCATCGAGACCCTGCAGAGCACCCGGCAGAACGTGCTGATCCAGCGCTTCGTCAAGGAGAGCAAGGGCCGCGACATCCGCGCCCTCGTCGTGGGCGACCGCGTGGTCGCGGCGATGCGCCGGGTCGCGCAGGGCGACGAGTTCCGCTCCAACGTGCATCGCGGCGGCAGCGTCGAGCCGGTCGAGCTGGACGAGGAGTTCGAGCGCATCGCGGTGCGGTCGGCGCAGATCATGGGCCTGCGGGTGGCCGGCGTCGACATGCTCGAGGGCGCCAAGGGCCCGCAGGTGATGGAGGTCAACTCCTCGCCCGGGCTGGAGGGCATCGAGGCCGCGACCAAGCTCGACGTCGCCGGCGCGATCATCGACTACATCGACAACCAGGTCGCCTTCCCCGACATCGACGTCCGTCAGCGCCTGACGGTCTCCACCGGCTACGGCGTGGCCGAGATCGTCGTGCACGGCGGCTCCGACATGGTGGGCAAGAAGCTCGGCGACTCCGGGCTCGACGACCGCGACATCACCGTGCTGACCCTGCACCGAGGCACCCAGGTCATCCCCAACCCGCGCCACAAGACCGTGCTCGAGGGCGAGGACCGACTGCTCTGCTTCGGCAAGCTCGAGGAGATGCGCTCGATGATCCCCGACCGCAAGCAGCGCCGGGTCAAGCGCCTGATGAAGAAGCACCTGCCGCCGCCGACGCCGTAGGGCACTCTGCGAGAATCATCGCTTGTGGACGGACCCCTGCCCCTCGCGCTCATCGTTGCAGCGCTCCTCTTCGCGGTCGTGGTGCTCGCCTACGTGGTGCTCGACCGCACGCCCGACTGGGCGCTGCTCGGTCTCGCCGCCGTGGTGGAGGCCGGCGCGCTGGTGCTGCTGGTCCTCGCCGCGGTGCAGGTCGGTGGCGTCGATCTCGGCGCCGCGACTGCGATCACCCTCTTCGGCTACCTCCTGGCCGCGCTCGTGATGCTGCCGCTCGGCTTCGCGTGGTCGCTGGCCGAGCGCAGCCGCGGCGCCACCGCGGTCCTCGCCGTCGCCGGCCTGACCGAGGCCTTCGTGGTCCTGCGAGCACTCCAGGTCTGGTCGACGTGACGCAGCTGCCCGCCCGCACCTCCACCCGGACCGGTGCAGGCCGCGTCCTGGTCGCCGTCTACGGCGTCTTCGCCCTCGCCGCCAGCGCGCGGTCCCTCGTCCAGCTGGCCACCAAGGCCGACGAGGCCCCCCTCGCCTACGCGCTCTCCGCGCTCGCGGCCCTGGTCTACATCGCGGCCACCCTCGGCCTCGCCGAGGTCGGCCCGGCTCCCCGCCGGCTCGCCTGGTCGGCGGTCGGCTTCGAGCTGGTCGGGGTGCTGAGCGTCGGGACGCTCACCCTGCTCGACGGGGGCCTCTTCCCCGACCAGACGGTCTGGTCGTCCTACGGCGCCGGCTACGGCTTCCTGCCCCTCGCGCTGCCCTTCGCCGGGGTGGGATGGCTGCTGCACACGCGGCCCGGCCGCGGGTGAGCGCGCCGATCCGACAGCTGCACGGGGTCCGTCCGCTGCTGGCGATGACGTTCGCCGGCTTCAGTGGCTACGCCGTGCTGCTTCCCGTCGCGCCGCTGTGGACGGTGGAGGGTGGCGCCGACCCGGGGCAGGCGGGCCTGGTCAACGGGATCCTGCTGCTGGTCACGGTGCTGACCCAGGTGATGGTGCCGACGGCCCTGCGCGTCCTCGGGTGGGGTCCGGTGCTCGTGGCAGGTCTGGTGATGCTCGGCGCGCCGGCGGTGCTGCTGCCCCTCAGCGACGGTCTCGGGCCCGTCCTGGCGTGCTCGGCGGCGCGGGGTGTCGGCTTCGGCATCCTCACCGTCACCGGGGTCTCGGCGGTGGCCGCACTGGTCGACCCGCGCCGCCGCGGCGAGGCCATCGGCGCGTACGGCCTGGCCGTGGCCGTGCCCAACGTGGTGCTGCTGCCGCTCGGGCCGTGGCTGGCTCGCGAGGTCGGCTTCACGCCGGTGCTCCTGCTGGGCGCCCTGCCGCTGCTCGGCGTGCCCGCCGCGCTGGCGGTCGCTGCGGTCCTGCACCAGGACACGGCCGACCGGGTCGCCGATGCCGCGACCTCGGACGAGTCACCGGCGACCTCCGCGTCGGTCCTCGTGCCGCTCCTGCCGCCGGTGCTGCTCCTTCTGTGGGTCACGCTGGCCGGCGGTGCCATGCTCACGTTCGCCCCGCAGATGGTGAGCGACCCCGTCCTGGTGACAGCGGGTCTCTTCACGATGGGCCTGGTCGGCGCCCTCGCGCGCTGGCGTATCGGGGTGCTGGCCGACCGGTTCGGTGCACGGGGCTTCCTCGCGCCGATCGTCGTAGCGACCGCCTGCGGCGTGGCCCTGGTCGCGTGGTCGATCGGGGGACCGGGCGCCGCGTCCTCCGCCGGGCGGACCACAGCGTTCCTCGCCGGCGTCCTCCTGCTCGGCCTGGGCTACGGCGCTCTGCAGAACCTCACCCTGGTGGTGGCCCTGGCCGCTGCCGGCCGCCGACACCAGCACCAGGCCAGTGCGATCTGGAACGTCGGCTTCGACCTCGGCACCGCGATCGGCTCGGTCGCGGTGGGTGCCCTCGCCGTGCAGGCGTCGTTCTCGAGCGCGATGTGGGTGACGGCCGGCCTGGCGGTGCTGGTGCTGCCACTGGCGGCGGCGGTGCGGGACACCCGCCACCCGCACGGCTGAGCCGGGCACCCCGGGCGGACCCCACAGAACGGCCACAGGTCGGTGGCAGGTGGCGGACAGACGGGCTGGGCAGGATCGGCGGAACACCGACCCGAAGGACCCATTGATGAACTCCACCTATCTCCTGGCCATCGTCGACGTCGTCGCCGTGCTCGTCCTCGCCATGGCCGTCTACTACCCCCGCCACCGCCGCGCCGACCTCGTCACGGCGTTCATCGCCGTCAACATGGGCGTCCTCGCCGTCACCATCGTGCTCTCCGGAAGCGCCGCGACGGTCGGTCTCGGCCTGGGCCTCTTCGGCGTCCTGTCGATCATCCGGCTGCGCTCCGACGAGCTCGGCCAGCACGAGATCGCCTACTACTTCGCCGCGCTCGCCATCGGCCTGATCGGGGGCCTGGGCACCGCCGACGTGACGCTGTCCATCTCGTTGATGGCCGCCCTGGTGGGCGTGCTCGCGGTCGCCGACAGCCGTCTCCTGCACAGCACCGGGCTGCGCCAGGTGGTCGTCCTCGACGCCGCGATCACCGACGAGCAGATCCTCGTCGATCGCCTCGAGATGCTGCTCGACGCCCGCGTCACCCGCGTCACGCCGGTGCGCGTCGACCTCGTCAACGACACCACGACCGTCGAGGTCCACTACGCCGCCTCGCCCCGGGTGACGGTCCCGGGCACCGAGCGTCACCCCTCCGCGGCGCTGACCCGATGACCCCGGTGGACGACGTCGGACGCCTGCCCACCGTCACCCTCGCCGAGCTCAACGCCGAGGCCGAGCTGCTGACCCGGGTCGACCGCAAATACGTCATCGCGACCGGCGAGCTCGACGCCGTGGTCACCGGGATCCCCGGGCTGCGCGTGCTGGAGATCGAGGGACGCCGCTCCTCGCGCTACGAGTCGACCTACCTCGACACCGTCGACCTCGACAGCTGGACCGCCTCGGCCCATCGTCGCCGGCGCCGGTGGAAGGTGCGCACCCGGGAGTACGCCGACACCGGTGAGCGCTGGCTGGAGGTGAAGACCCGTGGCCGCCGCGGCGAGACGATCAAGGAACGGCTGCCCCACGACGGCCGGGGATCCGATCTGTCCGACACCGCCGGTGGCTGGGTCCGCGGTCGGCTCGACGCGGCGCAGGTGCACGACGTCGACCCCGGCGGACTGGTGCCCACGCTGCACACCAGCTACGCGCGGACGACGCTGCTGCTGCCCGACGGCGGTGGCCGGGCCACGATCGACCGCGGCCTCCGCTGGGTCTCCGGCCACGGCACCGCCGAGGTCGGCGACGTGCTGGTCGTCGAGACCAAGGCGGGCTCCGGCCGACCTGGCCCGATCGACCGACGGCTGTGGGAGCTGGGCCACCGACCGATCCGGATCTCCAAGTACGGCACCGGGCTGGCTCTGCTGACCCCCGACCTGCAGCGCAACCGCTGGCACCGGGTCACCTCGCGCCACCTGGCCGACCACCTCACCCTCCACGAAGGAGTCCTCGCATGACCCCGAAACCCTCCCGCACGCGCCTCGCGGCGCTGGCCACCGTGGCCGCCCTCGCCCTCGGCGGGTGCGCGTCCTCGTCCGGGGAGGCGGCGGTCGCCACCACCGGCGTCACCTCGGCCACCCGGACGGTGGCGGACGGCGCAGGCGTCTGGGACGCGACCACGGTGCACGACATCTCCATCGAGGTCGACGAGTCCGTCGTCGCGACCATGATCGACACGTACCTCGAGACCGACGAGAAGGAGTGGATCGAGGCGACCGTCACCATCGACGGGGAGGTCTATGACGCCGTCGGCCTGCGGCTCAAGGGCAACTCCTCGCTCCGCGGGGTCAGCGCCGACGCCGACCCGGCGGAGCTGCCGTGGCTGATCCGGCTCGACAAGTTCGTCGACGGGCAGGAGCTGGACGGCTCCAGCGAGTTCGTCGTGCGGTCCAACACCTCCGAGACCGCCCTCAACGAGGCCGTGGCGCTGGACCTGCTGGCCGAGGCCGGACTCGCCAGCGAGCACGCGGTCGCGACGTCGTTCAGCGTCAACGGCGGCGACGCCGTGCTGCGGCTGGTCGTGCAGAATCTCGACGAGGCCTGGGACGCGGAGAACTTCTCCACCGCCGGGATCCTCTACAAGGCCGAGTCCGGCGGGGACTGGTCCTACCGCGGCGACGACCCGGACTCCTACGACGACGTCTTCGACCAGGAGACCGGCGACGACGACCTGGCGCCGCTGGTCGACTTCCTCGAGTTCATCAACACCAGCTCCGACGAGGAGTTCGCCGCCGGGCTGCCCGCGCGGCTCGACGTGGAGGCGTTCGCACGCTACCTGGCCTTCGAGGAGGTCGTCGACAACTTCGACGACATCGACGGTCCGGGCAACAACTCCTTCCTGCGTTATGACGCCGAGTCCGGTGGCTTCACCGTCGTCGCGTGGGACCACAACCTCGCCTTCGGTGGGTCGGCGGGCGGTGGCGGGACCGCCGGCGGTGACGTCCGCGAGCGGCCCGAGGGGGCACCGGCCGGCGGCGAGCGGCCCGAGGGGGCACCGGCCGGCGGCGAGCGCCCGGACGGGGGCCAGGGCGGCCCGGGTGGCGGGGCCGGGGGCGGCGACGGCCGCGGCAGGGACAACATCCTCGTCGAGCGCTTCACCGCGGTGGCCGAGTGGGCCGACCTCGTCGCCCAGGCGAAGGCCGACCTGACCGAGGAGCTCGTCGACAGCGGCTACGCCGAGGAGGTCCTCGTCCAGTGGGCCGAGGTGCTCACCGAGCAGGCCGCCGACCTCGTGGACACCGACACGGTCACCCAGGAGGCCGACGCCATCCGGGGCACGCTGGGTTGAGTGCGCAGCCCCGTGGCCATCACGACCGCGAGCGCACTCAACCCCGGCTGCGGGGGAACTCCTTCATCGCCTGGTCGGCGATCTTCTTCATCATGAAGCCGTCGATGCCGCCGCCGACCAGGCCGCCGGCCAGCGGGATGCCCCGGCCGAAGCGGGAGAGCACCTTCTCGCTCACGCCGCGCATCAGCCGGAAGCCGACCGCCTTGTTGACGACCATCAGCGCGGCCGGCGGCAGACCCTTGAGGGCGTACGACGTCACGCGGCTGCCCGCGGTCGCCATCCCGGCCTTCTTGAGCACCTCGTCGGTGTCGGAGCCGACCAGGGTCAGCAGGATCGCCGTCCGCACCCGCGGCTCGCTGATGTCGTAGCCGCGAAGCGTGGCGATGCTGCCGACCATCCGCACCGCCTGGAGGTAGAACTCGGCCACGTTGAGAGGCAGCGAGACCGGCATCGTGATGAAGCCCCCGACGCCGGTGACGAAGCCCCCGATGCCACCCTTGACGGTGGTCGACCGGGCCAGCGCCCCGATGGCCTTCTCCGCGTCGCCGTCGGCCCTGGCCAGTGCCGCGGCCGCCACCTCGCGCGCCGGGTCGAGCGGTCCACGACCCTCGAGCCCGGTGTCGACCAGCATCTTCACGAGGCGGTCGATGGCGCCCGGGTCGGGGTGGTCGTCCCCGGCCGCGTCGAGGGCGGCCTTCGTCTCCGAGCGTCCCGGCGTGAGGATGTCGATGAGTCCCATGCGGCAACCCTACGAACCGTCCACGGGCCGCGGCACACCCCGTGGAACCGCCGGATGTCGGGCGTGGGTCAGGAGATCGTCGAGCGGAAGCCCCGGAGCCGGAGGCTGTTGGTCACCACGAACACGCTCGAGAACGCCATCGCCGCGCCGGCGAGCATCGGGTTGAGCAGGCCGGTGGCCGCCAGCGGGAGGGCCGCCACGTTGTAGGCGAACGCCCAGAACAGGTTGCCCTTGATCGTCCGGAGCGTGCGGCGCGAGAGCCGGATCGCGTCGACCGCGACGAGGAGGTCGCCGCGGACCAGGGTGAGGTCGCTGGCCTCGATCGCCACGTCGGTGCCGGTGCCCATCGCCAGGCCGAGGTCGGCCTGGGCGAGCGCAGCCGCGTCGTTGACGCCGTCGCCGACCATCGCCACCACCGCACCGGCCGCCTGGAGGCGCTGGACCTCGGCGACCTTGTCGGCCGGGAGCACGTCGGCGACGACCGTCTCGATGCCCACCCGGTCGGCGACGTGGCGGGCCGCGGCCTCGTTGTCGCCGGTGAGCAGGATCGGGGTGAGCCCGAGGCCCTTGAGCTCCGCGATCGCGCGGGCCGACGTCGACTTGACGGTGTCGCCGACGACGATGACGCCACGGGCCTGCCCGTCCCAGCCGACGGCGACGGGAGTGAGTCCCTCACCCTGCGCCCTGGCCACGACCGCCACGAGCGACGGCGGGAGGTGCTGGCTCCACTCCTCGAGCAGCCGGGGGCGGCCCACCAGGACCGCATGGCCCTCGACGATGCCCTGCACCCCGAGGCCCTCGCGGTTGGCGAAGTCCTCCACCGGCGCGAGCTCCTCGACGGACGCCGCGATGGCCCGGCCGATCGGGTGCTCGGACGCTGACTCCAGTGCCGCGGCGAGGCGGCGTACGTCGTCCGCGGACTCACCGTCGGCGGCCACCACGTCGTGCACCGCCATCTCGCCGGTGGTCACCGTGCCGGTCTTGTCGAGCACGATCACCTCGACACGCCGGGTCGACTCCAGCACCTCGGGGCCCTTGATCAGGATGCCGAGCTGGGCGCCACGACCGGTGCCCACCATGAGAGCGGTCGGCGTGGCCAGGCCCAGGGCGCACGGGCAGGCGATGATCAGCACCGAGACGGCGGCGGTGAACGCGGCCGTCGCGCCGCCACCCGCGCCGAGCCAGAAGCCCAGCGTCGCGACCGCGAGCCCGATCACGATCGGGACGAAGACGCCGGAGACCCGGTCGGCGAGGCGCTGCACCTCGGCCTTGCCGTTCTGCGCGTCCTCGACCAGCCGCGCCATCTGCGCCAGCTGGGTGTCGGCACCCACCCGCGTGGCGCGGACGAGCAGTCGTCCGCCGGCGTTGACCGTCGCGCCCACGACGGCGTCGCCGGTGCGGACCTCGACCGGCACCGACTCTCCGGTGAGCATCGACGCGTCGACGGCCGAGGTGCCCTCGACGACCTCGCCGTCGGTGGCGATCTTCTCGCCGGGACGCACGACGAACGTGTCGCCGACGACCAGCTGGTCGGTCGGGATCCGCACCTCACGGTGCCCACCGGACGCGTCGTCGCGGATGACCGCCACCTCCCGCGCGCCGAGCTCGAGAAGGGCCCGCAGTGCGGCGCCCGACTGTCGCTTCGAGCGGTGCTCGAGCCAGCGTCCGGCGAGGAGGAACGTCGTCACCCCGGCGGCCGCCTCGAGGTAGATGTTGCCCGCGCCGTCGGTCCGGTCGATCGAGATCCTGAACGCGTGGGTCATGCCGGGCTCCCCGGCGGTGCCGAGGAACAGCGCCCACAGCGACCAGCCGAAGGCAGCCAGCACGCCGACCGAGACGAGGGTGTCCATCGTCGTCGCGCCGTGGCGCAGGTTGGTCCACGCGGCACGGTGGAAGGGGAGCGCGCCCCAGACCACGACCGGGGCGGCGAGGGTGAGCGAGGCCCACTGCCAGTAGGTGAACTGCAGCGCCGGCACCATCGCCATCGCGATCACGGGGATGCTGAGCGCCGTGCTGACCAGCAGCCGTTGCAGCAGCGGGTCGGTGGTCGGCTGGACCGTGGGGGGAGCGTCGGGCGGCGCCGGCAACGCGGCGGCGTACCCCGCGGCCTCGACCGTCCTCAGCAGGTCGTCGGGCGAGACCGATCCGGGGTAGGAGACCTTGGCCTTCTCGGTCGCGTAGTTGACCGTCGCGGTCACGCCGTCGAGCTTGTTGAGCTTGCGCTCGATGCGGTTGGCGCACGACGCGCAGGTCATGCCGGTGATCGCGAGCTCGACGTCGGTGCTGCCGGAGGTCTCAGTGGGCATCGGAGGCGCCCTCCATCTGCTGGTGCGTGGGCGACACGGGCTGGGTGTCGATCGGGCCGACGAGCCGTCCCGCACCCCACGCGACCGCGAAGGTGACGACCAGGCCGGCGACGAAGGCGGCGACGCGCAACGGCGTATTCATCGCGGCGGCGCTCACGCCAGCGCGTAGCCCGCTTCCTCGACAGCTGCCCCGAGGGCGGCGGGGTCGAGGGGGGCGGCGCTGGTGACGGTGACGGCTCCGGTCTCGATGACGACGTCGACGTTCTCGACGCCGGCGAGCTCGGAGATCTCCTCGGTGACCGAGGCGGCGCAGTGGCCGCAGGTCATGCCGGTGACGGTGTAGGTCTCGGTGAACATGTCGTCTCCTCCGGTCAGGACCTCACGAGGCGGGCGATCGCCTCGGAGGCTTCTTTGAGCTTCTGCTCCTGCTCGACCCCACCCTGGCGGGCGGCGTCGACGAGGCAGTGGGCCATGTGGTCGTCGAGCAGCGACAGTGCCAGGGCCTGGAGGGCCTTGGTGGCCGCGGAGACCTGGGTGAGGACGTCGATGCAGTACTTCTCGTCCTCCACCATCCGCTGGATCCCGCGCACCTGACCCTCGATGCGGCGCAGCCGCTTGAGGTGGGCCTGGACGGCGGCGTCGTTGCCCTCGAGGTGCCCGTGCTGCTCGCTCATGTCCCAACTATACCCCTAGGGGGTATCAAACTCAACCTCGGGCGGGCAGCGCCCCCGGTATCTAGGGGCGTTCTGGGTGGTGTTCCCCCTCGATGACCTACGAGAATGTCCCTAGATACCGGGGATGGCGGGGGCCCCTGGTCGTACGACGGCCGGGCGGACCCACTGCCCCCGGCTGATCAGCACCTCGCGCAGCACGTCGGGCCGGTCGGTGATGATGCCGTCGACGCCCGCGTCGAGGAGGGACCGCATGGTGGTGGCATCGTCGACGGTCCACACGACGACCCGGATGCCGTGCTCGTGGGCACGCGCGATCACCCGTTCGGAGTGGATCGGCAGCCGTCCGAGCCGCATCGGCACGTGCGCGAAGGCGCCGTTCGCCGGGCCGGTCGCGCCGAGCCCGACCGGACGTACGCCGCTGCGCGAGCACGCGATCAGCGTCGTCAGCGCACGCCAGCCGAGGGCCGTCGTGACGCCCGGCGCCTCGTCCTGCAGCCGTCGCAGCCAGCGGCTCCACGCGCCGGCCACGCAGATCCGCCGGGCCCAGCGCGGGTGGGTGCGCAACAGCTGAGCCATGGCGCCGATCGACGCCTCGTCCTTGAGGTCGATGGCGAAGCAGGTCGTGGGGAAGCTCGCCATCGCCTCGGCGAGCGTCGGGATCATTTCGGTGCCGTGCACCCGGAGCCGCCGGAGGTCGGCCAGGTCCAGGTCGCAGACCCGCCCCGGGTGCCCGGTGACCCGCCGCAGCGTCGCGTCGTGGAAGCACACGACGTGTCCGTCACGCGTGGTCTGCACGTCGGTCTCGAGGTGCGTCAGGCCGAGGGCGGTGGCGCGGCCGAAGGCGGCCAGGGTGTTCTCGGGCGCGAGGGACATGCCGCCGCGGTGGGCGATCGCGAGCGGACCGATGTGGTCGCCGTAGCTGGTCACGACCCCAGCATGCGGCGGCCCCGGCGCCCGTGGGGGCGCGCCGGGGAGTGTTCACCGAGGCTTCGCCGCGCTCACACCCGATAGCCGCCGAGCAGCTCGGCCAGGCGCAGGTGCGGCTGCGCCTCGTCGCGCCTGCCCTTGCGCTGCAGGGCTCGACCGACCAGGAGGTGGGCGTAGGGCTCGTTGGGGTCGTGCTCGAGCAGCTCGGTCGCCACCCGGATCGTGCCGTCGAGCTGGGCGGAGTGATAGAGCGAGCGCGCCAGCAGCAGGCGGACGTCGGTGAGCTCGTGGCCCACGTCGGCGGCGTCGTCGAGCAGCTCGCCGAGCAGCACCGCGGCCTCGCGGTAGGCGCGCACCTCGAAGAGTGCCTGGGCGCGCAGCCAGCGATCATGGTCGGAGTCCTCGAGCAGGCCCGCGTGTCCTCGCAGCAACTGGTCGAACGAGGTCTGGTCGAAGGGCGTGAAGTCGGTCATCGTCGCTCCTCTCGTGCAGTGGTCCTGGGTTCGAGCGTGCGCCCGTCCGTCCCTCCAACGCGGTAACGGTGCCCGGCGATTCCACGGAATACTGGAGCCACCAGCCCCGTTGAAGATGATACAAACTTCAACTAACACGGGAGGACCCCATGCAGTTCGGCATCTTCAGCGTCGGTGACGTCACCACGGACCCGACCACCGGACGTACGCCGTCCGAGGCCGAGCGCATCGCGTCGATGACGCAGCTGGCGCTCAAGGCCGAGGAGGTCGGGCTCGACGTCTTCGCGACCGGGGAGCACCACAACCCGCCGTTCGTCGTGTCGTCCCCGACGACCCACCTCGCCTACATCGCGGCCCGCACCGAGAGGCTGCTGCTGTCGACGAGCACCACGTTGATCACCACCAACGACCCGGTCAGGATCGCGGAGGACTACGCCTTCCTCCAGCACCTCTCCGGCGGCCGCATCGACCTGATGATGGGTCGCGGCAACTCCGGCCCGGTCTACCCGTGGTTCGGCAAGGACATCCGCGACGGCATCAAGCTCGCGGTGGAGAACTACCACCTGCTCCGCAAGCTGTGGCGCGAGCCGGTCGTCAACTGGCAGGGCGAGTTCCGCACGCCCCTGCAGGGCTTCACCTCGACGCCCGCCCCGCTCGACGGCACGCCGCCCTTCGTGTGGCACGGCTCGATCCGCAGCAGCGAGATCGCCGAGCAGGCCGCCTACTACGGCGACGGCTTCTTCCACAACCACATCTTCTGGAACAAGGAGCACACCGAGGCGATGGTGAAGCTCTACCGCCGCCGCTTCGAGCACTACGGCCACGGTGCCGCCGACCAGGCCTACGTCGGTCTCGGCGGGCAGGTCTTCATGGCCGCGACCGAGGCCGAGGCCAAGCGCGTCTTCCGGCCCTACTTCGACAACGCCCCGGTCTATGGCCACGGCCCCTCGCTGGAGGACTTCTCCGAGATGACGCCGCTGACGGTCGGCACCCCCGAGCAGGTCATCGAGCGCACCCTCGGCTTCGCCGACTACGTCGGTGACTACCAGCGCCAGCTCTTCCTCGTCGACCACGCCGGCCTGCCGACGTCGCTGGTGATGGAGCAGGTGGAGATGCTCGGCACCGAGGTCGTGCCCGTGCTCCGCAAGGAGTTCGAGCGCCGTCGTCCGGCCCACGTGCCCAGCGACCCGCCCACCCACGCCTCGCTCGTGGCGGCCGGTCCCGACGCCCCGCACCACCTCGTCGAGCCTGCTCGGGAGAAGGTTGAGGCATGAGTCGTCGCATCGTCGTCGTCACCGCCGGGTTGACCGTCCCCTCATCGACCCGGCTCCTCGCCGACCAGATCGCGGAGGCGACCTCGACCCAGGTCACCGCGCGCGGGGAGTCGGTGGACGTGGAGTTCGTGGAGGTGCGGGAGGTCGCCGGTGAGCTCGCCACGTTCATGGTGACCGGCGGCATCCCGACGCCGCGGCTGACCGAGCTGCGCGAGCGGGTCTCCGCGGCCGACGGGCTGGTCGCGGTCACGCCGGTCTTCAACGCCAGCTTCAGCGGGCTGTTCAAGATGTTCTTCGACGCGCTCGACCCCGACGCGCTGACCGGTACGCCGGTCCTGATCGCCGCGACCGCCGGGTCCGCCCGGCACTCGCTGGTGCTCGACCACGCGCTGCGCCCGCTCTTCGCCTACCTCCGCGCGGTCGTCGTTCCCACCGGGGTGTTCGCGGCCACCGAGGACTTCGGCAGCCACGGGCTGTCCGACCGGATCACGCGGGCCGCGTCCGAGCTCGCCGCCGGGGTGCTGGGCCAGGGTGACTACGGCGTGGGCGGGTTCGCGCCCGACCTCGCCGCCCGGCCGCGGCGCACGCCCGGCACCCAGGTCGAGTCCGACGTGACGCCCTTCGGCGACCTGCTGCGGGGTCACTCCGGCGGCGAGTGACCACCCCGGGGGAGGGGTTCGGGCCGGTGGTCCCCCGCGAGGGGTTCCCCCAGGTCCTCGGCGGTGGTTGCGTGGGTGGCCCGCAAGGTCGAACCCTGGGGAGGGAACTCATGAACGACATCGTGTGGAGCTATCGCGACAACGACTTCAACACCGACCGCGAGCTCGTCGGCTACAGCGTGATGGCCAGCGACGGACCCATCGGCCAGATCGACGAGTCGAGCACCGAGGCGACCGGCCAGTGGCTGGTGGTCGACACCGGCTTCTGGATCTTCGGGAAGAAACGCCTGATCCCGGCGGGCACCGTGACCGGGATCGACCACGAGGGAGGGACCGTCGTGGTCAACGTCTCGAAGGACGAGATCAGGTCCGCTCCTGACTTCGACAAGGACGACTGGAACGACGAGGCCAAGGCTCGGCACACCGACTACTACTCCGGTCTCGACGACCGCTGAGGCGACGCGTTCGGGATGCTCCTCGGCTGCTTCGGCCCAGCACGCTGGTGGACCCTGGGTCGACGTGCTGCGCAGCGCCCCGACGGGGCCTGCCTGCGGTCGTCGCCGATCAGCCGCCCAGCCCGGCCCGGTGGGCAAGCATGACGAGCTGGGCACGGTCCCGGGCGTCCAGCTTGGTGAGCAGGTGGCTCACGTGCGTCTTCACGGTCGAGTAGCTGACCACCAGCCGATCGGCGATCTCGACGTTGGACAGGCCGAGGGCGACCGCGACGAGCACCTCGTGCTCGCGCTGCGTCAGGGGCGGCAGCTCGAGCGTCTCGCGTGGTTCACCGGCCTCGGCGAACCGGTCGAGCATGCGCCGGGTGACCTCGGGCGCGAGCAGGGCGTCCCCAGCGGCCACCACCTCCACGGCATGGATCAGGGCCGCGGGCTCGGTGTCCTTCAGGACGAAGCCACTCGCTCCCGCTCGCAGCGCGGCGACGACGTAGTCATCGGCCGCGAACGTCGTCAGCACGAGCACCTTGACGCCGGCCGTGCTCGGGCTCGAGGTGATGTGTCGGGTGGCCTCGATCCCGTCCATGCCCGGCATCCGGATGTCCATCAGCACCACGTCCGGGGTGAGCCGGCGTGCCGCGGCCAGGGCCTGGGTGCCGTCCGCCGCCTCCGCGACCACCTCGATGCCCGGCTCCGCACCCAGGATGAGGGAGAAGCCGGACCGCACCAGCGCTTGGTCATCGGCGACCACGACGCGGATCACGGCGTGGCTTCCAAGGGGAAGGTGGCCCGGACCGCCAAGCCACCTTCGGGCCGGTCACCGATCGTCAGGGCGCCACCGTAGGCCGCCACCCGTTCGCGCATCCCGGCCAGCCCGTGGCCCGCGGAGGGGTCCGTGCTGGCGTGCAGGAGTCCCGTGCCGTCGTCGGTGACCAGGACCTCGACCTCAGTCGAGCGGTAGGTCACGTCGACGGATGCACACGTGGCGCCGGAATGCTTGAGGCAGTTGGTGAGGGCCTCCTGCACGATCCGGTAGGCGGCCAGGCCAATCCCGGGGGGCACCACCAGCGGCGCTCCGTGCACCGCCATGGTCGTGGGCAGCCCCGCCTGCTCGACCCGGGCCACGAGGGGCGACACGTCGTCCAGGGTGGGTGCCGGCGCGCGGGGGGACCCCTCACCCCCGGTCTCGCCCTCGGTCCCGCCGTCGCGCAGGACACCGAGGAGGGTGCGCATCTCGCCCATCGCCCGGCGCCCGGTACTCTCGATCTCGGCCACAGCGGTCCGGGCCCGACCAGGGTCGGCGGTGTCCAGGAGCCGCCCCGCGGCCCCCGCCTGCACGACCATCACGCTCATCGCGTGACCGATGACGTCGTGCAGCTCCCGGGTGACTCGGAGTCGCTCCTGGGTGGCGGCCAGGGAGGCCCGCTCCCGCTCGGCATCGGCCCGCTCCCGCTCGAGTGCGACCTGCTGCTCGGCCGTGCGCACAGCGGCCTCGGCACTCTCGCGGCGGGCACGCGTGGAGGTGGCCAGCAGGATGACACCCGCGAACGCCGCACCGCTGATGATGGCGCCTTCTCTGCTCAGGTCGACCGGGCCGAGGATCGCCGTCAACGCCAGCGCGAAGATCACGAGGGCGATCGCCCGCCGAGAGCTGCGTGCACTGCCGAGCGTGACGGCGGCGTAGGCGGCGACGAACGGGCCGATCGTGGCCATGCCGACGGTCCCCTTCACGAGAACCAGCCCCAGGATGCCGGCCAGGGTCACGGTCAGGATCGTCAGCGGGAACCTACGCCGCAGAGCGATGCTGCCGACCGCCAGCACGGTCAGGGCGAGGGTGACCGCGTCCGGGTCGCGGTTGGCGGAGACAGACTCGGAGCCACTGAGGTTGACGGCCAGCGTGGCCGCCACGCAGACGACGGACAGCAGCACATCGAACGCGGCTTGGCGACGAGACAGCGCCGGGACGCCCCCAGCGGGGTCCGTGGGCGGTGCAGCGGCGGTGATCATCGGTTCCTGACGTCGCGGAGTCCCTCACCCTAGGCGCGTCCCCGTGGCCTGCTCGTCGGTCTGGAGGAGGAGATTCCACGCGCCGACCGGGTCCCGGGTATCGGGGCAGGTCGAGTCCCACGGGCGATGCCTGCGACCCCCCACACCCGACACCGTTGACCCAGGCGACCGACCGACGGCGTCACTACCAAGGGAGACAACGTGTCCTCGCTCCTCCAGCTCGTCCGCAGACATCCACTGTCCGCGTTCGCCGTCCTGGCCTGCCTGTTCGGCTGGATGGTCTACGGTCTCGCCGCACTCGACATCGGTTCCAACCCCGAGAACATGCCCCTCGGCCCGTTCATGGCGGCCTTCGTCGTGACCTCCTGCCAGGGGCGCGGTGCACTCTTCGCCTGGGGACGCACCTTGCGACGATGGGCCGCGTCGCCGTGGCTGTACGTCGTCGCCGTCGGTGCGCCCATTGCCCTGCACGTGCTCATCGTGCTGGTGAACCACCTGCTGGGGGCGCCCCTCCCGACCGCAGGCCAGCTCGGCGCCTGGCCCGAGATCCCGGTGACCTTCCTCGTGATGCTGGTGATGGTCGGGCTCGGTGAGGAGGCCGGCTGGACCGCGTTCGCAGCCCCGATCCTGCTGCGCCGCCACGGCCTGTGGGGTGCCTTCGCGGTGCTCGCGCCGCTGCGCATCTTCTGGCACCTGCCGCTGATGATCACCGGTGACATGCCGCTCGTGGTCGGCCTTCTCGGCAACGCCGGGTTCCAGCTGATCGTGCTCCAGATGATGCGCCACCGTCGCGGTTCGTGGACCCACGCCGCGGTCTGGCACGCCATGCTCAACGCCTTCGGCGGCGCCTTCTTCTTCACCATGGTCACCGGCGCCGACAAGGACCGCCTCGGCCTGCTGCTCGGCCTGGTCTACGCGACCGTCGCGCTCCTCACCCTCGTCCCGGCGCTGCTGCGCCGCGGCCGGGACGACCAGGGCCCGACCGACCAGGACCCGGCCGACCAGGACCCGGCCGACCAGGACCCGGCCGGGATGGGGCCGCACGAACACCGCCCACAACCGGAGGTCTTCATGTCGGGGACAGAGATCCGCGACCTGCCGCTCACGCCAGTCGCAGCCGGTGCTCCGTCTCGTCCTCGCCGACATAGCTGAAGCCGCACCGCTCCCAGAAGGCGCGCGCCCTCGGGTTGTCCTTCTCCACGCCGAGCTCGACCGGCAGGCCGTCGGCGCGTGCCTCGGCGACCAGGGTGTCGACGACCGTCCGCCCGACACCGCGTGACTGGTGCTCGGGCAGGAGCTGGAGACCCGCGATCTCGACCAGCCCGCCGCGGCGTACGACGCGCAGCCGACCCGCTTCCTGCCCGTCGACCTCGACCACCGAGATCGACGAGCCGGCGCCGTCGCCGTCGACCTGCTCGGAGGTCCACGCCCCGAAGCCGGCGCGGTAGTCGACCTCGTCGAAGTCGTCGGGGAGCCGCCCCTGGTCGAGGGTCGCCTCGATGACCACCGTCGTGAGGAAGTCGACGTCGGCCCGGGTCGCGGGACGGATGGTCACCTGCACGCGGCTCAGGCCTCCCACGCGGGGCCGTCGCCGCCGAGCCGCTCGACGAGCCGCCCGCTGACGTGTGCGGCGTTGGCGCGGCGTACGGGCTCGGGGACCGGCGGCAGGTTCTCCTCCCAGTCCAGGAGCGTGGAGCCGCGCAGCTGCGGCATCCGCGCGGGCCGGCCGAAGAAGAACGGGTGCACGTGTGCGCCGCCGTCACCGTAGCGACCGACGTGGCACCGGCCGACGCTCGGGAGCTCCTCGACCGCGCCAGCGATCGCCACCATCAGCCGGCCCATCTCCGAGGCCAGGTCGTCGGGCAGGTCGGCGAGGTCGTGGTGGGCGCGCGGCTGCAGGATCAGGGTCACCGGCAGCCGCATGTCGAGCAGCTTGAGCACCCAGCGCTCGTTGCTCCAGGCGATCTGCTCCAGCTGCTCGGGCGTCGGCGGGCTCTGGCAGGGGCAGTCTTCCGGGTCCTCACCGCGGCGCGGCGGCTCCTCGCCGAGGAGGTCCTGCAGCGGCTTGATCCGCAGGTCGTCGAGCTCGAAGGGGAAGATGTCCCACCCCGGCATCGCCTCGATCGCGACGGGCAGTCGACCCTCGTCGTCGGTCGCGGCCGCGACGCGCGCGTGGAACTCTTCGGCGCTCTCGAGGGAGGTCATGGGCCGAGTCAATCAGGTGTCGGGCTCACCAGGGGGAGGGCTGGTAGTCCTTGACGAAGCAGCCGAACAGGTCGGTGCCGGCCTCGCCGAGCACGATCGGGTCGTAGACCCGGGCGGCGCCGTCGACCAGGTCGAGCGGCGCGTGCCACCCCTCCGCGGCGATCCGCAGCTTCTCCTGGTGGGGCCGCTCGTCGGTGATCCAGCCGGTGTCGACGGCGGTCATCAGGATCTTGTCGGTCTCGAACATCTCGCCCGACGAGGTGCGGGTCATCATGTTGAGCGCGGCCTTGGCCATGTTGGTGTGCGGGTGGCCGGCACCCTTGTAGCGTCGCGAGAACTGGCCCTCCATCGCCGAGACGTTGACGACGTACGCCCGGCCCGAGGTCGCCGCGCCGGCCGCCGCGGACAGGGCGGGACGCAGCCGGGAGACCAGCAGGAACGGTGCGATCGAGTTGCAGAGCTGCACCTCGAGGAGCTCGAGCGGGTCGACCTCGCTGACGGTCTGGGTCCAGGAGTTGCTGGTCTGCAGGTCGGGGAGCAGCCCGCCCGCGTCGACCGCGGTGCCGGCGAGGTGCGCGTCGAGCGAGGCGTGGCCGGCCTTGAGGGCGAGGGCGGTCATGGTCGCGGCGTTGTGGGCGGCGACGGCGTGCGCGTCGGACTCGCCCTCGTGGTGCGCGATCGCGGTGTCGGTGAGCGCTCCGGCGATCGCGGCCGGGTGGGCCTCGGAGATCCGGTCGAACGTCACCAGCTCGGGCAGGTCGATCCCGGTCGGGAGCGGCTGCTGCTCGGCGTCGACCAGTGGGGCGTAGGCGCCGGGGGTCCGACGTACGGTCTGGCAGGCGTTGTTGATCAGGATGTCGAGCGGCCCGCTGGCTGAGACGTCGTCGGCCAGCGAGATGACCTGGGTGGGGTCGCGCAGGTCGATGCCGACGACCTTGAGCCGGTCGATCCAGTCGGCGGCGTCGGGCAGCGTGGCGAAGCGCCGCACCGCGTCCTTGGGGAAGCGGGTCGTGATCGTGGTGTGTGCGCCGTCGCGCAGCAGCCGCAGCGCGATGTACATCCCGATCTTGGCGCGGCCGCCGGTGAGCAGCGCGCGCTTGCCGGTGAGGTCGGTGCGCTGGTCGCGCTTGGCGTGGCTCAGCGCCGCGCAGGAGGGGCAGAGCCAGTGGTAGAACGCGTCGACCAGGGTGAAGTCGCTCTTGCAGATGTAGCAGCCGCGGGAGTTGATCAGCTCGCCGGCGAAGGCCCCGGGCGCAGTGGAGACCAGCGGGATGCCGGACGTCTCGTCATCGATGCGGACCGGGGAGCCAGTCGCGGTCAGCTCGGTGATCGCCCGGTCGTGGGCGAGCTCCTCGGCCCGCTTGGAGAGCTTGCGCTCGGCCTTGATCGCCTTGTACATGTGCGAGGCCGCCCGCTTCACCGCGACGTGGTCGGGGTGCTCGCCCGGCACCTGGTGAAGGGACTGCAGCACCCGCAGCGTCGTCGCCAGGTCGTCGGGATCGATCCCGGGGTGGTGCTCGGTCACCGGAGGATCGTACGGGCGTCACGCGGTGTGGTCGCATCGCGAGCGGGCCAGGTGTGCGGACTCTTGCGCGGTTGGGCCGTTGCAACGGCCGATCCGCGCGGGAGTCCCCGCTTCAGCGGTGACTCCTGCAGGAGCCGGTCAGCCCTCCCGCGCAGGCGACCCGTTGATCCGCACCCGGTCGGCCCGCATGCCGTGCTCGACGCCCCAGAGCACGGCCTTGGAGCGGGAGTCGACGTCGATCTTGCGGTAGGCCGAGCGGATGTAGGACTTGATGGAGTTGAGCGAGAGCAGCGTCCGCTCGGCGATCTCCTGGTTGCTGAGTCCCATCGTGATGAGCGACAGCACCTCGGCCTCGCGGGCGGTCAGGCCCTCCTCGCGCCCGGGCCAGTCGCCGCCGACGAGCGACGAGCGCCCGCGCGACGGGGAGACGACGAGCTGCCCGGCGGCGATCGCGTGCAGCGCGTCGACCAGTCGAGCGGCGGGGAGGCTCTTGGAGAGGTAGCCGCGCACTCCGGTGTTGAGGGTGTCGCGGGTCAGCCAGGGCTGGAAGTTCCAGGTGTAGACGGCGACGCCGCGCACGTGCGGGCTCTCCACGAGGCGCTGCACGGCCGCACCGTTGCCCTGCCCCATCCCGAAGGTGTCGTAGAGCGCGACGTCGACGTGCTGGGCGACCGGTTTGCCGGCCGCGAGCTCGACGACCTCGACGCGGTGGCTGTAGCTGCGCATCATGGCGTCGAGGCCGCGGACGACGACCTCGTCGTCGTTGACGAGTGCGACTCGAATGACCATGCGCTCAACGTACGGCAGTTTATGTATGTTGAAGCCGGTTGTTTCATCACAAGGGGGGCACGTGCGGGAGAGCGCGACTGCGGTCGAGGGGACCCGTACGGGCGGTCTCGGCATCCGCTGCGAGGGTGTCGTCCACCTCTACAAGACCTTCGGCGGGCACGACGTCGTCGCCCTGCGGGGGGTCGACCTGACCATCCGACCCGGTGAGCGGGTCGCGTTCCTGGGCCCGAGCGGCTCGGGCAAGTCGACGCTGCTCGCGCTGCTCGGGGGCATCCAGAAGCCCAGCGCCGGCAAGATCTTCCTGGGCGAGGAGGAGATCTCCCGGATGGGCGAGCGCTACCTCGCCCGGATCCGGTCGCGCCAGGTCTCCACGATGCTCCAGGGCGCCACGCGCAACCTGCTGGCGTACGCGACGGCGCGGCAGAACATCGCCTTCGCCCGGCTCTCGCTCTCGGCCGGCGACCGGGACACCGCCCTGGCCGACATCGAGCTGCTCGACCGGGTGGGGCTGCTCGAGCAGGCCGACCAGGTGGTCTCCACCATGTCCGGCGGGCAGCGACAGCGCCTGGCCCTCGCCTGCGCCGTGTCCACCTCGCCGCGGCTGCTCCTCGCCGACGAGCCGACCAGCCAGCTCAGCCACGCCGACCGCGACCACGTGCTCCACCTGATCCACTCGCTCGGCGACGACTTCGGCACCACCATCGTCGTGGTCACCCACCAGCCGGAGGTGGCCGCGACCTTCCCCCGCACCGTGACCATGAAGGGCGGTCGCGTCGGCGCGGAGGGCCACGGTGGTTCGGAGTACGCCGTGGTGGGCGAGGACGGTGTGATCCACCTGCCCGGCCACATCGCCGCCGAGTGGCCCCCCGGGACGCTCGTGCGCTTCGAGGACGACGAGCAGGGCCGCATCATCGTGAGCCGCGCGAGCGGCGAAGGGAGCCCCGCGTGAGCACCCTCGGCGGACTCAGCGGGCGGGCGGCGACCGGGGACCTGGCCCTGGACTCGATCACCTACGTGGCCGGACGCACGCTGCTCGACGACGTCAGCGTGATCTTCCCGGCCGGCAAGGTCACCGCGCTGTCGGGACCGAGCGGTTCGGGCAAGACCACGTTGCTCTCCATCGCCGGAGGCCTCCTGCAGGCGACCTCGGGCACCGCCGAGCTCGACGGACGCGACATGTGGACCGGCAGCGGCGACCCGCTGCCGGAGATCGCCTTCGTGCTCCAGGTCTACGGCCTCGTCCCCATCCTCTCGGCCCGCGAGAACGTCTCGATCGCCCTCCGGGCCCGGGGCACGGCACCCGCGGACGCCGACGAGGCCGCCGAGGCCGCACTGGCGCGCTTCGGCATCGCCGACCTGGGCGAGCGCCAGGTCGAGGAGCTCTCGGGCGGCCAGATGCAGCGCGTGGCGTGCGCGCGCGGCTTCGTCGTGGGCGCCGACGTGCTCCTGGCCGACGAGCCCACCTCCGAGCTCGACGAGGGCAACCGTGGCGTCGTCCTCGCCGAGCTCCGCGAGGAGGCGGCCCGCGGCGCCGTCGTCGTCGTCGCCACCCACGATCCCGCCGTCGTCGAGGCCTGCGACCTCCACATCGCGCTCGACGAGGGCCGGGTCGTCCGGTGAGCGCCCGGTCCACGAGGTCGTTCAGTTGAGCCGTGTCCTTCGCGGTGCCTGGAGTCGCCGGGGCGCCCTGACCACGCTGGTGCTGATGACCGTCGTCGTCGTCGGCGGTGCCGTCACGGTCCTCCAGTTCGCCGCGGCCGCCGACACGTCGCGGTGGCTCGCGTCGCCGCTGCTCCTGCTGGGGGCGGTCGCCGTGCCCAGCATCGGCGCCGAGCTCGCTGTGGCGCGGCGCGAGGAGATCGGACTGGCTCGTCTGCGTGGCATCCACGGCCTCCGGCTGTGGCGCTTCCTGCTCGTGGAGCCGCTGCTCGCGATCGTGGTCGGGACCGGCATCGGGCTGGGCGTCGGCGCCGTCGGCACCGTCACGGCCACCCGGACCTGGCTCGACGATGCCGCCCCCGCCCTCGAGCAGCCGGCCCTCGTGGCCGCGGCCGCCATCGCCGGTGCGGCGCTCCTGATCGTCGGACTCTCCGCCGCGACCGCCCTCCGCGAGCCGCTCGCGGTCCAGGTCTCCACCCGGCGCCGGCCGCGCCGTGCGACGACGCTCGCGGTCTTCCTCAGCGTGCTGGTCTTCGTCGGCGCCGGCGTCGCCGCCTATCGCAGCCGGTCGGGCGACGGCGCGCCCGACCTGGTCGTCCTCCTCGGTCCGGCGCTCGTCGGGCTGGCGCTGGGCCAGGCGGCGATCTGGGTCATCCGGATCGCGGCCCGCGGCCTGACCCCCGCCACCGAGAAGCGCGGCCTGGGTGCCTTCCTCGCCGCCCGCCGTCTTGCGCGGGCCGACGACCTCGTCACCCCGATCCGGCTCGTCGTCGCCGCCGCCGTGGTCGGTGCGCTGGCCCTCAGCGGCGCCGTGAGCGTCAGCGGCTGGACCCGCGAGCAGGCCGCGGTCGAGGTCCCCGGCGCACGCACGATCGACGCCACCGACCTCGGCGCCGTGGGCGCCGTCGACCTGACCGAGACGGCCGACCCCGGGGGCGGACACCTCATCGCCACCGCCATCGTGCGCAACGAGGGGCGCCTGCCCGAACGCCGGGCGTACGTCGACGCGGACCGGTGGGACGCCGTCGTCGGCGACTTCTACGACGACACGCCCGCGCGTGCGGCCTCCGACGCGATCGGCCGCCTGCGCACCGACAGCGACCCCTTCCAGGCGGTCGGCAACCGGCTGACCGTCAGGGCCTCGGGCCTCCAGGTGCCGCTGACGCGCACCTTCCGCGGCCCCGACGGCGAGGACCTCCAGGTCGGCGGGGGCCGCGTCGAGCTGACCCTGAGCTTCGTCACCACGACCAACGACTCCGGGGCGGTCACGCTGCGGATGCCGATCCCGGAGGACGGCACCCCGCTCACCCGTTCGGTCCGGGTGCGGGCCTGTGCGGTCGGCTGCGCGATCACGGGCCTCGATGTGGGCCGCGACAGTCGCGGCGTCATCGACGGCAGCGACTTCGTGGTGCTCTTCGAGCGCCTCGCGCTCGGCTACTCCGACCTCCTGCAGCGACCCTGGGTGCCCGATCCCACCTCGGTCGAGTCGGCGCTCAACAGCAACTTCTTCCGCAGCTACCGTCCGCCCAGCGTGCTGGTGGTCAACCGTCTCGACGGGCTGCAGGTCGCGATGCTCCCGTCGGTCGCACTGGCTCTCGAGCTCGAGGACGGGGGGCCCCGCGTGCCCGTGCTCGTCGCCGACGAGGAGTCGCCGCTGGCCCTCGACCTGGGTGGCGACGACCTGCCGACCGAGGTCGTGGGCGTGGCCCGGACCTTGCCGCTCGTCGGCAGCATCGGCCTGCTCTCCGACATCCGCACGTCCGCCGCCGGGTCCGGACCGACCGTGCCCGCCGCCGAGGTGCAGATCGTCGCGGCCGCCGGCACCCCGCCGGCGATGCTCGACCAGGTGGCCACCGCCACCGATGCGTCGTGGCGCACCCTCGCGTCGGTGCGGCAGTCCCTCGGTGACCGGCACGGCGGCGCCCAGTCCGTGGCCTACGCCCTCACCGCCCTCGCCTGCGCGCTCGTCGCCCTGCTCGCCCTGGGCGCCGGGGTCGCGCGGCACCTGCGCGACTACCGCCGCGACGTGGCCTCTCTGCGCGTGCTCGGCGTCTCGCTCGGCACCGCCCGGCGGGCCGGACGCGCCGAGCTGGCCAGCCTGACCGTGCTGGTGCTGGGCGTCGTCGTCGCCGGCGGCTGGCTGGCGGTCGCCCTGCTCCTCGACGGTCTCCCGCTCCTGTCGATCCCGGTCGCGGGGCTGCCGCTCGACACCGCGCCCCACGCCTGGCCGCTGGCGATCCCGGCGGTGCTCGCCGCCGTCGCCGTCGTGCTGGTCGGCGGGCGGGCCCGTGCCGTACGCGCCTCCACCACCCGGCCCAGCTCGCTGCGGGAGGAGGAGGGCCGATGAACTCACCCCACGACCTTCTTCTCCTCCGCTGCGCTCCCCCGAACAACGCCGCAGGGACCCCGAGATGAGACAGCTCCTCGGCGCGATCGTCCGTGGCCTGCGCTCGCGCGCCCTGCTGTCGGCGGGGTCGGTCCTGCTGACCGCCCTCGCGATCGGGTCCGCGGTGCTGGGGCCGGTGTTCTCCGAGGCGGTGACCAACTCCTACGTCGTGACCCGCCTGCAGGAGACGCCCGCAGGGCTCACCGGGCTGAGCCGCGTCTTCACCCCCGACGCCGGGTCCTCCCTCGAGGAGGCCGAGCGCGCGGCGACGACCGCCTCGCGCGCGCTCACCACCGGCCCCTGGCGGGAGCCGGTCGCCATCGCGCAGTCCGAGCGCTTCAGCGCCCTGCGCGGCGTCGTGACCTTCTTCTCGCGCGCCGACGCGTGCGAGAACCTCGAGATCGAGGGCCGGTGCCCGCAGCAGCGGGGCGAGGTCCTCATGCTCGCGGCCGACCTGGAGAAGACCGGCGCCGAGATCGGCAAGCCCCTTCGGCTCGCGATCTTCGAGACCGATGGCGTCGAGCAGCTCGGGTTGCCGCGCCCCGCGCTCGACGAGGTCGTGGTGGTCGGCTCCTACCTCACCCCGGGTCCCGGCGACGGCTGGCTGATCCCCGGTCGGCTCACCAGCACCAACGAGCAGCAGAGCCTCACCGGCGGCTACCAGCCCTATGCCCCGGCTCCCCTCATCACGACCGACGAGACCGTCACGGCCCTGGGCGGGTGGGACGTCCGGGTCGACACCCAGCTCGACGTCCCCTCCGACCTGACCGCCGACCAGCTCGACGAGGCGGCGACCTCGGCGACGGCGGTCCCGAGGGACAGCGAGCTCGAGGTGGCGGGCGGCACGCTCCGCGCCGACGACACCAACTCGCTCGCCGACGTGGTCGAGGAGGTGCGCTTCCAGCAGTCGACGGCCCGGAGCTCGATCGCGCCCGCGGTGCTGTCGCTGGTCCTCGTCGCCCTGGCACTGCTGATGCGCCTGCTCAACGCCGCGAGCGAGCTCCGCGTGCCCGAGCTCGCCCTCGCCTCGTTGCGCGGCGTGACCGCCCGCCGGCTGTGGGGTCTCGGCCTGGCCGAGCCCCTGGTCGTCCTGCTCGTCGCGACGCCCCTCGGCCTGGCCTTCGGGGTGGGACTCTCGGTCGTGCTGGTGCGCAGCTGGCTGGTGCCGGGGCTCCCGCTGCCGCTGCCGTGGACCAGCTGGGTCGCCGCCGGGATGGTGCTGGCCGCGGCCTTCGCCGTCGCGTGCGTGGCGGTCGGGCTCGTGGTCCGCGAGTCGCTCGCCTCCCAGCTCAGCGGCGTACGTCGTCCGGTGGCCGCGCGCCGGTGGTCGGCCATCGCCCAGCTCACGCTCGTCGCGCTGGCCGTGGCGACGTTGGCCAGCAAGCTCTCGGCGAGTGGTCCCGGTGAGCCGGACGCCACCGACCTCGTGCTGCCGGTGCTGCTGGCCGTCGTGGCCGGGCTGGGCGCCACCCGGCTCACCGCGGTCGCGGCGACCTGGTGGACGGGCCGCTCGCGCGGGCGATCCCTGAGCGGCTTCGTCTCCTGGCGCGCGATCTCGCGCCGGCAGGAGGGCACCCTGGTCATCCTGCCGATCACCGCCGCGATCGCGGTCGCCGTCTTCGGCGCCGGTGTCTACGACTCGGCGGCGACGTGGCGCACCAGCGTGGCCGCGACCGCCTCGCCGGCCGACACCACCTGGTCGACCTCCCTCACGCTGTCGGAGGCCGTCGACCTGACCCGCACGGTCGACCCCGACGGCGCCTGGATCATGGCCGCGGCCAGCGCCGCCAACCCGGGCGCCAACTTCTCGATCGTCGACAGCACTCGGCTGGCCCGGGTCGCCACGTGGCCGGCCACCTGGAGCCCGGGGCGCGACGTCACCCAGGTGGTCGAGGAGATCTCACCCGGCGGTGTGGTCCCGACCCTCACCGGCAGGCGGCTCTCCCTCACCATCGACAACCGGGCCGACATGGACCGCGACCTCTCGGTCGAGGTGAGGTTCGGCAGCCGCAAGGGCCTGCCCCTGAAGGCCTACCTCGGCCCCTTCCCGGCCGGTGAGTCGACCCGGTCCGCCCGGGTCCCGTTCTGCCGCGAAGGCTGTGCACTGGAGGGCATGACGCTCGGCGGCGGGGCCGGCACCAACACCCGGATGTCCGGCTCGCTGCGGCTGGTCGGCATCGAGATGGACGGCACGCCGGTCGCCGGCGGCATCGAGGGTGCCGGATGGACGGCCACGCCCGACCCGGCCGTGCGCACCTCGATCGTCGACCTGGCGGACGCCGGTGGCGAGCTCGACATGACCGTCGAGACCGGTGACTCCGTCGGGATGGCCCGCCTCACCGCCGGAGGCATCACCCGGGCCCGGCCCGCGAGGGCCGGCCCCGGGGTGCAGCAGCGAGCCATCGCCAAGCTCGACGAGGGCTACGGACTGATCCCGGTCGACCGGGTCGGCGAGATCGAGGGCATGCCCTTCACCGGTCCGTCGGGGCTGCTGGTCGACTACTCCTCGTTCATCACCGACCGCCCGGTCTACGACAACCTGGCGACCGTCCACGTGCTGGTGCGTGCGGGTGCCCCCACGGAGATCACCCGGGCGCTCTCCGAGGCCGGGCTGACGATCGGCACCACCCTGGCCCAGGAGCGGCACGTCCTCGACCAGAGCGCGTACGCCCTCGCACTCCGTCTGTACGGAGTCGTCGCGGTCCTGGTGCTGCTGATGGCGCTGGCCGGGCTCTTCGTCAGCGCGGCCGTCCAGCTGCCCGCCCGTCGCCGCGACGCGGCGGCGCTGCGCGTCGTCGGGGTGCCCAGGGCCTCGGTCATGGTGGCCGTGGTGCGCGAGCTGGCGGTCGTCCTGGGGAGCGCTGCCCTGGCCGGCATCCTCGCGGGCTCGCTGGCGCAGTGGGTGGTGTTGCGCACCATCACGCTGGGCTACGCCGACGACCCGACCACACCGGCGCTGGTGGCAGCGATCTCGCCCGTGCGGCTCGTGGTGCTGGCGCTGCTCGCGGCCGCGGTCTTCGGGACCGTCGCGCTGATCAGCGCCTCGATGACGGTGCGCGGCGCGCGGGGAGCCACGTTGCGGGAGTCGGCGCGCTGAGGCGGTGCAGTCAGCTGCAGCAGGGGTCGAAGCGGAAGCCGACCCCGCGGATGGTGCGGATCCACTCGTTGTCCGCAGCGGCACCGCGGAGCTTGCGGCGCAGGTTGGCCAGGTGGACGTCGACGACGTGGGTGCTGTCGGGGACGAACTCGGTGTCCCAGACCGCGCGCAGCAGGTCCTCGCGGGGCACCACCACGCCCGGGTTGCTGACCAGGTGGGCCAGCAGGTCGAACTCCGTGCGGGTCAGGTCGATCTCCGCGCCCAGCACCAGGACCTCGCGCGCGCCGTGGTTGAGGGTCAGGTCGCTGCAGCCCAACGCATCCGTGTCGGCCAGGGGGACCGCCGGCCGGGCCTCGGGTTCGGGCGTGGGTGTCGGCGCGGCGTCGGCGCGGAGTGCGTCCGCGTTGCGCGGGCGCCGGAACAGCGCGGCGACGCGTGCCTGGAGCTCGCGCATGGAGAACGGCTTGACGAGGTAGTCGTCGGCGCCGACCTCGAGGCCCATGAGCCGGTCGACCTCGGAGGAGCGACCGCTGACGACGATGATGTAGCAGTCGCTGAGCAGGCGAATCTGACGGCACACCTCCACGCCGTCGATGTCGGGCAGGGTCAGGTCGAGCGTGACCAGGTCGGGGAGCTGCTCGCGGACCACGTCGAGGGCAGCGGCACCGGTGCGCGCCACGGTGACGTCGAAGCCGGCCATGTCGAGGAGCCGCGAGATCACGTCGCCGGCGTCGTGGTCGTCCTCGACGACCACGGCGGTGCGTTCGTTGCTCATGCGATGTCCCCCGGAAGGTGTGCGGCAGGTGTGGTCACGATGCCGATCGGTGCGTCTCCACGGACGCACGCTTCCCAGCCCCCCACGATCGTATTCGCAAAGGTGCGCGGAGGTGATCGAATCCCCAGACCCGCGACGGGGGCGGGCTCCGGGCTCAGAAGTCCAGGCCGCGGGCCCAGTCCTCGGAGTCGATGCGAGCGACCAGGTAGGGGCCGCCACCGGCCCTGCGGTCCTGCTGCTGACCCTCACGGTCCATCCGGTAGCCGATGCCGCGGATCGTGTGGATCCAGGTGGCGTCGGAGTGCCGCCGCAGCTTGCCGCGCAGGTTGGCCACGTGCACGTCCACCAGGTGGTGGTCGTGGGTGAGCGCGCTGCTCCAGATCGCCAGGACCATCTCCTCGCGGGTGCAGACCCGGGAGAGATGGGTGGCGAGGTATTCGAGCACGTCGTACTCGATGCGCGTCAGGTCGACGATCCCGTCGTCGACCTGCACCTCGCGTCGCGCGGAGTTGATGACCAGGCCGGCGCCGCAGGCGATGGTGCTCGGCTCGTCGGCGGGCAGGGACGGGCTCGGCACGTGCGGGGCCTGGGACACGGGCGCCTCGTCGAGCAGCACGGCCGAGCGCGGGCGGCGGAACAGGGCAGCGACGCGGGCCCGCAGCTCACGCGGCGAGAACGGCTTGAGCACGAAGTCGTCGGCACCGACCTCCAGGCCGATGAGTTTGTCGACCTCGTCGGACCGGGCGGACACGATGACGATGTAGCAGTCGCTGGTCTCCCGGATGCGGCGGCACACCTCGATGCCGTCCATGTGCGGCAGCGTCAGGTCGAGGGTGACCAGGTCGGGCGGGTCGGCGGCCGCCACGTCCACCGCTGCCCGCCCGTCACGCGCCGAGGTGACGCGGAAACCCGCGCCCTCGAGCGTCTCCACCAGAGCCGAGGAGATGTCCGGATCGTCTTCGACGACCAGAGCATGTAGATCTTGCACGAAGAACCCCCACAGAAAGGCCGAAGGCAGGGACCCCACGTCCCCGCATGGCGCCACCCGATCTGGCGTCGCTTGATGATACGGGCAGGCGGCCCCGTTCAGGGAGACCTGATCCCCCTTTGTGGGCGTGTTGTCTAGACCACGGGCATGAGTGGAATCTTTTGTTGCCTTTGGTTCAACGTGTGCTTTCCTTGGCCGAATCCAGATCGATTCCACGATTGATCCAGATCTGGTCGGTGACCATGCCGACGCGCTCGTAGAGGCCGAGTGCGCCGGTGCGTGAGTCCGTGCTCAGCTCGGCCGTCGACGTGCCGTGCTCGCGGGCTCTCGCGAAGGAGTCGACCAGCAGCGCCTGGGCCAGCCCGCGGTGGCGCCGGTCGCGGCGCACGGCGAGGCGATCGACGTAGCCGGTCGCGCCGTTGTCGGAGACCAGCACCACCGCGACGCCCACGACCGTGCCCTCGCCGTCGACCACCACCCGCAGGTTCCAGGGCTCGAAGCCCGGGCGGGCGGCGGTGGCAGCCTCGAAGTCCTCGAAGGTCTCCCGGTCGCGCACCGACCACTCGAGGAACGAGTCCTCCAGCAGGTCGTGCGCAGCCCGCAGCTCACTGGGCGCGGCCGTGCGCGCGACGTAGCCCTCCGGCAGCGCGCGGTCGGGGATGGTCGCCCCCTCGGGAAGGGTGAGCACCCAGCTCGTCCACCGCACGCGGTAGCCGAGCTGCTCCAGCAGCCGGTCGCCGGGCGAGCCCTGCGGGACGGGCATGCCCACGACCCGCGACCCGAGTCGGCGACCGAGGTCCTCGAGCCACCGCGCCAGCCAGGTGCCGATGCCGCGGCCGCGGTGCGAGGGCAGCACGGAGGTGTCGGCGCGGTCGGCGCCCATCAGCTCGGCGTACGCCACCAGGGTGTCCCCGTCGAAGACCCCGACCGACCGGGTGCCGAGGTCGTGGCTGGGGCGGGCCCAGTCGCTGACGATGTCGGCCGCCTCGATCGAGACCACCCCGATGTCCTCGCGCTCCTGCGCCGCCATCAGCTCGAAGACGGCCTGCGCGTCGGCCGTCTGCAGGGGGCGGGTGGTGAGGCCCTCGGGGAGATCGGGGAGGGTGGTCTGCGACCGGTCGGGGTGGGGTTGATCGGACATGACAGAAGTGTGCTGCCTCACGTGAGGCTCTGTCGCGCGCTTATTCGTGGCCCCGCTGCCGGTTGGGGAATGTCCGATTCCCCCGTGAGGCTCTACCGTTGCTCGGGTGAGCGACGACCAGACCGAAGCCCCCCAGCAGACCTTCGCCGACCTCGGCCTCGCGCCCGAGGTGCTCAAGGCGCTGGCGGACGTCGGCTACGAGACCCCGTCGCAGATCCAGGCGCAGACCATTCCGCCGCTGCTGCAGGGTCGCCACGTGGTCGGCCTGGCGCAGACCGGCACCGGCAAGACCGCCGCCTTCGCGCTGCCGATCCTCTCGCAGCTCGACTTCTCCCAGAAGACCCCTCAGGCCCTCGTCCTCGCCCCGACCCGCGAGCTCGCGCTCCAGGTGTCGGAGGCCTTCGAGAAGTACGCCGCCCACATGAAGGGCGTCAAGGTGCTGCCCATCTACGGCGGCCAGGGCTACGGCGTGCAGCTCTCCGCGCTGCGCCGCGGCGTCCACGTCGTCGTCGGCACGCCCGGCCGCATCATGGACCACCTCGAGAAGGGCACGCTCGACCTCTCGCAGTTGCGCTTCCTCGTCCTCGACGAGGCCGACGAGATGCTCAAGATGGGCTTCGCGGAGGACGTCGAGACGATCCTCGCCGACACCCCGTCCGACAAGCACGTGGCGCTGTTCTCGGCCACCATGCCGGCCCAGATCCGCCGCATCTCCAAGAAGTACCTCGACGACCCGGTCGAGATCACCGTCAAGAACAAGACGTCGACGGTCTCCTCCATCACCCAGCGCTACCTGATCGTGTCCTACCCCCAGAAGGTCGACGCCCTCACGCGCATCCTCGAGGTGGAGAACTTCGAGGGGATGATCGTCTTCGTCCGCACCAAGAACGAGACCGAGACGCTGGCCGAGAAGCTCCGCGCCCGCGGCTATTCCGCGATGGCGATCAACGGTGACGTCGCCCAGGTGCAGCGCGAGCGCACGATCAACCAGCTCAAGGCCGGCAAGCTCGACATCCT
>JBBSOR010000004.1:0-77685 GCA_038259535.1 Propionibacteriales bacterium | reverse complement strand
TACGCCGCCACCCGACGTCGAGGATGCAGTCGCGGGCCGCGTCGAGGTAGGAGTCGAGCCGGGGCTCGGGCGTGTGACGAAGTGACGACATGTGTCACACTGTAACGCATGACCCCGGACACTCCCACCGTCGAGATGCACCCCCAGCGCTGGGGCGACCCGGCCGCCGCCACCGACCTGCCCGACTCCGCGCGCGGCCTCGTGGAGCTCGCCTTCGGCCTGCAGGACCGGCCGGCGACGACCGGAGCCACGCCGCCCCCGACGATCCTGGACGCGGCTCTCCTCGACGGGCTGCGCCAGGTGGTCGGTGCCGAGCACGTCCTCGTCGACGACGAGACCCGCACGTTGCGCACCCGCGGCAAGTCCACTCCCGACCTGCTGCGCGCGCGGGCCGGCGACCTCTCCGACGCCCCCGACGTCGTGGTGCGCCCCGACGGGCACGTCGAGGTGGCCGCTGTCCTGGCGTGGGCCGAGGCGCACCACGTCGCCATGGTCCCCTTCGGTGGCGGCACGTGCGTCACCGGCGGGCTCGCGGCTCGCCGGGACGGCTTCAGCGGACTGGTCAGCCTCGACCTGGTCCGGATGAAGCGGCTGCTCAGCGTGGACGAGGTCTCGATGACCGCGACCCTCCAGCCGGGCCTGCGCGGACCCGAGGCGGAGGCGCTCCTCGCCCGGCACGGGTTGACGCTGGGCCACTATCCCCAGTCCTTCGAGCACGCCTCGATCGGCGGCTTCGCGGCCACCCGGTCCAGCGGGCAGTCGAGTGCCGGCTACGGCCGCTTCGACGCCATGGTCGTCGGCCTCACCGCCGCGACGCCGACCGGGTCGCTCGACCTCGGCTCGTCCCCGGCCAACGCCGCCGGCCCCGACCTGCGCCAGCTGCTGCTGGGCTCGGAGGGCGCGTTCGGCGTGATCACGTCGGTGACCCTGCGCGTGCGTCGCGCGCCCGCCGTCACGACCTACGACGGATGGCGCTGGCCGTCCTTCGACGCCGGCTCCGACGCGATGCGCACCCTCGCCCAGGCCGGGCTGCTGCCCACGGTGATCCGCCTCTCCGACGAGTCGGAGACCGCGATCAACCTCGCCGACCCGTCGTCGATCGGCGGCACCGACGACCCCGGCTGCCTGATGATCACCGGCTATGAGGGCACGACCGAGCAGGTCGACGCTCGGCGAGCCGCGGTCACCGCCGTGCTCGACGGTCTCGGCGGCACCGCCCTCGGTGAGGAGCCCGGACTGACGTGGGTGCAGGGGCGCTTCGACGCCCCCTACCTGCGCGACTCGCTGCTGGACCACGGCGTGCTCGTCGAGACGCTGGAGACCGCCACCTTCTGGTCCAACCGCGCGCGGCTGCACGCCGACGTCAAGGCGGCGCTGCAGGACGCCCTCGGCGAGGGGGCCCTGGTGCTCTGCCACGTCTCACACGTCTACGAGACGGGCTGCTCGCTCTACTTCACCGTCGCCGCGCGCCAGTCCGACGACCCGCTCGCGCAGTGGCAGCTCGCCAAGACCGCGGCCAGCGACGCGATCATCGCCGCCGGCGCGACCATCACCCACCACCATGCCGTCGGCACCGACCACCAGCGGTGGTTCGCCCAGGAGATCGGCGACGTGGGGGTGCGGGTGCTGCGCGCGGTCAAGGCGGAGCTCGACCCGGCCGGGATCCTCAACCCGGGCGTCCTCATCCCGTGAAGGTCCAGACCAGCAGCTCGCTCGCGGCGCTCGCGCGCACCACGTGCCCCGGTTCGTCGGTGAGGCGGGCGGCGTCGCCGCCGCGCAGCTCGACCCCGCCGAGCGCGACCGCCCCGGTGGCCGCAAAGACGTGCTGGCGCGGGTCCTCGGGCATCGCGATCGACTGACCGGCCACCAGCCGCGCGACCAGCAGCCGGGCGCCCCGGGTGCCGATCGGGAGCCCGCCACCGCCGACCACCTCGACCAGGTCGCTGCCCGGCTGCGGCGCCTCGCCCAGGACGTACGACGGCTCCGCGCCGGGCGTCGACGGCGTCAGCCACGCCTGGACGAAGCGGCAGCGCCCCGATCCGGGGTCGGCGACCTCGCTGTGCCGGATGCCCGCCCCGGCCGACAGCACCTGCGCACGACCCGCCTCCACGACGTGCGCGACGCCCGTCGAGTCGGTGTGCACGAGCGCACCCTCGAGCACCCACGTCACGATCTCCAGCTCCGAGTGCGGGTGCTCGCGATAGCCGGCGCCGACGTCGAGCGCGTCGTCGTTGTGGCAGACCAGCGGGCCGAAGCCGAGGTTGGTCGGGTCGTAGGTCGGGCCGAAGGAGAACGAGTGGTGCGTCACCCGCCCCGCGTCGGTCGAGGACGACCTCTGCGAACCGGCGTACAGGGCCACTGACATGCCGATATCTTGGCGGACGTGGCTTCCCCGCACGACTTCCCCATGCTCCCGCCAGGGTTCCGTTTCGGAACCAGCACGGCGAGCTACCAGATCGAGGGCGCGGCGTCCGAGGACGGCCGAGGGCCAAGCATCTGGGACACCTTCGCCGCCGAGCCCGGCCGCGTCGTCGGCGGCAGCACCGGCGAGGTCGCCTGCGACCACTACCACCGGGTGGAGGAGGACGTCGCGCTGATGAAGGAGCTCGGCACGGGGGGCTACCGCTTCTCGATCGCCTGGCCCCGCATCCAGCCGACCGGCCGCGGACCGGCCAACGAGAAGGGGCTGGCGTTCTACGACCGGCTCATCGACACGCTGCTGGTCAACGGTCAGCAGCCGATGGCGACGCTCTACCACTGGGACCTGCCCCAGGCGTTGGAGGACGACGGCGGCTGGCTCAACCGCGACACGGTCGAGCGGTTCGCCGACTACGCCGCGATCGTCGGTGAGCGGTTCGCCGACCGGGTCGAGCACTGGGTGCCGGTCAACGAGCCCAACGTGGCCTCGATCCTGGGCTACGGCATGGGCACCCACGCCCCCGGCAAGGACCTGCTCTTCGACTGCCTGCCGGCTGCGCACCACCTGCTGCTCGCGCACGGCAGGGCCGCCATCGAGCTGCGCAGGGCGGGTGCGACGTCGATCGGCTGCGCCAACAACCACGCACCGATCTGGCCGGCCAGCGACGACGACGCCGACGTCGGGATGAGCAAGATCTTCGACGCGCTGTGGAACGGCACCTTCCTCGAGCCGATGCTGCTCGGTCGCTATCCCGCCGACCTGATGCCGCTCTTCGAGGGCGTGATGAAGGACGGCGACCTGGCCACCATCCGCCAGCCGCTGGACTTCTACGGCGTCAACTACTACCACCCGATCAAGATCGCGGCCGCCGACGAGGACTCCGACATCCCCTTCGACTTCCGCGAGATCGTCGGCTATCCCATCACCGACTTCGGCTGGCCGGTCGTGCCCGATGCGCTGCGCGAGTGGCTCGTCACGTTCCGGGCCCGTTTCCGCGCGGCCCTGCCGCCGATCTACGTCACCGAGGGCGGGTGCAGCTACAACATGGGCCCCGACGAGTTCGGCGTCGTCGACGACCAGCCGCGCATCGACTACCTCCGCTCCCACATCAACGCCGTGTCCGAGGCGATCACCCGCGGCGTCGACGTCCGCGGCTACTACTGCTGGTCGCTGATGGACAACTTCGAGTGGGCCGAGGGCTACACGCAGCGCTTCGGCCTGGTCCACGTGGACTACGACACGTTGGCGCGCACCCGGAAGAACTCCTTCCACTGGTACGCCGACCTGCTCGCCGCGCAGCCCCAGCACCTCTGACGCGGGTCGCAGGCCTCGTCCTCGTCCTCGTCCGGGTCACGGCCATGCGCCGGGCTCGGCAGTCGCCAGCACCTTCCCGGACGCGTCGAGGGCCAGCGCCGCGACGTAGGCCTCGTCCGGCATCTTCGCGGAGACCTCGAACGCGTCGGCCCGAACCGTCCGGACCTCCTGCGCGCTGTCCCGGTCGTCGCCGGCGACGAAGCGCCACGAGTCGACCTCCGTCGCGCCGTTCCAGCTGACGTAGGCGCTCCCGTCCGTCAGGAAGAACTTCGGCGGCTCGGTGGGGCTGCCCACCCAGTCCATCAGGTAGGCCCGGTAGCTGATGCCGCCCGCCAGCTCGGCGTCCATCAGCAGCTCGCCGTCCGCGGTGTAGTGGGAGTAGAACGGATGGGATCCCCAGCCGATGAAGACGGTGCCGTCGTCCATCTGCTCGAGGTTTCCCTGGCTCTCCGACAGGCGGCCGTCCGGTGGCAGGTACTCGGTGACGAGCGACGCGGTCATCGTGTCCGTGTCGACGGCGAGGCGCAGCCCGCGGGACTCCTCGCCGATCTCCGGTGCGGCCTCGTTGTCGAACAGGGTGAGGGTGCCGTCGTCCTGCCGCTCGGCATCGTGCTGCCAGGCGAAGGCGACGCCGTCACCCAGCTCGAAGTCGCTGCTCTTCCCGCCGAGGATCCACTCCACGTCGCCGTCCTCGCGCCCCAGCTTGTAGACCGCGTGGGTGTTGCGCGCCGACACGAGCAGGTCCCCGTCGTCGTCCTCGCTCACCGAGTTGACGTGGAACGGGTCGAAGGGAGCCTCCTCGGTCCCCGCTTCGCCCTCCTCGGGGTCCAGCTCGGCCTCGGTGTCGGAGAGCGGGACGTGGTCGAGCATGTCCCACTCGAGGAGCACCTTGCCGGAGGCGACGTCGACCTCGTAGACCTTCGAGCTGCGGATGTAGCCGTCGGCAGCGCCCCCGAGCTCGGTGAGGTCCTGCGCGACGACGGGATAGCTGATCAGCAGTGCGGTGCCGTCCTCGGTCAGGGTGCCGTCGTGGAAGTCCGCGTGCGTGTCCGGGGTGGTGACCGTGGCGATCTCGCGGTAGGAGGTGTCCATCAGCACCCACTCGCCCTCGCCGTAGCCGAAGGGGAAGGTGTTGCCGCGCCACCAGGTGAGCACGGGCTCGCCGTCGTACTCCTGCACGCGCAGGTCGTAGGTCCAGCGCGTGTCGCCCTGGGGCGCGACCCAGACCGGGGTGCCGTCGGCGCGCACGATCACCGGCCCGTTCATCGGCGCACCCTTCTCCCGCTGGTCCTTCACGCCCAGGAAGACCAGGCCGTCGCCGGCGGCGATCTCGTCGGCACCGGCGGCGTCGGTCGACCTCACGTCGATGCGCGGCGGCGTGAGGTCGGGGCGGGTGACGAACTCCCACGCCACCTCGACCGCCGGCTCGTCCGGCGCGGCGTCCTCCTTCTCGGCCTCGTCCCCGCCGCCGGTGCAGGCGGCGGCCGCGAGCACCAGCGTGATCGCGAGACCTGCCCGAGCAAACCGTGCGACGACGCCTCATGGTCTCGGATGGTAGACCGTTGACCCACGCCGAGTGGAGCACCGACGGTCTCACAGTCCCGCCTCCACCAGTCCTACGGCCGACGTGAGGTCGTCGGTGAGCGGACGATCGGTGTGATCCTCCCCGATCAGGGTCGCCGCCTGGTCGAAGACCGCCCGCAGCGGCCCCGCGGGCAACCGGTCCGGCGCCATCCGCAGCGCTCGCACGGCGGCGACCAGCTCACACGCCAGGACCACCGGTGCCGACACCGCGAGCTGCTCGCACGCCCACGCCGCCTGCGTGGAGAAGCTCGCGTGCTCCTCGAGCCCGAGTGACACCGAGGCGTGGCCGGTGGAGACCGGCGTCGTGAGGATCCGGAGACGGGCCAGCGCGTCCTGCGCGACGTACTCCAGGATCATCACTCCGGAGCTGTCCGCCGGTCCCGAGGCGAGGAATGCCGGCAGGCCCGTGAGCGACGGATCGGTCAGGGACGACAGGCGGGCGGCGGAGAGCGCGAGCGCCGGATAGGCCGCCTGGCGCAGGGCGTCGAGCGCCGCGGACAGCCGGGCGGTGACGAACCCTCCGTGGTGCAGCGGCACCCCGGCGTCGACGACGAGCGGGTTCTCGCTGGAGTCATCCACCTCGATCATCACGCACTGCTCGGTGGCGAGCAGCGCGTCCACGAACGGCGCGTGCACCTGCGGCACCGTGCGCAGCCCGAACGGGTCCTGCACGCGTGCCGGAGTCCAGTCCGCCGGCTCGAGCAGCTCCATCAGCCGGCGCGCCACCTGCTGCTGGGACGCGCCCGCTCGACCGGCGTGCACGCGCGGGTCGTAGGCCTGGACCGATGCCTGCAGCGCTGCCGCCGACAGTGCGGCGACCTTCTCGGCCGCGGCGGAGAGCAGGGCCAGCCTGCGGTGCACCAGCGCCGAGGTCGCCAGGGTCAGCGCGTTGCTCGACATGAACGGCAGCGCGTCGCCGTCGTCCACCGCGGCCACGGCCGCCGTGCCGGACCGCCACGGCCGTTCACCCACGAGCGTCAGGCCGAGCTCCGCGAGCGGCACCAGGTCCCCGGTGCCGATCGAGCCCGACCTGTGCAGGAGGGGCACGGCGCCCGAGTCGATCGCGGCCCCCAGCGAGGACGCCAACCCGGTGCTGACCCCGGACCGGCCCGAGGCGATCTGGTGCAGCCTGATGGCCATCGCGACCCGGGCGGTCGCGTCGTCGTAGGTCTCGCCCACCCCCGTCGCATGGCTGCGCCACAGTCGCCGTGCGTGCGTGGGGCCGGCACCGGGCGTGAGGTCGCTCGGCACCGTCCGCAGGGCACCGACGCCCGTCGTCAGCCCGTAGACGGCTCCTGAGCGGGCCGCCAGCCTCAGGCGCTCGTGCGCGACGGCGATCCGGCTCAGGGAAGCGTCGGTGAGCCGCACGGGCGCCGGCCCGCCCCGCAGCGCCCAGGCCGTCAGGCGGTCCAGCGACAGTCCGGTGGCGGACACGGTCGGCCTCCTTCTCGGGCCGGGAGGTGGCAGGGGTCCAGCATGGACCCACCGCCATGGCGGCCGCGACCACGATCGTCGGCCGGAGCACTGATCCTCCCCGCGAGCCCACCGATAGGCTGCGCCGCATGAGTGTTCGTCGGGTCGTGTACGTCGTCGGCTCGGGCCGCAGTGGCACGAGCACGATGGCCGGCACGCTGCGCACCCTCGGCCTGCACGTGCCCCAGCCCGAGGTGGTCGCCGACGCGACCAACCCCAAGGGATTCGGCGAGCCGCGCTGGGTGGTCGACCTGCACCACGAGCTGCTGCAGCGCAGCAACGTGCAGGTCTCCGACGCCCGCCCGCGCGCCTGGCTCGACGCCGGCACCACCAGCGGCGACCACGCCACCCGCGAGCGGGTGACGGCGTGGCTCGAGGCGCAGTTCGCGGTCGGCGACGAGCTCGTCATCAAGGACCCCCGGGCCTCCTGGTTCCTCGGACTGTGGCGCGCGGCCGCCGACCGCTGCGACGCCACGTCGTCCTACGTCACGATGCTGCGACCGGTGACCGAGGTGGTCGGCTCCAAGCAGGCCTACTACGGGCCCACTGGAGGGCAGAGCGGTGCCGGGTCCGACCAGGGGGCCATCACCCGCACGGCTGCCTGGATCAACATGATGCTGCACACCGAGCGCGCCACCCGCGGCCAGCAGCGCGCGTTCGTCCACTACGGCGACCTCCTCGACGACTGGACGCGGCCGGTCTTCGCCCTCGGTGAGGCGTTCGACCTCGCCGGCGTGAAGACCGCGATGGCCGTCGACATCGCGGAGGTCCACCGCTTCATCGACCCCTCGCTGCGTCGGGTGACCGCGACCTGGGACGACATCGGCGTCCCCGACCGGCTGCGTGAGCTCGCCGACGAGACATGGCAGGCGCTCGACGCGATCGCCGGCGACGACTCGGCGAAGAACCAGGAGTGGTGCGACCAGATCCGCACCGCCTATGCCGGGCAGTACGCCGAGGCCGAGGCGTTCGCGCACTCGACCGTCGTGGCCCAGCGGCGCACGGCAGCCGCCGAGGCTCGGCGGGCAGCGGGCGAGCAGCCCGCCCGCAGTGGCGCCGACCGGATGCCTCACGCGATCCGGGCGATGGTGCCGCCGGTGGCGCGCCAGAAGCTGCGTCGGGCGCTGGGTCGCGAGCGCCCCCAGGGATCCGCCTGATGCCCGACATCGCCTCGCTGGAGGGGGATCCCGACTACGACGTGACGTGGCCGTGGACCTCGGGGGACCCGCTGGCGCCGGGCCTCACCTGCGTCTTCCGGGTGCGCAACGAGGCCCGCAACCTGCCGTGGGTGCTTCCTCCGATCTTCTCCGCGGTGCAGCACGTCCTGCTGGTCGACAACGGGTCCGACGACGGCACGTCCGAGGTGGCCCGACGGGTCGCCGAGCAGTGCGGAGCGAGCGACCGGTTGACGGTCCTCGACTACCCCCACCAGGTCGCCCGCGCCGGTGGCGAGCACCTCGCCACACCCGCCACCAGCGTCCACTCGCTGACGCACTTCTACAACTGGTGCTTCTCCCACGTCCGCACGACCTACTCCATGAAGTGGGACGGCGACATGGTGCTCACCCCGGAGGGCGCCGGCATCCTCCGCGACCTCACGTGGCAGCTCCAATCCACCCGCGCGATCGTCGCGATGCCCCGCCACCCGCTCACGGTCGTCGACGAGACGACCGGTTGGCTCGACCTGTCGCTGCGCTTCCTGGAGCCCTGGATCTACCCGATGGGCCCCGACTTCACCTTCGTGAAGGCCTTCGACTGGGAGCTGCGCGAGTTCCCGCCGGGCGTGGAGCGGATCGTGCTCCAGCAGGGCCTGTGCGTCGAGGTGAAGTGGCTCGACGCCGACGAGTACGCCCACTGGCGCCGCGACGGCGTCGACTTCACCAACACCCGCCTCTACCGCAAGCTGCGTGAGTTCGAGGTGGACGAGGCGATCCGCAACGGCGACCCGGAGGCGCTCGGCGGACTCGTCAAGGTGACCGCGCCGCCCCACGTCCACATCATCGACCACGTCAGCCGTGACTGGCTCTGGCGCCAACCCCGTCCCCTGGTGCAGCACTCGCTGCCCGCCTCGCTGAAGGAGCGCGTGCGGCCGTGAACTCCCCCTCCCAGCACCCTCTCGACGACGTCCGTCTCCCCGGACCCACGCTGGTCCTGGTCGACGACTCCGACAGCCTCGTGCTCGATGCCCTGCAGGGCATCGAGGACGTCCCCGGCATCGAGCCGCAGATCGTCACCCTGTCCGCCCTCACCGGGCCGCTCAAGGGCTGGGGCTCCGTGCTCGTCGTCGCCGCCGACCGGTCGCGACTGCGCCGGATGGCGAGCGCGGTGCCCCCGCTCGGCCAGTGCAAGGTCATCGCCTGCTGGCTCACCGACGCCCCCAGCCCGTGGGTGCTCGTGCCGCGCCCGGAGTGGCCGCGCCTGGTGCACCTCGCCACCCGTGAGGCGGGTGATCGCGGCGTGCTGACGGTCGTCCGCTTCGCGACCGGTGCCCGGGCGCAGCTGGTCGTGATGGAGATGGCGCGCCAGGCCGCCGGCCCCGGCGACACCACCCACGGCGGCGTCGTCGTGTCCTACGCCGGCCGTCCCGCCGCGCCCGGGCTCGACGCCCGCAGCGTGCTGCTGCCCGACGTCGCGGGTGCGGGCGACGCCGATCGCGACGTGCCGCCCGACGTGGTGATCGCCCGCCGCGGAGGCGACGTCGTCGAGCACCACGTCATCGACCGTGCGCCGACGGTCGTCACCGACCCCGGGCCGGAGCCGGTCGACGAGCGGGTGTTCAACCCGATCGGTTTCCGCAAGGACTGGGACCACCCGGTGGTCGACCTCGCCCGGCTGGTCAAGGGTTCGGGCCGGGGCGCGGTCACCGAGGGTGTCGTCGCCGCCGCGCGGGGGTTCCAGGGGGTGCGGCTCTCGGCCGACACCTCGACCGCCGACCTGCTCGCGCTGGCGATCTCCGGGGTGCCGCTGGAGACGGGCGGAGTCATCGATGTCGCCCCGCCCCTGGCGGCCGCGCTCGACGCACCCGTCGACCTCGACGACCCGCTGCGGAGGGAGGAGCACAGCCTCGCGGTGCGCCGCGCCGCCTTCGACCACCACTCCACGCTGGCCTGGCGCTCCGCGCTCGCCACGCGCGCCGGCGTGCGTCACGTCGGCCTGCCGGCGGTCAGCGCACTGCTGGCGACCAAGCGGCCGCAGATGCTCGACTTCGCCCTGCGCCAGATCGCCCGCCAACGCGGCGCCGACGTCGAGCTGGTGCTCGCCGCCCACGGCTTCGAGCCCGACCGCGACGCCGTACGCCGGGCGCTGGGCGACCGCCCGCACCAGGTGCTCACGTTCGACGAGTCGGAGTTCTTCGGCGACGTGCTCACCGGCGCCGCGCGGGCCGCGTCGAGCGAGGTGCTGCTCAAGGTCGACGACGACGACTGGTATGCCCCCGACGCCGTCCACGACCTGCTGATGGCCCGCCGCTTCTCCGGCGCCGACGTCGTCGGGATGCCCTCGGAGTTCGTCTACCTCCACGCCAACGAGCACCGTGACGACCTCACCGTGCGCCGCAACCACCCGTCGGAGATCTTCGCCCGCTTCGTGGCCGGCGGCACCCTGCTGATGGACCGCGGGCTGCTCCGATCGCTCGGCGACTTCCGTCGCGTGCGCAAGTTCGTCGACGCCCAGCTGCTCGCCGGCGTCGAGGCCGCGGGTGGCCGGATCTACCGCACGCACGGCCTCGGCTACATCCTGCGACGCACCGGTGAGGGTCACACCTGGGTGCGGGACGACGAGGAGTTCCGCCGACCTGACATCGTGGCCTCCGAGTGGGCGGGTTTCCGGCCGAGCCTGGCGCTGGAGGTCGACCCGCTCGACCGGCCCGACGCGCGAGCGCCGGGGGCCGGGTCACCGGACGGGGGACAGTGAATGCCGCGGCAACCAGTGGTGCGCCACAACGACTGGAGCGTGCTCACCCCACCACCCCTCGGTGAGTGGGAGCCCACGCTCGCGGTGAGCGTCGTCGTCCCGACGTTCAACTACCAGCACACCCTGCCCTACGTCCTGGCCGGCCTCGCCGCGCAGTCCTACCCCGCGCACCTGCTCGAGGTCGTCGTCGTCGACGACCAGAGCTCGCCGACGCAGGAGCTGCCCGAGGTCCGTCCCGACAACACGCGGCTGATCCGCGTCGAGGAGGGTTGGGGTCGCGCCAACGCGTGCCACCTCGGCGCGCTCGCCGCGGAGGGCGACGTGCTCCACTGGTACGACGCCGACATGCTCGCCTACCGCGAGGAGGTGGAGGCGCACGCCCGCTGGCACCACCTCATCGACTACGCCGTGCCCGGTGGCGACAAGCGCTTCGTCGACCCGACCTCGCTCTTCGACCTCGACCCCGCCGTCGTACGGGACCGGGTGGCCGCGGGCGCGGCCGCCGACCTCTTCCCCGGCGAGGAGCACGAGCCCCACCAGTGGGTCGAGGACTACTGGGCCAAGACCGACGACCTGCGCACCGCCGGACCGCGCGCGCAGCGCTTCCACATCGGCATGACCGGCTCGGTGTCCACGGCGCTCTACCTCGACTCCGCCGGCTTCGACCGCACGCTGCGCCTCGGCGAGGACATGCACCTCGGCCACTCGCTCGCCCAGGCCGGCGGCGTCTTCGTCGTCGAGCGTGAGGCGAGGAGCTGGCACCTCGGTCGCTCGCAGGTGCTGCGCCGCGCCGAGCAGGTCAACCGCTACAACGACCCCTACCTCGCCGACCTCGTGCCGACGATGCGTCCCAAGCGCAACCGTCGCGGGCGTGCCTACCAGGTGCCCTACCTGGAGGTCGTCGTTCCCGCCGGTGCCGCCGACGAGACGGTCCATCTCGTCGACTCGCTGCTCGACGGCGACGTGCCCGACCTGCGCGTGAGCATCGTCGGGCCGTGGAGCACCGTCCACGACGACCGCGTCCAGCCGGTCGAGGACCCGATGCTCGAGACCCGCATCGTGCACAGGTCCTACCTCCACGAGCCGCGGGTGCGCCTGGTCCAGTCGGCGCCGGAGACCTCGGGCGCGGAGTTCGTGCTGACGCTGCCGGACGTGTCGATGGCCCCGCTGCCGACGGCGCTCTCGGCGCTGCTCGAGGACCTCGAGCGCACCCACCACGGTGCCCGCGTGCTGTCCTACGACCGGGGCGCGGTCGCGCGGCTCGAACGCACGGCGGCGCTGGCGCGCGTCGAGCGCCTGGTCGGCGACGGTGACGACCGCGAGGTGCTGCTGGACGAGTCGTTCGGGGTGAAGGGCTATCCGGCGAGGGCGGTCGGCTTCGTCCCGGTCGAGGAGCGCGACGTCGAGCGGTTCACCCTCGGTGCCCGTCCGCCGATGGACCCGGCGAAGTCGGAGCAGCGCTTGATGAAGGCGCTGCGCAAGGCCGACGTCAGGCCCGCGGCCGACCCCGGGTCCTCGCTGGGGGGCGTCGACGACACCGACCAGGGCAAGCGCGGGATCTTCGGCCGTCGCCGCTGACCGACTCACCCCTTGGTCGGCTCAGTCGGCGCCGAAGAGGTCGCGCGTGTAGACCTTGTCGGCCACGTCGCCCAGCTCCTCGACCATCCGGTTGGCCACGATCAGGTCGGATCGCTGCTTGAACGACGCGAGGTCGTGGGTCACCTCCGAGCCGAACCAGGAGTCGGCGTCGAGCTCGGGCTCGTAGACCACGACCTCCACACCCTTGCCCTTGAGCCGCTTCATGATCCCCTGCACCGACGACTCGCGGAAGTTGTCCGAGCCGGCCTTCATCAGCAGCCGGTGGATCCCGACGACCTCCGGTGCGCGGTCGAGGATGTCGAAGGCGATGAAGTCCTTGCGGGTGGTGTTGGCGTCGACGATCGCGGAGATCAGCGTCTGCGGCACGTCGGAGTAGTTGGCGAGCAGCTGCTTGGTGTCCTTGGGCAGGCAGTAGCCGCCGTAGCCGAAGGACGGGTTGTTGTAGTGGGTGCCGATCCGCGGGTCGAGCCCGACGCCGTCGATGATCTGCCGGGTGTCGAGCCCGCGGGACAGGGCGAAGGAGTCGAGCTCGTTGAAGTAGGCGACCCGCATCGCGAGGTAGGTGTTGGCGAAGAGCTTGATCGCCTCGGCCTCGGTGGGCCTGGTCAGCAGCACCGGTACGTCGACGGCGTCGGCGCCCTCGACCAGCAGGTCGGCGAAGGCGCGGGCCCGCTCGGAGTCCTCGCCCACCACGATGCGGGCCGGGTGGAGGTTGTCGTGCAACGCCCGGCCCTCGCGGAGGAACTCGGGGGAGAAGATCACGTTGTCGGTGCCCAGCCGCGTGCGGACGTCGTCGATGTAGCCCACCGGCACCGTCGACTTCACGACCATCGTCGCGTGGGGTGCGATGCGCATCACGTCGCGCATCACGGCCTCGATGGAGCCGGTGTCGAAGTAGTTGGTGACCGGGTCGTAGTTGGTCGGCGTCGCGATGACGACGAAGTCGGCGCCCGTGTGCGCCTGGTCCGCGTCGGTGGTGAAGGTGACGGCGAGGTCCTCCTCGGCGAGGAAGCGCGAGATGTCGTCGTCGTGGATCGGGCTCTCGCCGCGACGGAGCAGGTCGATCCGGTCGGCGTCGAGGTCCAGGCCGACCACCGTGTTGTGGCGGGCGAGCAGCACCGCCATGGACAGGCCGACGTAGCCGAGGCCGGCGACGGAGATCTTCGTGTTCACCCGGCCAGTCTGCCGCACCGACCCGGCGGTGACGTGTCGCGGAGCGCCTCGTCCGGCGAGGCGCTCGGCAACACGTCGTGGGCAGAATCCCCGGACAGAGCGGCGCGGGTGCTGCACCCTTGACCTGCGGCCGTCCCGGGTCGTCGACACGGAGGTCACCATGGCGCAGTCGCGCACCCCGACCGGCAGGGCCCTGTCCTTCGCGACGGTCTTCGTCGTGTTCGTGATCGGCACCCGGGGGACCGACTGGTTGGTCTGGGTGTTCCTGGTCGTCGTGCTCGTCGTGGCCGTGAGCCTGTTCGCGCACCTCGTGCGCAGCGCGCCACCGGTGCCGGCGGTCCCACCCGTGGTGGGCCCGCCGATCGAGGTCGCAGCCGCCGCGCCCGCGTCGGATGCTCAGCCGCCCCCGACGGTCGGGCCCGCTCCTGTCGCGCGTCCGCAGTCGGACGCCCGCTCCGGTGTCCTCGCGCCCGACGTGCTCACCGGGCACCCCACGGCGCCCCGGTCGATCGCCGAGGGGTGGTACGTCACCGCTGACGGGACCCGCGAGCGCTGGCACAACGGCGCGGGGTGGACGGCGCACCAGCGTGCGCCGGGCGGCTCCTGAGTCGCTGACGCCGGGGACCCCGGTCACGGTTGGTCGGGACCTTCAGCCCTGCCGGTTGGCTCGGCCCCCGACTAGCGTCGGAGCAACCCCGAGCACAAGGAGTGATCGTCATGAGCGACGAGATCGTCACCGAGCTCAGCCAGGACGAGTGCTGGCAGATGCTGCGCGAGGAGGAGTTCGGTCGACTCGCCTTCCGGCTGGTCGACGAGGTCCACATCACCCCGATCAACTACGCCGTCGACCACGACACGCTGCTCTTCCGCACCGCCGGTGGCGACAAGCTGTTGTCGGTCGCGATGGGCTCGGAGGTCGCCTTCGAGATCGACCGCTACGACGACGAGCACGCCAGCAGCGTCGTCGTGCGAGGGTCGGCGCGGATCCTGCCCGAGGACGAGGAGCACCGCGCGGAGAACGTGCCGCTGCGGACCTGGGTCGGGACGCCGAAGTACAACGTGGTCGAGATCAGGCCGCGGGTGCTCACCGGACGCGCCTTCGTGCTCTCGCGGCGTTGGCTGCACCTCATCCCCGACGAGTGACGGTGTGCCAACCACCGGGTACCCGGTGGTTCGCGAGCTTCCCACCCGCTGCAACGGGTGCGAAGCGCACCGAAAGGACTCTCGGACTAGGGCCCCACCAGCCCGCTGCCCTCGGCCGCCCGGATCACGCCGGAGCGAAGACGCAGAACTCGTTGCCCTCCGGGTCGGCGAGCACGGTCCACCGTGGCTGGTCGACGAGACGGGTCGCGCCGCGCGCGAGGAGGTCGTCGACGTCGCCCCGGACGTCCCAGTGCATGCGGTTGGGCTCCGTGCGGGGCTCGGGCACGGTGGCGAAGTCGAGGGTCATCTGCGCGTCGACGGCGACGCCGGTGAGCGTCCAGCAGTCGTGCTCGGCGTCGTACGCCGGCTCGGTGCCGAACAGCTCGCTCCACCACCGCGCCTGCGCCTCGGCGTCGGCGCAGTCGATGCCGAGGCCGTGGAGGCGGTAGGCCGGGAGTCGCTCGGGTGGCCGCACGAACGCGCAGAAGTCGTTGCCCTCCGGGTCGGCCATCCGCGTCCAGCCCAGGCCGGTCTCCTCCGCCGGTGCGGTCACCGTGGCCCCGAGGGCGACCAGGTCGTCGACGGAGGCGCAGTCGACGTCGAGGTGGACGCGGTTCTTCGCGCGACGAGGTCGGTCGACCTCGTTGACCCACAGGGTGTGTCGGGGGGTGGGTCCGCGCAGGGCCGCGGGTGCCCCCAGGTCGGGGTCGGCGAGCGCGAGGCCGCTGACCGAGGCCCAGAAGGCCGCCATCGCGGTGACGTCGAGCGCGTCGACGCACAGGTCCTGCCAGGTCACCGGGCTCATGCGCGAAGTCAACCAGCGCCCGCCGACACTCAGCTGCGGCGTCGCCGCGGCCGTTGGGTCCAGGCGAAGGCGCCGAGGCCGAAGAGCACCGGCCACAGCGCGAGTCGCTCGAGGGCGCCGGCGGCCCGCTCGTCCCCGGAGAGGATGAAGCCGACGGCCGCGGCCGCGGTGACCGTGCCCGTGACCAGCAGGGCCTTCGCCAAACGAGGCTTCTCCTCGCGGAGGCGATGTCCCAGGAGGAGCAGCGCGAGCGGCTGTCCGACGAACAGCGGCGTCGCGGCGAGCGCGTGGAGCGTGGCGTCCTGGTCCAGGGGCGCCAGCCCCGTGGCGTACGAGCTCACCCCGGAGACGACCAGCAGGCCGGTCACCCACGGGCCCAGCGGCTTCGCGAGGAGCAGTGCGCCCCCGGCGAGCAGGACGCCGTAGCCCACGAAGGAGCCGTTCATCACCTCGTGCCGCGGCGAGCAGTAACCCTCCGAGCAGCCCACCTCGCCCAGCTTGCTCACCGAGTCGGACACGAAGCTGTAGCCACCGGTGGTCGCCGCGGCGGTCACGACCTCGGTGGCGATGTAGGTCGGTCGCAGCAGGAAGGCCAGGGCGCCGAGCTGGGCGGCGCGGGAGGGGGTGTCGGGCACGCGCCCAACCTAGACGTGCCGACGCACACTGGTGGTGTGGACCTCCAACGCTTCGTGACGGCGCAGGACGAGCGCGGGACCTACGACGACGCGCTGGCCGAGCTGCGCGCGGGCCGCAAGCGGAGCCACTGGATGTGGTTCGTCTTCCCGCAGGTGGCGGGGCTCGGTCGCAGCACCACGGCCCGGGCGTACGCCATCGCGGACCTCGAGGAGGCGCACGCCTACCTCGCCCACGACGTCCTCGGCCCCCGGCTGCTCGCGTGCTGCCGGGCGCTCCTCGTCCTGGGCGACGTCTCGGCCGACCAGGTCCTCGGTGAGGTGGATGCGATGAAGCTGCGGTCCTCGATGACGCTCTTCGCGCACGCCGCGGCGGGTGAACGGGTCTTCGCCGACGTGCTCGAGCGGTTCTTCGCCGGCGAGGAGGACCCGCGGACCGTCCACCTGCTGGGCTGAGGACACCCGTGTGGGTGAACCTCCACCCCGGCGGCGCGAGTGCCACGTAGCGTGCACCACCTGGTCGTGCCCGGCTCACGGGACCCGGCGGCCACGAGTCCACAGGAGGACCCGGTCATGAACCCACTGCTCCGTGCGATCGTCTGGATCGTGGCGCTGCTCATCGCTGGCGCAGTCGCCGTGGCCGCGTTCGTCGGGCTCGGCATCGCCGGGTTGTTCGGCCTGTCCAACCCGTTCGCGAGCGAGACCGTCGACCGCAGCCAGCCCGCCCTCCTCAAGTCGATCGAGGACATCAGCGAGTACCACGCGGCCGTGGGCAACTTCGAGGTCGTCCTCGACGTGGAGAACGACGTCAGGTTCATCCCGAGCTTCATCGCCGGCGACCGGTCGCTCTTCGTCGCCGCCGGCACGGTCGATGCCTACGTCGACTTCTCCGGCCTCGCCGACGGCGACCTGACGGTCTCCGAGGACGGGACGTCGGTGGAGGTGCGGCTCCCGGGGGCCGAGCTGGGTGAGCCCAACCTCGACCAGGAGAAGACCTACCTCTACGACCAGAACCGCGGCCTGGTCGACCGGGTCTCGGACGCGTTCTCCAGCTCGGACCAGGGCGAGATCTATCTGCTCGCCGAGGACAAGATCGCCGCGGCGGCCGCGGAGTCGGAGCTGCTCGAGCAGGCCGCGACCAACACGCGGACCATGCTCACCGGGCTGTTCGGCTCGCTCGACATGACGGTCACGTTCGTCGACCTTCCCTAGCCCGCGAGCGAACCGCCGAAGATCTGCCAGGCGAGCGCCGACTTCGCCACCAGGCTCAGCACGAGGTAGACCTTCTCGCCGAAGGCGTAGCTGCGCCACGGCCCGACCTGCTTGTACTGCAGCCACTGGTTGAGCGCGAAGCTGTTGAAGAAGATGAACAGCGACACGAAGATGCCGATCACGAAGCCGGGGATCTCCTCGGCCGCGACCAGGTTGTAGCCGATCGCGATCCAGGGAGTGGCGCCCGCGACGCAGCCGAACCAGAACGGCGTCATGTTCACGTGCGTGCGCCCGGGCGGGTTGGCCGACTCCTGGAGCCAGCCGAAGAGGATCATCGAGATGTTGGCGCCCGCGATGGCGATGAGCGCGGAGATCGACACGATGCCGGTGTAGAGCGAGATCAGCACCACCATGAGCGTGGCGCTGACGGAGTACTCGATCCACCGGAACCGGTTGATGCCGCTGCGGAGGCCGTCGTCGTACGCGCGGCGCAGGACCGTGCCCGTCAGCAGGTGGTCGAGGGCGGCGAGGCTGAGGAACACCGCGATCGCGGCGCCGATCGGCACGTCGAAGAGCGCCTCGGGCACCGCAGGGTCGGAGCCGGGCGGCCCGGTGGGCAGGGAGCGGGTGACGGCGATCGCGAAGTCGCTCGCCAGCACCAGCACCGCGATGGCCTGGCCGAGGTGAAGCACGGTCAGGGCGAGGTTCCAGACGCGCAGCGACTTCAGGCTGCTCTCGTCGACGCCGGCTGCGGTCGCGTGGGTGCTGTCCATCGCCCCATCATGTCCCACCTCGGCGTCGCCGTGTCGAGCGTCGTCGGGCGTCGCTCGGTGTGCCCGCCGTGCGATGGCTGCCTATGCTCGCGGGATGACGATCCAGCAGCCGACCGGCCTCACCCACGCAGCGATGCTCGGCCTCGGGGTCTACCGGCCCGAGCGGGTCGTCACCAACGACGAGATCTGCGAGGTCCTCGACTCCACCGACGAGTGGATCCAGACCCGGTCGGGCATCAGGACCCGGCGCTTCGTGGGCGACGACGAGACGCTCATCGGGATGTCGATCGCCGCGTCCGAGCGGGCGCTGGCTGCCGCGGGCGTGGGTGCCGACCAGATCGGCTGCGTCATCGTCGCCACCTCGACCCACCCCGAGCACACGCCCGCCTCCGCGCCGCAGGTCGCGACGGCCCTGGGCATCCAGGCCGCGGCCTTCGACATCTCGGCCGGCTGCGCCGGCTTCTGCCACGCGCTCACCCTCGCGTCGTCGATGGTGCGCTCGGGGGCCGAGTCGTACGTCCTGGTGATCGGCGTCGAGCAGCTGAGCCGCTTCATGGACCCGACCGACCGGGGCACCGCCTTCATCTTCGCCGACGGCGCCGGGGCCGTCCTCGTCGGACCGGCAGAGGCGGCCGGCATCGGTCCGACCGCCTGGGGCTCGGACGGTTCGCAGGCACACGTCATCACCCAGACGCCGAGCTGTATCGGCGGGCACGCCGAGGGGGCCGACCACCCGGTCGTGCAGATGGAGGGCACGGCCGTCTTCCGCTGGGCGCCGTTCGCGATGGCGAAGGTCGCCCACGAGGCGCTGGACCTCGCCGGTGTCACGGTCGACGACCTCGACGCCTTCATCCCCCACCAGGCCAACCTGCGCATCACCCAGACGCTGGCCAAGAACATCAAGCTGCCCGAGTCCATCGCGATCGCCACCGACGTCATCGACTCGGGCAACACCTCCGCCGCGTCCGTTCCCCTCGCGATCGAGGCGATGCTGCGCACGGGCGAGGCGAAGGCAGGCGACACCGCGCTGCTGATCGCGTTCGGTGCCGGGTTGAGCTATGCCGGGCAGGTCGTGGCGCTGCCGCCCCTCGGCTGAGCCGCCGGCAGCGCAGGAACCGCCGGACTAGGTTGGCCCGATGGCTCACCAGTGGATCGCGACCAGGCCCGGCGGGCTCGACGTCTTCTCCTTCGAGGCCTGCGAGGTCCCCGCGCCGCGACACGGCGAGGTCACCATCGCGGTCCGCGCGGCCGGGATGAATCCAGCTGACGTCAAGCACGTGGTCAGCGGCGCCGGGGAGTTCCCCCGGGCGGTCGGCTACGAGGTGTCCGGCGTGGTGACCGCCGTCGGGCCCGACACCGAGATCGCGTCGGGCCCCGTGGCGCTGGGCGACGAGGTCCTGGCGTTCCGGATCAGCGGCGGCTGGGCCACGGACGTCACCGTCGCGGCCTGCGACGTCTTCGCCAAGCCGCCGTCGCTGTCCTTCGGCGAGGCCGCCAACCTGTTGCTGGCGGGCACGACAGCCGCCGAGATGCTGCACGTCACGGGGGTGGCCGAGGGCGACACGATCCTGGTGCACGGCGCTTCGGGCGCCGTCGGGGTCAGCGTGCTCCAGCAGGCGGCCCGGCTCGGTGCGCGGGCGGTCGGCACGTCGAGCGCGTCGAGCCACGACGTCGTGACCCGTTTCGGCGGCCTGCCGGTGACCTACGGCGACGGCCTCGAGCGACGGGTGCGCGACGCCGCGCCCACGGGGGTGGTCGCGGCGCTCGACTGCGTCGGCACCGACGAGGCCGTCGAGGTGTCGCTCGCCCTGGTGGCCGATCGCGGACGCATCGTCACGATCGCCGCCGCCGAGCGCGCCCGCGAGGACGGCTTCACCCACATCGCCGGCGCGATGCCTGCCAGCAAGGCCTACCGCGCGTCGGTGCGGTCCGACCTCGTGAGGTGGGCGGGCGCCGGGCAGCTCGTCGTCCCCGTCGCCCGTACGTTCGCGCTGGCCGAGGCGCTGGAGGCCGCCGAGCTGCTGATGGGCCGGCATCCCGGAGGGAAGCTCGTCCTGGAGCCGTGAGGTTGCGCGCCCGCCGGAGGGCGGTCGCCGACGCGACTCAGGCCGGGCTGCTCGGCCCGTGGGCCAGGGAGAGCCTTTGGTCGACCCGGTCGCGCGTCGCCCCGAGGGCCTCCGAGACGTCCCAGGCGACGGCGACCAGCCGGGCGCCGAGCTCGGCAGCTCGGGCATCGTCGATCCGGATGGTCGGGATGGAGAGGCCGATCGCGCCCACCACCACCCCGGTGTGGTCGAAGACCGGGGCGGCGACCGCCCGGATCCCCGGCGTGCGCTCGGCGTCGGACCCCGCCCACCCGCGCTCCCGGGTGATCGCCAGCTCGGCCGCGAGGGCCACGGGGTCGGTCAGTGTCTTCTCGGTGGCCGGCTCGATCCGTTGGGCCAGGGCAGCCTGCTGGCGCGACCAGGGCAGGGTGCACAGGATCGCCTTGCCGGGGGCGCCGTGGGTCAGGGGGATCGGCACCCCGATGTCGGTGTAGTGCCGGCGCAGCTCCTGGTGAGACTCCACCTGGTCGACCACCGCGCGGTCGTAGGTCGCCAGCAGCTCGTGCAGCCCCACGGTCTCGTCCACCTCGTCGCGCAGGGCGACCATGTAGGGCCGGGCGGCCTCGCGCAGGCTGGACGGGACGGCTCCGGACCGGCCCAGCTGCACGAGGAGGGGGCCCGGTCGATAGCGCTTGTCGGGACCCCGGCTGAGCAGCCGGTTGGTGGTCATCGAGGCGAGCAGGCGGTGGACCGTGCTGGTCGACAGGCCGGTCAGTCGGGCGAGGTCACTGATCCCGAGGGCCGCGTGGTGGGCATCGAAGCACCGCAGGATCGCCACGGCCCGGTCGATCGACTGCACAGAACTGCGCTCGGTCACGGTCTTGAGCCCTTCGTCCACGACGTCAGTGTGCCCGACGTCACTCAGGTGCTTGACGCCCCATGTGTCGTGTGCCACAGTTCCCACATGACGGCAAGCAATCCCACGATACGGGAAAACCCGCAGCGACGTCCACTCGACGGTTTCCGTGTCCTCGACCTGACCCGGTTCCTCTCAGGGCCCTACTGCACGATGGTGCTGGCCGAGCTCGGGGCCGACGTGATCAAGATCGAGCAGCCGCACACCGGTGACGACTCCCGACGCATGGCGCCCAAGGTCGACGGCGAGAGCTATCCGTTCGCGATGCCCAACCGGAGCAAGCGCTCGGTCTCCCTCGACCTCAAGACCGACCGAGGTCGCGAGCTGTTCCTGGCGATGGCCGAGCACGCCGACCTGGTGATCGAGAACTTCCGCCCGGGTGTGGCCGACCGGCTCGGCATCGGCTACGAGGGGGTCAAGGCGGTCCGCGACGACATCCTCTACTGCTCGATCAGCGGCTTCGGTCAGACGGGGCCCTACCGCGAGCGCCCGGGCTTCGACATCATGGCGCAGGGCATGGTCGGCTTCCTCCGGATGACCGGTGAGCCGGGCGGACGGCCGGCCAAGGTCGGCATCGCGGTCAACGACATCGCCGCAGGCGCCACCGCGATCTACTCGATCATGGCCGCGCAGATGCAGCGCATGGCGACCGGCCAGGGCCAATACATGGACATCTCGCTCGTCGACGCCGGGCTCGCCTGGGCGGTGTGGGAGTCCGGGGCCTACTTCGGCGCCGGCGAGGTGCCCCAGCCCACGGGCACCCGGCACCGTCGCTCCACCCCCTACCAGGCCTACCGGACCAGCGACGGCTACGTGACGATCGGCGCCGCCAACGATCGGCTGTGGCTGCGGCTGCTCGGCGCCCTGGGCCGCCCGGAGTGGGAGAACGACCCCCGCTTCCTGACCCTTCCCGACCGGATGACCCACATCGAGGAGCTGGAGGCCGAGATCGAGGCGATCACGATGACCCGGACCACGGAGGAGTGGATCAAGACCATCGACCAGGTGGGGGTGCCCTGCGGTCCGGTGCTCACCTTCGATGAGACCCTCGACGATCCGCACGTCGTGGCGCGGGGCATGGTCACCGAGCTCCACCACCCGGTCATCGGCGACATGAAGACCATCGGCCCGCCGACCAAGTTCTCCGCGATGGACTACTCCGTCCGTGGCCCCGCCCCCTGGCTCGGGCAGCACACGGGCGAGCTCCTGCGGGAGATCGGCCTGGACGAGGACGAGATCGCCGGCCTGTTCGCCGACGAGGTCGTCTTCGACGCCCGACCCGAGCTGCACGACCAGCCCCACCAGACTCCCCAGACACAAGACGCCGAGAAGGAAGAGGCCTGACCATGTCCGACCACATCGTGGTGGAGCGACGCGACGCCGTCGCCACCGTGATCCTCAACCGTCCCGAGAGCCACAACGCGATCAACGTCGCGATGTATCGCGACCTGCCCGACGTCGTGCGGACCCTCGACACCGACCCGACGGTCAAGGTCGTCGTGTTCCGCGGAGCCGGTGAGCGATCCTTCGCGTCCGGCGCCGACATCACCGAGTTCGAGGCCGAGCGCAGCGACGCGACCAAGGCCAAGGCCTACAACGAGAAGGTGGCGGCGGCCGAGCACGCCATCGAGGACCTCTCCAAGCCGTCGATCGCGATGATCCACGGCTACTGCATCGGGGGCGGCGCCGGACTCGCCCTTGCCTGCGACCTCCGCTTCGCGGACAGGTCGGCCAAGTTCGCGATCACCCCCGCCAAGCTCGGCCTGGTCTACAGCCTGGAGTCGAGCAAGCGGATGGTCGACCTGGTGGGCCCGTCGCGTGCCAAGTGGATCCTCTTCTCCGGCCTCCATATCCCCGCCGATCGCGCCTACGAGCTCGGCCTGTTCGACGAGGTCGTGGACTCGGAGGGTCTCGAGGAGCTGACGTACGGCTTCGCGGAGACCGTGTCCAGCCGCGCCCAGTTCAGCGTCCGCGCCGGCAAGGTGATGGTCGACAAGGTCGTGGCCGGGCAGGTGCGCGACGACGAGGCCACCATCGACCTGCGCAACTCCTCCTTCGACACCGAGGACTTCACCGAGGGCGTCCAGGCGTTCATGGCCAAGCGCGCCCCCGACTTCACGTGGTCCTGACATGACGACCACCGCCACCGGGCGTCCCCTTCCCCAGGTCGATGCCGACGAGGTGTCGGCGCTGGCCAGGCAGGCCGCGTCCGACCCGGCCTGGGAGTTCGGCTCGTTCTTCCTCAGCCGATTCCTGCAGCTCGACATCTCCTACGACGAGCCGGAGCAGACCTGCACCGTCGTCCTTCCCTACGGCCCGCACCTGTGCAACCCACAGGGAACGGTGCACGGCGGGGTGATCACCACGGCCCTCGACATCTCCATGGGCCACCTCTGCAAGCGCTTCCTGGCCCCGGCCGTGACGATCGAGATGCAGATGCGGTTCTTCCGCCCGCTCACGGGGACGGGGACGTCCACCGGGCGCATCATCCGCGCCGGGCGCCGCATCGTGACCCTCGAATCACGCATGACCGACGACCAAGGTCGCCTCATCGCACTCGGGACCGGGTCCTGGCAACGCCTCGACTCCGTCTGACGCACACCCACAACTCGCATGACCGGCACGGCGCCGCCGTGCAACGCAACCAGGAGGAACGATGAACCACATGAGGATCGCAGTCGCTTCGGCGGCAGCGCTGATGCTGACCCTGAGTGCCTGCGGCGGTGACTCCGACGGCTCGTCCAGCGGCGCGTATCCGTCGGAGGACATGGACTGGACGATCGCCTTCGGCCCCGGTGGCGGCAACGACATCATGGCCCGGACGATGGTCGACATCCTGCAGAGCGACGACCTCTACCCCGAGAACATCCGGGTCGAGAACCGCGAGGGCGGCTCGGGCGCGACCGGCTGGGGCTACCTGCTCAACCAGTCCGGCGAGGGCTACGGGATCTCGACGACGTCGGGCTCCTTCATCACCACGCCGCTGCAGGCCGACACCGGATGGCAGCCCACCGACTTCACCCCCGTCGGCCTCCTGGCCGCCGACAACGCACTGCTGATCGGAGCGGGTGACGCCGAGTTCCAGACCTACGACGAGTGGGTCGACTACGCCACCGCCAAGGGCAGGGTCGTCGTGGGCGGCATCGGCACGGTCAACGTCGACTACATCATCCAGCAGATGGTCGCTGACGCCGAGGGCTACGAGATCGACTACGTGCCCTACAACGAGGAGGGGCAGATGCAGACCTCGCTCCTCTCGGGTGCCATCGACACGCTGATCTCCAACCCCGGCTCGATCATGGGTCAGCTGGAGGCCGGCCAGGTCACCGCGCTGCTGTTCACCGGTCCCGAGCGCCTCGAGGCGCTCGCCGACGTGCCCACCGGCGAGGAGAACGGCGTGAGCGACCTGCCGTCCATGCCGCGCGGGCTGATCCTGCCCCCCGATGCTCCGCAGGAGGCCCAGGACTGGTGGGTGGAGACCATGCAGGAGGTCGTCGAGACCCCCGAGTGGCAGGAGTACCTCGACGAGAACTTCCTGCTCGAGGACGAGCGCTGGGGTGAGGACTTCACCAGCTACCTCGACGAGACGCAGACCACCTTCGAGGAGAAGCTCACCGAACTGGGTGCCCTGTGACCCTGCTCGACACCGCCACTCCTGCGACCCGGCCCTCGGGCCGGGTCGCAGGGTGGGTCCGCCCCAAGACGGTCTTCCTCGCCGTGGTGCTGGTCGTGCTGGCGGTGTACACCGAGATGGCCTTCGCCCTCGACTGGCGCACCCAGGCCGGTCGGATCGGACCCGGCTTCTTCCCCAGGATCGTCGGTCTCGGTGGCGTGGCGCTCACCCTGTGGGGCCTGGTCTCCGCGATCCGCTCGCCGCAGGACGACGAGGTCGTGGCCCTCGAGGACGAGATCGGCGACGCCGACCTCGGCAAGCACCCGCGACTGCTGGCCATCATGGTCCTGGCCTCCGTCGGCTTCGCCGCCACCTTGATCTCGCTGGGCGCGATCATCTCCTCCGGCGCCTTCCTCATGCTCATGCTCAGCCTGCTCAACCGCGGGCGCCACCGGGCCAATGCCGCGGTCGCGATCGGGATCCCGTTCGTGATGTACCTGCTGCTCCAGACCCTCCTGAACGCCGGGTTGCCCGAGGGCATCCTGCCGCGATTCTGATACCGGAGACCTGACATGGACACCTTCGACAACCTCGCGAACGGCATCGTCGCCGTCGTCACCCCGATGAACCTGCTGCTGCTGCTCGCAGGCGTGATGCTGGGCATGATCGTCGGTGTGATGCCGGGTCTCGGCCCCTCGGCCGGCCTCGCGATCCTGCTGCCGCTCACCTTCACCCTGGACCCGACGGGTGCGGTGGTGATGCTGGCGGCCGTCTACTACGGCGCGATGTACGGCGGCACGATCACCTCGGTGCTGATCAACACACCTGGCGAGTCGGCGACGGTGGCCAGCACGTTCGACGGCTATCCCCTGGCGAAACAGGGGCGCGCCGGACCGGCCCTGGTGATGGCGGCCGTGGGCTCCTTCGTCGCCGGCACCCTGGGCGCGGTGCTGATCAGCATCGCCTCGCCGATGACCGCGTCGCTGGCGGCCACGTTCGGCCCGCCCGAGCTCTTCCTCGTCGTCGTCCTGGGCCTGCTCACCCTCATCGTCATCATCGGCGGCAACCGGCTCCTCGGCACGCTGTCGGCCCTCATCGGCTTCGCGATCGCGACGGTCGGGATCGACATCGGCACCGGCCAGCAGCGCTACACCTTCGGCTCCGTCGAGATGATCAACGGCATCGACTTCATCCCGGTCGCGATCGGCCTCTTCGGAGTCGGGGAGATCCTGCACACGCTGTGGCGTGGGGGTCACCTGGAGAAGCTCGCCTACTTCAACGTCTCCGCCCGCTCGCGCGAGTTCTGGCCGACCAAGCAGGACTTCCGCGAGTCGGCAGGGCCGATCGCCCGCGGCTCGTTCCTCGGCTTCTTCGTCGGTGCCACGCCGGGTGCCGGCGCGACCGTCGCCTCGCTGATGTCGTACAACCTGGAGAAGTCGGTCTCCAAGACACCGGAGAAGTTCGGCAAGGGTGCGATGGCCGGCCTGACCGGCCCGGAGGCGGCCAACAACGCCGCGTCCTCGGGCGCCATGGTCCCGCTGCTCACCCTGGGGATCCCCGGCTCCGCCTCCACCGCCGTGCTCATCGGCGGCTTCATGATGTGGGGCCTGCAGCCCGGGCCGCTCCTGATGACGCAGAACCCCGAGTTCGCGTGGGGCCTGATCGCCAGCATGTTCCTCGGCAACATCATGCTGCTCGTGGTCAACGTGTTCTGCATCCCCGCCTTCGCCAGCATCGCCCGGGTTCCCTTCCGGGTCCTGGGCCCGGCCATCATCGTCGTCTGCGTGCTGGGGACGTTCACCGTCAACGGCTCGATCGTCGAGGTGGCGATCATGCTCGCCTGCGGTGTCCTCGGCTTCTTCATGCGTCGCTTCGGGCTCTCGCCCGCGGCCCTGGTCATCGCGCTGGTGCTCGGCCCGATGGCCGAGGAGTCCCTGCGCCAGACCATGATCATCTCGGGCGGCAACTTCGACATCTTCCTGGACCGCGGCACCTCGCGGGTCCTGCTGGGGCTCATGCTCCTGCTCCTGCTGCTGCCCCTGGCCTTGGTGCTGATCAAGCGGGCCGCGGCCCGCGCCGTCGAGAGGTACGGCGCGATGCGTCGTCGCCACGCGCGCAAGAACGGCCGGGTGTGGACCCCGCGGTCGGAGACCGTCACGACGCAGGACTCGGACCGCGCCGACGGCTCGGAGTCGGTATCGGACCGGGACCCCGAAACCGAACGGGTGGACTCCCCGTGATCGCGAGCATCGCCGCCACCACGGTGGCGGCGATGGCCGGTGCCGGGGTCGCGACCGTGCTGCGACTCCCGGCAGCGCCGCTCCTGGGCGCGATGATCGGGGTGGCTGCCCTCTCGCTGGCCACTGAGCTGAGCTGGCAGTCGCCCGGCAGCGTCAAGTGGGTGGTCTACGTCGCCATCGGTGCGCTGCTCGGTCAGTCGGTGACCCGGGAGTCCCTGTCCGCGCTGCGCTCGTCGGCCGTCCCGATCCTGGTGACGGTCGTCCTCTTCCTGGTCTTCGGCCTGGCGCTCGCCTGGGGGCTGTGGCGCTTCACCGACTTCGACGCGCACACCGCCCTGCTCTCGACGGCACCCGGAGGCATCGCCCAGATGGGGGCGCTGTCGGCCGAGGCCAACGCCAACGTGCCGGTCGTGCTGTCGATCCACGTCCTGAGGATCACGTCGGTCATCGTGCTGATGAGCCTGGGACTCAAGCTGATGGGAGGACGATCGTGAACCCGACCGATCACCACCGCTCGCTCGCCGGCGTCCGGGTCGTCGACCTGAGCCGCGCCCTCGCCGGCCCGTACGCCACGATGATGCTCGCCGACGTCGGCGCCGACGTGCTCAAGGTCGAGCCACCCGCGGGTGACGACAGCCGGGGCTGGCTCCCCTTCGCCCCGCCCGGGCCCGACGCCGCGCCCGACGCGACGGAGGAGTCGGCCTACTTCCTCTCCGCCAACCGCGGCAAGCGCTCGGTCCGACTCGACCTCAAGTCCCCCGAGGGCGCCCAGCGCCTGCGCGACCTGTGCGCCGACGCCGACGTGCTCGTGGAGAACTACCGACCGGGACTCCTCGCCAGGCTGGGCCTCGACCCGGCCTCCCTGCGCGCGGCCAACCCGCGGCTGGTGACCCTGTCGATCACGGGCTTCGGGTCGGGCGGGCCCGACGGGGCGCGGCCCGGCTTCGACCAGATCGTCCAGGCGGAGGCGGGGCTGATGAGCCTCACCGGTGACGCGGACGCGGACCCGACCCGCGTCGGGCTGCCCATCGCCGACATCCTCGCCGGGATGTTCGGCGCCTTCGGGGTCATGTCGGCCCTCCACGAGCGCGAGGCGACGGGCGTCGGCCGGGCCGTCGAGACGAGCCTGCTCGCCGCGGTCACCTCGGTGCACGCCTTCCACGGCGCCGGGTGGCTCACCGCCGGCCGCGAGCCGTCCCGCACCGGCACCCGGCACCCCTCGATCGCTCCCTACGGCACGTTCCGCTGCTCCGACGCCTCGCTGGTGATCGCGGTCGGTTCGGAGTCGCTGTGGCGCCGGTTCGCCGCGGTCGTCGGGATCGACCCCGCCCGGGCGGACGTCGCGACCAACCGCGACCGGGTCGCCCACGTCGACGCCCTCCAGGTCGAGATCGACGGTCTGCTCTCCTCGCGCACGGCCGAGGAGGTGCTCGCCGACCTCGGGAGTGAGGGCGTGCCCGCGGGCAGGATCCGCTCCGTGCCCGAGGTCTACGACTGGGAGCAGGTGCGGCACCTCGGCCTCGTCCACCCGCTGCTGCACCCGACGCTCGGCGAGGTGGCCGTGCCGGGCGGCGCGCTGCGCTACGACGGCGCCCCCTCGGCGTCCTCGGTCCCTCCGCCGCTCCTCGGTGAGCACGAGGACCTCGACTGGGAGCGCCCGTGGCTCGACGAGGACGACCGCGCGGACGGTGCGGCATGAGCACCGCGTACGCCGTGGTCGGGGGCGGCATCCTCGGCGCCGCGGTCGCCCGCCGGCTCCAGGTGAGCGACCCGAGCGCGACCGTGACCGTGTGGGAGAAGGAGGACCGGCTCGCCGCGCACCAGACCGGACGCAACTCCGGGGTCGTGCACGCCGGCCTCTACTACGAGCCCGGCTCGCTCAAGGCGACCCTGTGCCGGCGCGGCGTCGGACTGCTCCGCGACTTCTGCGACGAGCACGACATCGCCTACGACGCGTGCGGCAAGGTGCTGGTGGCCCTCGACGAGGTCGAGGAGGGCCGGCTCGGCGCCATCGAGGAGAAGGCGCGCGCCAACGGCGTGCCCGGCATCCGTCGCCTCTCCGGCGGTGAGCTGCGCGAGATCGAGCCCCACGTCCGCGGTGTCGCGGGACTCCACTCGCCGTCCACGGCCGTCGTCGACTACCCCGGGGTCACGCGTCGGCTCGGCGCGCTGGTGGAGGAGGGCGGCGGCACCGTCCGGCTCTCGACCGAGCTGACCGGCATCCGCCAGGACGCCACCGGCGTGGTGCTCACCGGCCGCACGGCCGAGGGCCCGCTCGAGGAGCGCTTCGACCGGGTGGTCCTCTGCACCGGCCTGTGGGCCGACCACACGGCGTCGAAGGCGGGCGACACCAGCGAGCCGCAGGTCGTGCCGTTCCGCGGGGAGTACCTGCTGCTGCGCCCCGAGCGACGCTCGCTCGTCAACGGCCTGGTCTACCCGGTGCCGGACCCGCGCTACCCGTTCCTCGGCGTGCACCTGACACCGCGGGTGGACGGCGAGGTCATGGTCGGGCCCAACGCCGTGCTCGCCCTGGCCCGCGAGGGCTACGACTGGCGTACGGTCTCGGCGCGCGACCTGCGCGAGATCGTGGCCTACGACGGCTTCCGCCGGTTCGCGCGCCAGCACTGGCGCACCGGGGTGGGGGAGATGGCGGGCTCGTTGAGCCGCCGCCGCTTCGTCGCCGCCGCACGTCGCTACGTGCCCGAGCTCCGGCTCGAGGACGTCGTCACCGGCCCGAGCGGCATCAGGGCGCAGGCGCTGGAGCGCAACGGCGACCTGGTCGACGACTTCCGGATCACCACCCGCGACCGGGTCACCGCGCTGCGCAACGCCCCGTCGCCGGCGGCCACCTCCAGCCTGGCGATCGCCGAGCACATCGTCGACGTCGTCCTGGGTCGCGAGGTCACGCGATGAGCGGCACGCACCTCGACCGGGGGCTGTGGATGGTGCTCGCGTCCCCGTTCGGCGACGACCTCGCCCTCGACACCGCGTCGCTGGAGCGCCAGCTCGCGCTGGCCGACTCGGTGTCGGCGCAGGGCGTGGTGGCACTCGGCGTCTTCGGCGAGGCGGCCGCGCTGACCCGCGCCGAGCAGCAGTCCGTCGTCCGCACCGTGACCACCGCCTCCGACCTGCCGGTCGTGCTCGGCCTCTCGAGCCTCACCACCGCCGTCGCCATCGACCAGGCGCAGTCCTGCCTCGAGGCCGCGCAGCGGGCACCGCAGGCACTGATGGTGCAGGCCAACTCGCCGCGGGCCGACGTCCTGGTCGAGCACTTCACCGCCATCCACGAGGCCACCGGGCTGCCCGTCGTCGTGCAGGACTACCCCGCCGCGTCCGGGGTCACCGTGGCCGCGGCGGTGCTGGTCGAGGTCGTGCAGGCGTGCGCCGCCTTCGTCTCGGCCCTCAAGGCGGAGTCGGCGCCGACCCCGCCCGCGATCGCTGCGCTGACCCGGGCCGTCGCCGCCCCCGTCTACGGCGGCCTCGGCGGGGTGGGCCTCGTCGACGAGCTCGGCTGCGGCGCTGCCGGGGCGATGACCGGGATGAGCCACCCCGAGGGCCTCCGCGCCGCGCTGGACGCCCACGCGTCCGGAGGGTTCGCCGCAGCCCACCAGGCGTGGGCGCCGTGGCTCCCGCTGGCCAACTTCGAGGGCCAGCTCAAGATCGGGCTGTCGCTGCGCAAGGAGATCCTGCGTCGTCGCGGCGTGCTCACGACCGGCCGGGTCCGCCCTCCGGCCGCCACCCTTCCACCCGCCCTGGTGCCGCTGCTCGAGCAGCACCTTGCTCACCTGCCACCCTTCCCAGGAGGAACCCCATGGACCTCGGTCTGACAGGCAAGATCGCGCTCGTCCTCGGCTCGACCGGCGGACTCGGACGCGCCTCCGCGGCGGCCATCGCCGCCGAGGGCGCCCACGTCGTCATCGCCGGACGGCGCGCCGAGCTGGTCAGGGAGGTCGCCGAGTCGCTGCCCTCCGCGACGGGCGTGGTCGTCGACCTGGCCGACCCCGACGCCCCGGCACTGCTCGTCAACCGCGCGCGGGAGCAGTTCGGCGAGGTCGACATCGTGGTCCTCAATGGTGGCGGACCGCCGCCCGGTGCGGCCGACTCCTTCACCGCCGAGGCCGCCCAGGCGGCGTTCGACCTGCTCCTCAAGCAGCACATCAGCCTCGTCGGCGCAGTCCTGCCCGGGATGCGCGAGCGCGGATGGGGCCGGGTCCTGGCGATCGGGTCCAGCGGCGTACGCCAGCCCATCCCGACGCTGACCGCGTCCAATGTCGGCCGTGCCGCGCTGGCGGCCTACCTCAAGACGCTCGCCGGCACCGTCGCCCGGGACGGTGTCACGGTCAACATGGTGCTGCCCGGCCGGATCGACACCGACCGCGTCGCCCAGCTCGACCAGGCCGCGGCCGAGCGCACCGGTGTCACGCCCGAGGCCTCCCGGACCGCCTCGGAGGCCACCATCCCGGCCGGACGTTACGGCGACCCCGCGGAGTTCGGCTCGGTCGTCGCCTTCCTCGCCTCCCAGCAGGCCGCCTACCTCACCGGTGAGCAGGTCCGCGTCGACGGCGGACTCGTCGCCGCCTACTAGTCCCTGCCCACCGGTCACTGGTCCCACCCACCAAGGAGCTCTCCCGTGCGACTCGCCACCATCCTCGACCACGGCACCGACGTGCCGGTCCTCATCGACCCCCAGCGCGGAGTCGTGCCCATCGGTGCGCTCACCGACAGGGACGTGCCGACGCTGTTGACCGTCCTCGAGGAGGACCTCTACGACGACCTGGTGGCGGCCGCGGGCGCCACCGGACCGGAGCACTTCGTGCCGCTCGCGGACGTCACCTTCACCGCGCCCTACCGGCGTCCGCGCAAGATCTGGGGCATCGGCCTGAACTACGTCGACCACGCCGCTGACCTCTCCGAGTCGGTGCCCGACGAGCCGGCCTCCTTCATCAAGGGCGACCACACCATCATCGGCACCGCCGACGAGATCCCGATCCCGCCGCAGAGCGAGCGCACCACGGCGGAGGGGGAGCTGGGGCTGGTCATCGGTCGTGAGTGTCGCAACGTCTCCGAGGAGGACGCCCTCGACCACGTCTTCGGCGTCACCACGATCCTCGACCAGACGGCCGAGGACATCCTGCAGCGCAACCCGAGGTTCTTGACGCGGTCGAAGAACTTCCCGGGCTTCTTCTCCTTCGGACCCGAGATCGTGCCCATGGCCGAGGTCCTCGAGCAGTTCGACTCGATCGGCGACGTGGAGGTCTCCACCGTCGTCAATGACGACCAGTCGCGCACCAACACGGTCGAGCACATGCGCTACAGCCCGGCGTTCCTGGTCGCTTTCCACAGCGCCGTGATGCCGCTCTTCCCCGGGGACGTGATCTCGACCGGCACTCCGGGCGCGATCCACGTGCAGGCCGGTGACGTGGCGGAGTGCCGGATCCCCGGCATCGGTCGACTGGTCAACCCGGTGGTGGACGCCTGACTCGTCAGGGGGACGCGAGCACGAACCACTCGGACAGGTGGCGGCACAGCTGCGTCGCACCGTCGGCGGTGAGTGAGCCGTCGGCGAGCGCGTCGCGCCAGCCCTGGCGTCCGCGGGCGAGGGCGAGCAGTGTCGAGACCGCACAGCGGAGGTGGACGTACCGCTCGGGGTCGAGCAGCGGATCGCTCATGCACCCGTAGGGCTCGACGCCGTGCTGCAGCACCAGCCAGTAGCGCCGACCGTGCTCGTGGAGCCAGATCTCGAGCACCACGGGCTCGACGGGCAGGTGGCGGGGGTCGACCCGCTGCGCCAGCCACGCGAGGACGACGTCGGGATCACGGTCCACCATGGCCGGGTCGTCGGGGAGCCACGACTCGGCCCAGCCGCGCAGCGAGTCGAGCACCGGCATCAGGCCCGTGCCCACGCCCGTGAGGCGATAACCGGTGGGCGACTCCCGGGCCACCACCCCCAGGGTCTCCAGCTGCCTGAGCCGCTGGCTGAGCACCGAGCGGGAGATCCGGCCCGGCAACGCGCGGGCCAGCTCGTTGAAGCCCAGCGGACCGAAGACCCCGAGCTGGCGCACGATGAGCAGGCTCCACCGGTCGCCCAGGTGCTCGATGGCCTTGGTGAAGGAGCAGTAGGTGGCGAGCTCCGGTGAGTCCATCCTCCAGTGTCGCACCGGTGGTTCGAAAGGAGAACTAGCCGCCCGGCGCCGACCCGTGGAGCGTGGCTCCCATGAGCACACGCGACATCGCAGAGGTCTATCGCCGGATGCTGGCGGGCGCCGGCATGCACGGACGGATGCTCTCCCGACCGTCCGGGCCGGATGTCCACGTGGTCTCGTCCGGTGACGGGCCCCCGGTGGTGCACCTCCACGGGTCCAACACCTCGGCGCTCTCCCACCTGATGCTCGCGGAGCGTGCCACCGGGCTCCGCTCCCACCTGGTCGACCGACCGGGCTTCGGCCTCAGCGAGCCGCAGGCGTTCGGGACGGGCGGCTTCCGGGAGCACGGGGTCGGCTTCGTCGGCGCCGTCCTCGACGTCCTGGATCTCGAGGCGCCGATCCTGGTCGGGGCCTCGGCCGGCGGGTCGTGGGCGACCTGGTTCGCCCTCGACCACCCCGAGCGGGTCGGTGGCCTGGTGCTGCTCGGTGCGATGCCGACCCTGCCCGGAGCCCGACCGCCGCTGCCACTGCGGGTGGCGGCGACCCGAGGGCCAGGTGACCTGATGGCCACGGTGAAGCCCGGTCGCCGCATGCTGCTGAGGATGATGGCGTCGATGGGGGAGGACGAGACCATCGTGCGCCATCCCGACCTCCTCGACTCACTCGTCGCCGGAGCCCGCGACCCGGTCGCCAGTGGGGCCAACCTGGCCGAGCTGCGGGCCCTCATCACGGTCCGTGGCATCCGCTCCACGCTCCGCCTCACCCACGACGAGCTGCACCGGCTGAGCGTGCCCACCGTGCTGATCTGCGGCGATCGCGACCCGGTCCTCCCGCTCTCGCACGCGCGGGCCGCGGCGACCGAGATCCCCGGCGCCCGTCTCGAGGTGCTGCGCGCCGGGCACGTGCCCCAGCTGGGTCACCCGGATCGGGTGGCCGCGCTCGTGGGGGAGTTCGCCCGGGCAGCCTGACCGCGGCGGTGCGGCCATGCGCTCCGGAGCGCGGCCTCAGAGCTGGGCGACGTAGACCGTGCTGGCCGATTCCCCGCCCGTGATCGGGTTGGCGAAGGTGACCACGTGGGTCTCGCGGTGCGCGAAGACGGCGTCGAGCGAGGCCTCGAAGTCCGGCTCCGGAGGATCGTCGGACCAGAGCCCGAACACCCCACCCGGGGCCAGGATCGATGCCAGGCGCGCCAACCCGTCGGGTGTGTAGAACGCACCGTGGCTGGGATCGAGGAGGTTCTGCGGCGAGTGGTCGACGTCGAGCAGCACCACGTCGTACGACGGGCGCGGGGTGGAGCCGGACGCGACGAGCGCGAAGAAGTCTCCGAGGACGAGGTCGCAGCGCGGATCGGCGACCAGCCCGCGGGTGTCGGGCAGCAGGTCGCGACGGTGCCAGTCGATGACCGCCTCGACCGCGTCGACCACCTGCGCCTGGACGACCCGCGGGTCCTCCAGCGTCGCGCGGAGGGTGTAGCCCAGGCCGAGCCCACCGACGAGGACGTGCAGGTCGCGGTCGGGGTCGGTGATGCGGGCCAGACCCAGGTGGGCCAGCTCCTGCTCGACCACGGTGAAGAGGCTCGACATCAAGAACTCGTCGTCGATCTTCACCTCGTAGACGTCCTGGCCGACGACCGGGTCGAAGCGGCGGCGCAGGCTGATGACACCGATCGGGGTGTCGGTGGCGTCCAGCTCTTCGATGCGCATGTCCTACAGGGTCGCAGGGTCGGTGTTGGCACCGCACAGCACGACGACCCACCGCTCGCCGGGTGAGGGCAGGTAGGCCCCACTGGTGACGGCCGCCAGAGCGGCAGCCGCCCCGTGCTCGACGACGATGCGGTAGCGGTCCCACAGCACCCTGCGCGCGGTGATGATGTCGTCGTCGCCCACCAGCACCGACTGCACTCCCGTCCGGACGGCCACGGCGTGGGCGATGTCGCCGAGGCGCCGCGCGCCCAGCGAGTCGGCAGCGACGCCCGAGACGCTCACGTCGGTGGGGCCACCCGCGGCCAGTGCGGTGTGCAGCGTCGGGATGGTCGCCGGCTCGACACCCACCACCCGGGCACGACCCTCGGTGGCCGCCGCGACCCCCGCCATCAGCCCACCACCGCCCACGGCCACGACGACGGTGTCGACGGCGTCGTGGAGGTCCTCGAGGATCTCCAGGCCGAGCGTCCCCGCACCGGCTGCGATCGCCGGCTGGTCGTAGGCGTGGCAGTAGACGGCGCCGGTCCTCCCGGCGTGCGCGACCGCGGCCTCGTAGGCGGCCGCGTACTCGGCCCCGCGCAGCACGACCTCCGCGCCGTAGGTGCGCAGCTTGTCGATCTTGACCGCGGGCGCCGTCTCCGGGACGAAGACCGTCGCGGGGACGCCGAGCTCCCGCGCCGCGAAGGCGTTGGCCAGCCCGGCGTTGCCGCCGGAGGCGACCACGATCCCGACGCCCGGGTCGAGGCTGCCGTCCTCGGTGGCGGTGAGGATGCGGTTGAAGGCTCCCCGCGCCTTGAACGTGCCGGTGTGCTGCAGGACCTCGAGCTTGAACCAGCCGGCGCCACCGAGGGCGTCCTCGACGGCCAGCAGCGGCGTACGACGGACCCGCCCCGCGATGCGCTCCCGGGCGGCCTCGACATCGGTGCGCGTGATCATGCGAAGGATTGTCCCCTGATGGCTGCTAGAGCCGCACCATCACCTCGTCGAGCGGTTTGCGCTCCAGCGCGGGCACGGTCGCGGAGGGTGCGGGGTAGCCGACCGGCACCAGCAGGAAGCCGCGCTCCTCCGCGGGCCGGCCCAGGATGTCGTTGAGGAAGCGCATCGGGCTCGGGGTGTGGGTCAGGGTGGACAGTCCGGCGAGGTGGAGCGCGGCCAGCAGGAAGCCGACGGCGATGCCGACCGACTCCTTGACGTAGTAGGGGCGCGGCGAGTGCGGGCCCTTGTGGACCTCGAAGACGGCGATCAGTGCGGGCGCGTGCTCCAGGAAGGGCTTGTCCGCGTCGGTCGCGAGGGGTCCGAGGGCCGCCAGCCACTCGTCGGAGGCGCGCCGCTCGTAGAACTCGCGCTCCTCGGCCTCGGCCGCCTCCCGCAGCCGCGCGCGCACGGCGGGGTCGGTCACGACGATGAAGCGCCACGGCTGCACGTGCGCGCCGCTGGGCGCCGTCGAGGCGACCCGGATCGCCTCCTCCAGCACCCCGTCGGGGATGGGTCGGTCGTCGAAGTCGCGCACCGATCGCCGGCGCGCCAGGTCGTCGGCGAACGCCCGCACCCGACCGAGCGCCTCGGTCTCCGGGACGTCGAGGCGGGGCGCGTCGACCCTCGGGTGAGCGCCAGAAGTGGTCATGTCGTCGAGGCTAGCGGCGCTCGCGACGTCGGCCGGCACTCAGGAGAGGTCGACCTCGAGGGTGGCGCCGCCGTAGCCGTTCGCCAGGTCGTGGCCCTCGATCGTGATCGTGGCGACGCCGTCGGGAATCTTCAGGCCGGTCTGCGTCCGCGTGAAGGGCTGCTCGCCGGCGTGGTCGTGGGTGAGCTCCATCTCGCCGAGCACGTTGCCGTCGGGGTCGAGGACCCGCCAACCGTCGGCGTAGCGCTCGGGGGTGTCGTACTCCGAGCTCATCGTGACGTCGAGCGACCAGGTGTCACCGTCGCGGCGCAGCTCGGCCCCGACGACGTCGGGGAAGTCGGCGTCGGCGGTGGATCCGCCGTCCTGGCTCGCCACCGCGTCCGAGGTCTGGACCGGAGCGGCGTCGCCACCCGAGCACGCGCTCAGCACGATGAGCGGAACCGCCGCAGCGGCGACGAGGCAACGCCGCAGGCGAGTCTCGGTCGTCACCGGGTCAGGCCCTGCCGTCGAGGCACCACGGGGTGGGAGCCGGCGTGGTCACGGTCAGGGGTGCCACCCGCCAGCCGGTCGGCGACGATCGCCCACACGTCGGGGTCCACCCCCATGCCGAGGTGCGTCGAGGAGATCTCGATGTGCTCGGCCTCGGTCGAGGTGCGGTCGATGCAGGCCTGCCACGCCACGACACCGTCGCGGCGCGAGAACAGGACGGTCAGCGGCACGGGGATCGGGTTGGTCTCGTCGAGTCGTCGCGCCTCCCGGTGTCCGTCCGGGTCCGGCCCGCGGGTGTAGGCCCGCGCGACCGTGGTGTAGGTCGGCCCGCTCACCGGCGTGCCGTACGTGATGACCCGGCGCACGGCGTCGGGGTGACGGCGGGCCACCTCCCGGGCGATCACCCCACCGAGGCTCCAGCCGACCAGCGACGCGGGGGAGCCCGTGTCCTCGACCAGCTCGAGCACCCGGTCGGCGAGTCGGTCGATGTCGCCGGTGGTGTCCCCGATGTTGGTGCCGAAGCCCCAGCCGCGGGCGTCGTACCCCAGGCGCCTGAGGTAGCGGCGCAGGGGGAGCCCGGACAGCTCGGGCGCCTTCCAGCCGGGGATGTCCACCACCAGGTGGCCGTCGCCGCGGGGGGCTGCGGCGAGGCGGGGTGCCGCGCCGAGGAGGCGGACGGCGCCGAGAGGTGTGCCGAGCTCGCCCAGGGCCGTACGCGTCGTGGGCGGTCCGGTGGGGCGCCCCAGCGAGATCGTGCTCGGCTGCTGCCGCGCGCGCGAACGGACACCGACGGTGGCCAGCAGGGTCTCGGTCGAGAGGCGTGGGGGCATGGGACGACCGTACGACCTGGCACCCGGGCCGGGCCGCGCCGCACCCTTCCGGGTGAGACGTCAGGCGAGCCGCGGTCGCCTCGCTTGACATCCGGGGGAGGGGTCCTGATCGTGACCCTCGACCCCCGTGGCTCCCGAGCCATGCCCGAGATGAGGAGAGCCCGTCATGCCCAGCACCAGCTCGAAGCAACGTTCGTCCGGGCTCTCCGGGCTGATGCGACCCGTCAACTCCGTGGTGGAGCGCTTCATCCCCAGTGCCCTGGTCTTCGCCATGGTGCTGACCTTCGTCGTCGCGATCCTGGCGCTGCTCCTCACCGACACCGGTCCCGTTGACGTCGTCCGGGGCTGGGGTGACGGCCTGTCGGGCCTGCTGGCCTTCATGACGCAGATGGCCCTGATCCTGCTTCTGGGCCACACCCTGGCCAACACGGGCCCGGTGCGCAGGCTGCTGGCGTCGCTGGGCGGGCTGCCGAAGACGGCGTTGCAGGGCTACCTGTTCGTGTTCGTGGTCGCGGGCGTGGCCTCGCTGATCACCTGGGGCCTCGGCCTGGTGGTCGGCGTGCTGCTGGCCGTCGAGGTCGCCAAGCAGGGGCGCGAGAAGGGGCTCAACCTGCACTTCCCGATGCTGGTCGCGGCCGGCTACTCCGGATACGTCCTGTGGCACATGGGCTACTCGGGCTCCGGCACCTTGACCGCCGCCACCGAGGGCTCGTTCATCGCCGAGCAGCTCGGCGAGACCATCCCGATCAGCGAGACCACGTTCGTCTGGTGGAACCTGCTCGCGATCGTCGCCGCGTTCGTGGTGGTGGGCCTCGGGCTCGCCCTGGTCGCGCCGCGCGACGGCGACAAGATCGTCGAGATCACGGCGGACGCCCGCTTCGACGACGAGATCGCGATCGACGACGAGATCCTCACCCCGGCCGACCGCGTGGATGCGAGCCGGGTCCTCACGCTGCTGCTCGGCCTGGCCCTGGTCGCCTACCTGGTGATCCACTACGCCGACGGCGGCACGGCGACCCTCGACATCGTCAACTGGACCTTCCTGGCGCTGATCCTCCTGCTGGTGCGCAGCCCGCTCGAGCTGATCGCGCTGGTCAAGAACGCGGCCTCGCACGTGGGGGAGATCCTGCTCCAGTTCCCGCTCTACGCCGGGATCATGGGGATCATGGCCACCTCGGGCCTGATCACCGTCTTCTCCGACTTCATCGTCGACACCGCCGGCCCGTCGACCTTCGGCGTGCTGGCCTTCCTCTCCGCCGGGGTGGTGAACTTCTTCGTGCCGTCCGGTGGCGGGCAGTTCGCCGTGCAGGGACCGGTCATGCTCGACGCCGGAGGCCGCCTGGGTGTCGACCCGGCCGTCACCATCATGGCGATCGCCTACGGCGACCAGTGGACCAACATGATCCAGCCCTTCTGGGCCCTGCCGGTGCTGGCCATCTCGGGGCTGAAGATCCGCGACATCCTCGGCTACACCTTCGTCACCCTGATTGCGTCCGGGCTGGTCTTCGCGGTGACGCTGTTGCTGGTGGGTGCTGGCTAGTCGGAGCGATGTCCGACTGGAGCGTCAACGCGTCTGACTGACGCGAGCCGGGCGCCGGTCCGGCGTTGCAGGATCGAGGGGTCCCACTCAGAGACACCCTCGATCCTCAGGAGGATCCCATGCTCATCGCCGTCCTCGACCTGCGCAGCACCCCGGCCGACCGGCCCGTCGCACTCGCCCAGCTCGACAGCGAGCGCGACGAGATCCGCGCCATGCCGGGCAACCTCGACTTCCGGGTGTACGCCGCCCGCGACGACGAGGAGGCCGTGGTGGTACTCCACGAGTGGGCCGACGAGCCGTCGTTCGCCGACTACCTCTCCTCCGAGGCGTTCGCACGATCGGGCGCGGTGCTCCGGCCGTTGGTGACCGCGCCGCCTGTGAGTCGGCGGTTCCACGCCGACCTGCTCGAGACGGTCTGACCCGCCTCCGGCCGGACTAGGGTGAGCGGGTGCGAGGCAGTACGTGAGACGCGAGGCGTTCGCGGTCGCGCAGGACTTCGAAGCGGCCCCACCGTCCGAGCTCTGCGTCGACCGGCACTACCTGCTCTGCGCGTCCCGGGGCGCACTGCGGCTGGAGGCGCACGGCACGTCGTGGGTGCTGCCTCCCGCCAGGGCCGCCCTCATCGCGGCCGGTGAGCCGATCCGGGTCGCCATCCCCCAACCGGTGACGACGTCGTCCGTGCTGTTCGACCCCGGCTTCGCCGCCGCGCCACCCGCCGCCCTGACCGTGTTCGACCTCAGCCCCCTGGCTCGGGCGCTCGTGTCGGAGTGCGAGGCCTGGCCCGACGCGGCGGAGCCGCTCCCGACGTACGCACGGAGCGTCTTCACTGCGCTGGCGGCAGTGGCGTGGCGGCTGGCGCAGCACCCCAGCCCCGTCGCGGTCCCCGCCGGTCAGTCGCCCGAGCTGCGTCGGGCACTCGCGCTGACCGCAGAACGGCTGGCCGAGGACGTCCGCTTCGAGGACATCGCCCGCGACGTCGGGCTCGTGCCGCGGTCACTGGCACGCCGGTTCGAGGACGAGGCCGGGATGACCTGGCGCGCGGTGCTCCGCCGGATGCGGGTGCTGCGCGCCATCGAGGAGCTCGCCGCAGGAGAGAGCACCGTCACCGCGATCGCGCACACGGTCGGCTACACCTCGCTGTCGGCGTTCAACGCCGCGTTCCGCGACCTCACCGGGCGTACGCCGAAGCAGTACCGCGCGACGTTCCGCCCCTGAGCGGTCGCCTTCGCCCGGAAGGCGCGCCTGCCGGGTGCCAACACCTGATGTCCAGATGTTTGCTGGCCGGCCGGAGAGCGGCGACTAGGGTTCGCCCATGACACCGGTTGCACGCTGGGGGAAGCGGGCAGAGGTCCCGCTTCTGTTGTTGGCCCTCGCCTTCTTGATCGCCTAGGCCTGGCCCGTCCTCGATCCCGGTCTCGACGCGGACGTTCGCACCGTTCTCGAGGTGGCAAGCTGGACCGTGTGGGCTGCGTTCGTCATCGACTTCGCGGCGCGCCTCTACCTGACGGACGAACGGCGTCGCTATGCCGTCTGGCACTGGTACGACGTGGCGCTGATTTTGTTGCCGATGCTCCGCCCCCTGCGGCTGCTGCGGCTTTTCGCCTTCGCGCGGATCCTCAACCGTTCGGCGGCCGGCTCCTTGATCGGCAAGGTGTCGACCTACGTGGCCGGGACCGCCCTGATGGCGCTCGGTCTCGGCGCGATCGCGGTGCGGGATGCTGAGCAGGACGCTTCCGGCATCGGCGCCATCACAGCTGGCGTGGCCACGTGGCTCATTTCGCAGGTCGAGGCCGACGCGCGTGAGAAGGAGTGACGCCTCGATGGCGGCCCGTGCCGCGGCGATGTGCAGCTGTTTCGAACGCCGGTGGGGTCACGCCAGCCCGGCGTCCTGGCCGACGGGGTAGGACTCCATCGATCCCTGGACGTCGCAGACGGCGGCAAGAGTGTTGTAGACGGTGCCGAACTTGCGCAGGTTCTGGTGAGCGAGCTCGACGCGCCTGTCCGGCTCGTCCGTGGCGACCCGCACGGTGTAGGTGATGGCGACGAAACGCGGCGGGCTGTCCTGGCGCCGTGCGATGACCTCGACGTGGGCCTCGGTGTAGCGAAACCCGAGCAGCTCGTGGCAGCGGGCAAGGTTCTTGAGCAGGCAGGCCGCGAAGGCTGCGGCGAGCAGGTCGGCAGGACCGGGCTCACCGACCACCTCGGCGCCCCAGCGGGTGTCGATGGTGAGGGACGCCTCCCCGGCCGTCACGGACGCGGCACCGCTCGGCCGCACAGTGGCCGTGATGCGGTAGTCGGTCTGCGCGGGAGTGGACACCCTCTCAACCTAGGGGGGGCCAGCACCGCCGCCGAGGGCCGTTCGGCCTGGCCCGTGAGGCCCTTTTTCCTGTGCCCTAGCGTGGAACGCACCCGCAGCACCGTCGTCGACCAGGAGATCACTCATGACCATCAAGGACATCGGACCCAAGCCCCAGAGCTTCGACATGGAGAAGGCAACGCTCGAGAACGACCACTACCGAGCGGTCGCCTGGTCGGGCAAATACCTGCAGGTCACGCTCATGTCGATCCCGCCCGGCGAAGACGTCGGCCTTGAGGCGCACCCGGAGACCGACCAGTTCCTCCGCCTCGACGGCGGGCGTGGCCGCGTCCAGATGGGCCCCGCCGAGAGCCAGCTCGACTTCGACCAGGAAGTCTCCGACGGCTGGGCGATCATGGTCCCCGCCGGCACCTGGCACAACGTCACCAACATCGGCGACGAGCCGATGCGCCTGTACGCCGTGTATGCGCCCGTGCACCACTCCGCCGGTGCGGTGCAGCCGACCGCCGACGACGCCGAGCGCGACGAGGAGTCCGGTGCCGACGTGCCGCCCGAGTGGTCCGTCCAGCCGGACCAGCACGTCTCGGACGAGCACGCCTGAGGTGAGCTGACCGCATCTCGTCAGGGCAACGTCAACGGCGCCCCGTGCACGAACCAGGCGAGTGCCGCGCAGTTGGCGACGACCGTGAGCCAGAAGATGGTGCGGAACGGTTGCTTGGTCGTCTTGTGTCGGAAGACCCTTCGAGCGAGCAGCGCACCGGGCCAGCCACCCAGGAGGGCGATCGTGTGGAGGGTGGACTCCGACGTGCGCCACCTGCCCTGTTGTGCTGCGGCCTTGTCGGCGGCGTACATCGCGAACGCGACTCCGCTGAGCAGGCCATAGGCAGCCACCAGTGCGACGGGCAGCTCGTCCAGCACGAGAAGACCCACCAGGAGGGCGAAGAACAGCGTCGTGACGGCGAGCGCCAGGGGCAATCTGCTGTTGGCGCCCGAGGGCTTGCGAGATGTCACGTCGTGGCCCCCTGACTCGCGTATCGCCGGGCCGGACAGCCTGGGTCCCGGCACCGGGGGCTCCCCCCGAGTGTCCGCGGCTCGTAGGGTATCGACGCTCGTGGCCGCCGCCCGCGACGCATCCGCCCGCAGTGAAGGAAGACCTATGTGCCGAGTGCTCGCCTACATCGGGCCCGAGATCCCGCTCGAGGAGCTGCTGCTCACGCCGTCGAACAGCCTGGTCAACCAGGCCCTCGACCCTGAGCACTACCCGGATCTGCACCTGGCAGGCTGGGGATTCGGTGCCTGGAGCGAGCACCTCCTCAAGCCGGAGGACCCCTTCATCTACCGCCGGCCCATGGCTGCGTTCTACGACGACAACGCCGGACGCATCATCCCGAGCCTCCAGGCCAACACGATGCTCGGCCACGTGCGCGCCGCGGCCTATGACTCGGCGGTCGTCATGGTCGACGAGAACTGCCACCCCTTCTCCTTCGAGGAGACGCCCTGGATCATGGCCCAGAACGGCGACCTGCCCCACTGGATCCTCCTGCAGCGGGAGCTTCTGCAGCACTGCGAGGACCGCTATCTCAAGCAGATGCGGGGCTCGACCGACACCGAGTTCCTCTACGTGCTCCTGCTGTCCCTGCTCGACGGCGACCGCGACGAGGACGTCCACCGTGCGGTCGAGAAGATGGTCGGCCTCATCTCCCAGGCGATGACGGACCTCGACCTGCCGGCCCTGGCCAAGATGAAGATGGCCCTGGTATCGCCCAACCGGATCATCGGGATCAACGTCGGCCTCGGGCACCAGGGCGAGACCAACCCGGCCGGAGACTGGAAGAAGCTGCGTGAGTCCGGTCCGGGAACCGACGACTACGCCCTCTCCATGTGCCTGGAACCGATGTACATGCTGATGGGGCGCCACGTCCCGGACGAGGACAAGTCCTACGACTTCGAGGCGTGCGACGAGGACGAGGCGACGGTCGCCATGTTCGCCTCCGAGCCCCTGACGGACGACGAGGACGGCTGGTCCCACGTCGAGTTCGGCGAGATCGTCTTCCTCGAGAACAGGGACGGTCAGGTCACCAAGACCGTCAGCAGGTTGTCGGTGTAGGCACGCCCGACGTCAGGGGGACGTACGCATCTTGTAGCGTTCGCCCTCGTGTCCGGTGTGGCTCGGCTTCGGGGGAAGAGGAACGCGCGTGAAGGTCTTCGTTCGGGCAAAGGCTGTCGTCGCGATGCTCGCCGTCCTGGTAGCACTGCTTCCGGCGGGGGTGCTGGCCGGATCGTCGGCTGCGGCATCGACCGCTGAGGCACAGTCGCGTTGGCGCACGGCGTACGTCGAGTATGGAGACGGCCCGACCCGGTTCGGGCAGGGTCGACGGTTCAAGATCAGGTTCGACGGTCGCGCGGGTGACCGGGTCCGGGTGAGCCCGCAGGACCACGTGTCGAGCGGGCCGTGTGGTGCCCGCCTCGTCCGCAAGGGGCGTCGCGTGGACACCCACGACAGCCTGACCGGGTTCTGGACGCTGCCTGCGCGTGACCGCTACACGTTCGAGGTCGTCAACTGCGGCAGCGACATCAACCGCCACCGCAGCATCCAGCTGTTCAAGCTGCGCACCCATCGGGTCAGGGGTGACAGCCTCCGGCTGGTGCGTCACACCGGCTACGTGGATGCCGCCGTCGTGCGGACCCCCGACTCAGGCCCGCCGGTGAGCGTGAGCGCACTCGCTCTCACGAGCTCGAAGACCTCGGTCCGCGGAGCGGTCGTCGACCTCGACACCCATCAGGGACGCTGGTTCGAACCGTCCGGCTATCAGGGCGGCGACGGCCATCCCAACGCCATCCCGGACATGATCGTCGAGCCTGCTCAGCCGCTGCGGTTCCTGGACGACTACTTCGACGGCGTCGGCGGTGTCGACTACGCCGGGCTGGAGAGTGCGCCGCGAGGCCGCCGCCTGCTGATCGTGCCGCAGGGCCGGAAGGTCGTGCGGATCTCGGTCAGGCCACTGCGGAGCCAGCAGACCACGCTCGAGGTCGGTTCCGGGTCGTTGTCGACCACCGTGCGTCGTCGGCCCAGCCAGATGACGTCCGCGACCGTCACCACCACGACCCAGCAGTGGGCGCGCCTGGTCTACGAGGACGGGGACCGTTCGGTCGAGTCACGGGCCGACATGTACGCCTACCTCACCGGCCCGGGCGGCGAGGAGATGACCACGCCCCTGCAGGATCTCGTCCGCCTGCCGGTCGGCACGAGCGTCCTGCGCTTCGGCGCCGCCGACGACGACGGCCGCGGACGCCAGGTGCGCGTGCGGCTGCTCCCGGTCCGCCAGATCGCGCCGGTCCCCTCCGACGGCACACCGCTGGAGCTGTCCAACCAGTCGCCGGAGGAGTGGACCATCGCCCCCTTGCGCCTGGAGGCCGGCCGCAGCTACCAGCCCAGAGTCACCGCCACCACCATGGTGTCCGAGACGAGCACCGGTCCGGGCTGGAGGGTGTCCCTGGCGCCGTCGCTCGCTCGTCCGATCGGTTGGTGTCGCGACCTGTGCCCCGATCGTGGCGTTCGGTCGCTGGAGCGTTCACAACCGGTCGGCGCCCCGATGCCCGCCGCCGACGTTGCCCGCGAGGGCTACCTGCTGTTCATCACCAGTGCCGGCAGCACCGGCACCGTGACCGTGACCGTGACGCCCGTCGACTGACCCGAGCATCGGTCGGTTGCGGGTCGCTCACCTCCGGCGCGCTCTGTTCGTCCGTGCGGTGGCGGGTGCGGTGCGTGGGTCCTCGGGCCAGGCGTGCTTGGGATAGCGCCCGCGCAGGTCAGCACGTACGCCCGGGTAGCCGTTGTCCCAGAAGGACTCCAGGTCTGCGGTGACGGCGGCCGGGCGTCGCGCGGGGGAGAGCAGGTGCAGCAGGAGCGGGACCCTGCCGTCGGCCAGGACCGGCGCTGCGGTCCAGCCGAAGACCTCCTGCAGTCGCACGGCGAGCACCGGCTGGTCCTGGGAGTAGTCGATCCGCACGCTCGACCCGCTGGGCACCTCGACCCGATCAGGGGCCAGGTCGTTGAGCCTGCCCGCCTCGGACCACGGCACCATCGCTCGCAGGGCGGCTGTCACGTCGATACGACGAAGATCCTTCGCCGAGCGGACCCGCGCCAGCTGCTGCCCGAGCCAGGAGTCGAGGTCGCGCGTCAGTGCTGCGTCGCTGACGTCGGGCCACGGGTCACCGATCGCGCGGTGCAGGAAGTCGAGGCGGGCGCGCAGCGCCGTGGCGGCCTCCGTCCAGGCGAGGAGAGCGATCCCCTCACTCGCGACGGCCTCGCGGATCGCGTCGCTCACGGCCTGCGCGGGTGGATCGCTGAGCGGGGTCGAGCTGAGCTCGATCGCGCCCAACAACGCCCGTCGGCGAGCCAGCACCCGCCCAGTGGTCCAGGTGACCTCGTCCACCTCGGTCCACAGCGATCCCGCTGCTTCCAGCGCGAGGTCCTCGGTGAGGGGGGCCGCCGCCCGGATCCTGGCCTCACGTTGCCCGGGCCGTCGCTCCGCGTCACCGACGGCGAGCCACTCCAGTCCGGCCAGCGGCCCCGGGTCACGCGAGTCGAGCGCCGCGCCTGTGCCGGACGCCATCAGATAGCTCGACGTGCCGGAGCGCTTGCGGGCGATCCGGTCCGGATGCGCCAGCGCCACCACGAGACCCACCGCCACGTCATCGGTCAGTGCTCGCGCGTGGCCCGACGCCCCGCTCCGGTCGCCGGTGGCGCCGTGCTTCGTGACGACCTCCTCGAGCCGGGTGACCTGGCTGCGCCACGACCCCGCCCGCTGGTCAGCGCGCAGTGACCGAAGTGCGGCAACCAGGTCGCCGCCGGGGGCGCGTACGTCCTCGCTCAGCATCGCGACCACCTCTGCGGCGCGCTTGGTCCCGACGAGACCAGCCCCGTCGATCAGGGCACGCCCCAGCCTGGGGTCGGCCGGCACGCTGGCGATCACCCGGCCCCGCGAGGTGGCTCGCCCGTCCTCGGTCATCGCCCCCAGGCCCACCAGGACCTCCTTGGCAGCCGACAGTGCGTGCAGCGGTGGCTGGTCGAGCAGCGCCATGTCGTGGACGTCGTGGCTGCCCCAGCAGGCCACCTCCAGGGCGAAGGCCGTCAGGTCGGCGGTGGCGATCTCGGGCTCCGGGTGAGGGGCCAGATGTGCGTGCTCCGCCTCGGACCAACAACGCAGCACGGTCCCCGGCCCCAGCCGTCCGGCGCGTCCGGACCGCTGCTCGGCCGCTGCCCGGCTCACCGCGACGGTGACCAGAGAAGCCAGTCCGCGACGGTGATCGGTGCGCGGCTCGCGCGAGAACCCGGCATCCACCACGACGCGGACCCCGGGCACCGTCAACGACGACTCGGCGACCGCGGTGGAGACGATCACGCGTCGACGCGGGCCCTCGCTGAGTGCCCGATCCTGCTCGGCGCCGGGCAGACGTCCGTGCAGGGCGAGCACGGCCGCGTCCACGCCGGCGAGGCGACGTACGGTCGCCTCGACCTCCGCGACGCCCGGCACGAAGACCAGGACGTCCCCCTCGTGCCCGACCAGCGCACGACGCACGGTCGCTGCGACGTGGTCGTGGAACGCCGGGGTGATCCCCCGGTCGTCGGTGCGGCGCACCCCCGCAGGCAGCGGGCACCAGACCGCCTGGACCGGGTGCAGGGCGCCCGGGACGCGGATCACCGGAGCGCCCCCGAGATCGTCGCCGCCGAGCAGCGCGGCCGTCCGTTCGGCCTCGATGGTGGCCGACATCGCCACCAGAGACAGGTCCTCACGCAGGTTGGCCCGGACGTCGATGAGCAGCGCCAAGGTCAGGTCGGCGTCGAGGTGGCGCTCGTGCACCTCGTCGAGCACGACGGCCCCGACGCCGGCCAGTTCGGGATCGTGCTGGATCCGCCGGAGCAGGAGACCGGTCGTGACGATCTCGACACGTGTGCGGCGACTGCTGCGGCGGTCCCCACGCACGGAGTATCCGACCGTCTCGCCGACCGGCTCGCCCAGCAGGTGCGCCAGCCGACGGGCAGCAGCACGGGCCGCGATGCGGCTGGGCTGCGTGACGACGACCCGTCCCGTGACGACGTCGGCCACCGCGGGTGGGACCAAGGTGGTCTTGCCGGTGCCCGGCGGCGCGTGGACCACCGCGACTCCGCGCGTGCGAAGCGCCTCGCCGAGAGCGGCCAGACCCGCGGCGACCGGGAGGTCGGGCGGCGCGGCGAGCAGGTCGCGCAGCGGGTCGGTCACTCGTGCAGTGTGACTGACGCGCATCTGCGGGCGAGGCTTGCACCTTCAGGATAGAGCCGGGGTGGGGGCTTGCCGCAAGGCCCAGGGGTCGTGGCAGATTCACGCGTCCCCCACCGTGCAGAAGGGATTGCAGATGTCCGAACCGCTCGACGATGGCCCCTTCTTCCACGGCACGATCGCGGAGCTGGGCATCGGCGACCTCCTCACGGCGGGTCACCCCTCGAACTACCGCCCCGAGATCGTCATGAACCACATCTACTTCACCGCTCGTGTCGACGGAGCCGGCCTCGCTGCTGAGCTTGCGGCCGAACTCGCAGCCGGCAACGCCACTCCGCGGGTGTATGCCGTCGAGCTCACCGGAGCCTTCGAGAACGACCCGAACGTGACCGACAAGAAGTTCCCCGGCAACCCCACTCGGTCATACCGCAGCAGCGCCCCACTCCGGATCGTCAACGAGCTTCCAGAGTGGACGCGGCTGGCTCCCGAACAGCTGCAGGGCTGGCGAGAGCGATTGTCGGCGCTCCTCTCCATCGAGGGTGGCGAGATCATCAACTGATGCCGCGGCAAACCGATGAGCCGCAGCAGGGTGCCCTCAGGATCCGAGCGCCCCCCGCTTCGCGGTGGCCGCGTCGTCGGCATTCGTTGCCGCCCCGCCCTGGAGTCGTTCCGCGCCCTGGTGCACGTGGGGGTGTGAGACGTGCCTATTCGGTGTAGACCCGTTCGTCGACCAGCTTCTCGGAGACGACCTGGCCGTTGGCGTCGAAGCGCCCGCAGGCCAGGTGCTTGCGGAACTCCACCTCGCCGCCGCTGTAGCCGGAGCGGTTCTTCTCGATCGTCACGACCGACCAGTCCTTGAAGTGTTCACCGTTGTTGGCGCCGTACATGAGGTGATGGCGCGCGACCACGTCGGCCTTGTTGCTCATGATCAGCACGACGTCGGCCTCGTAGGCGAGAGCGGTGGAGCCGCGCATGTTGCGGGCCCGCATCCTGGTGCCGGGCTCGAGACCGGCGCGATCGGAGGCGGAGATTGCGAGCACGGGGCACTCGAACTCGATGCTGAGGTCCTTGAGGCCCTCGGTGATCCGGGTGACCTTCTCCTCCTCGCCCAGGTGGTCGGGCGTGCAGACCTTCTGCAGGTAGTCGATGATCACGAGGGGAGCGACGCCGTGCTCGACCAGCACGTCCTTCACAGCCCCCGCGATCACGTCGAGCGTCGTCTGGGTCGCTGTGGAACGGTAGATGTAGAGCAAGTCCGCGTAGCGGCTCACGGCGGTCAGCGCGTCGATGCCGCCGACGTGCTCGCCGAGGCGCTCGGGCAGGCCGCCCGCAACGGTGTCCGACTCCTCGAACGCGGCCCGCACCTGCTGCACGCTGAGGGTCTTCGAGAGACTCGAGCTCTCGGCCGCCTCGGCCGCCTCGGCGGCCTCCGCGGAGATGCACTTCTGCAACAACGTCTCGGCCTCGAGCTCGAAGGACACGAAGACCACCGGCCGTCCCGAACGTGCCGAGTAGCGAGCCATCTGCAGCACCAAGGTCGTCTTGCCCTCGCCCTGGGCACCGGCCAGCAGATTGAGCGTGCCGGCGCGCAGCCCGCCGTCGAGCGCCTCATCGAGCAACGGGAAACCGGTCGGCCACAGTGGCGCCGCTGAGTCGGGGTCGAGCAGACGACGGTCGACGCGCTCGAGCACGTCGATCGCGAGAGTCAGCTTCGGGTCCACGACCGGATTTCAGCACGGCCGAGGGCCACCGCGACGCGAAACGCGTGGATTTTGTCATTCGCGCCGCGCCGCGCCGACCACACCGCCGGGCCGGCGGTCACCGCGAACACCTTCGGGCCGACTTCACGGTGCCGGACACGACAATGACCGCGCAGGCACCACGCTTTGAGCGTGAACCGCACCCTGCCCATGCTGATCTGCAGCCTCCCCCGGTAGGTGCGGCGAATGCAGGGGAGCCCGGTTCGATTGGCACCGGACGAGCGCGGCCTCGCCTGGACGCGAGCGCCAAGCACTTTCACGGCTTGACAGTCGTAGGCGGCGGATCGACGCAGGTGCGGCCGGCGCAGATCATGGTCACTGGGACGAGCGCGCACCTAGGGTTCGGCCATGACACCGGTTGCACGCTGGGAGAAACGAGCCGAGATCCCACTTCTGCTCTTGGCGGTTGCATTCCTAGTCGCGTACGCCTGGCCCGTCCTTGATCCTCGCCTCGATACCAACGTCCGCACAGTGCTCGACGTCGCGAGCTGGACGGTGTGGGCGGCGTTCGTCATTGACTTCGCGGTGCGCCTCTACCTGACTGACGGGCGGAGGAGCTATGCGTTAACGCACTGGTACGACGTTGCGCTGATCCTGCTGCCGATGCTCCGCCCCCTACGACTGCTTCGGCTGCTCGCCTTTGCGCGGATCCTCAACCGATCGGCGGTCGGCTCCCTAGTCGGCAAGGTATCGACGTATGTGGCCGGTACCGCTCTGATGGCGCTTGGCCTCGGCGCAATCGCAGTCCTGGATGCAGAGCAAGACTCGACTGGCGCCAACATCACTACGTTCGGTGACGCCCTGTGGTGGTCAGCGACTACCGTCACCACGGTCGGCTACGGCGATCACTTCCCCGTCACTACCACCGGCCGACTAGTGGCAGTTGCGCTGATGCTCGTCGGCATCGCTTGCATCGGGGCAATCACCGCTGGCGTAGCAGCATGGCTCGTAGCACAGGTAGAGGCCGACGCACGCGAGCGAGAGCAAGCCATCGATCAAAGCCCCTAACGCGGCGGAGTGACGCAGAAGGCAGACCTCAATGGGCCACCGAGGTCGCAGATCGCTCGACACGCTGCGGCACACGACCAAGAATTGCTGCATGAGAGCGCGCATCTGGACGGACGCCTCGGGCGCCGTGCTCGTGCCGATTGAGCGCCTCAATGTCGGCCGAATCGAAACCGACGCGCTCAGACGTCACGAGTACTGGATCACGCGGAGCGACGCGTCGTATCAAAGACGGTCGACGGTCGCCGGTCAGGAGGCTGGGGTCCTGGGCGAACACGCCGTTGCAGCATGGCTGAGCGACGTTGGACTGCAGGTTCGGATGATTGCGGACGATCCGGCCTCGCGCCGGGCCGCATTCGGGGACGTGGCGACTTCGGTTCCCAACTCTTGGCCCCCCACCGAAAGAACCCTCGAAGTGAAGACGCAACGACATAGGGACTGGCGTAGAGGCGGGCCCGTGATGAACTTTGCCCAGCTTTACCGGTACGAGGTGCCCGTTGCGTGGTGCGTAGTCGCCGACGATCGATGGTCCGCGCCCGTGCGGATCATTGGATGGTTCCACCCGGCGGAGATTCGCAATCAGATGAGCGAAGGGCTCTTCGACGAAACCTTTGGCAACGATGGCATTCACGTGTGGCCAGAGGCGAACGGACTACGCGAACTGGTCGATCTGCTTCGGGCGCCGGAGCGTGAGCCACCAACCGCCGACCCATTCGCGTGACGTTGAGGTGGGTCGACCATCAGGCGCAGCCGATGCGTGACATGAGATGGAGCGCTGCGGCCGCATGGCGCTGTCACCAAGGAGGATGTGGTCAGTTCGAGGCGGCACGCACTCGGTTCTGGTCCGCTCACAGCCGATGCGGACACGCGGCGGTATGCCGCATCGGGACGACCAGTCCAACCCCTCCAGGAGGCATCATGAGGGCGTCTCTATCCTGCCAGCTCGCGTCAATGGATGGGCCGGCGACGAGGGACGACCGTGGGGCGAGATGACCGAACTGGATCGGGCCAGCAGCTCTAGTGGGCTCCGAGCCCACGCTCGTGGCTCTATTCATTGACGCGAAGCACGGCCTCGTACGCCTGATCGGTGCGCTCGTAGACGGTCACAGGCGGGTGGATTTCGCGGACGAATGCTCGACCCGACTCGATGGAGGCCGTCACGGGAGCTGAGGCAACCAAGTGCCAGCGCTTCGCGTTCGGGAACCGCGCCTCAGCCGTGGCTAGCGCGACTCGCCACTGTTCGCCGAAGTTGACCAGAGACTGCTCGTGCGCGAGCAATGTCGGTCGGGGCGAGGCTTCAATCGGCCGGATCTCGATGACGGGGAATCCGGCGAGCGCATCCGGGAACGCGGCTCGATTCACCTCGCTTGTGAGCGCGCAGACCAAGACGACATCTTGGGCTGAGGCTTCTTGATCAGGAGAAGTGACCTCGAACTCGATGGGATCACCCTGGTCGCTCCACGACCAGCCAACAAACTGATCTCGGTGTTTCTGGAAGAGGCGCGTCGGCGTCTTGTCGTCTAGCTGCGATCCCAGGTACACGAGCAGTGGCACTGGGGCGATGGCAAACACTGAGATGTGCTCGACATCGCCGCTGTCGATGGCTTGTCGCACCTGAGTCAGGACGTCGTCGATGGACTGCTGGGCGGCGTCCCAGAATCCTCTCCCACCGGCAGACCCGGTGATGCGACACGTGAAGTCGCCGCTGCGTTGCGTTTCGACGAGACCGAGGTAGTTGACCGCCAAGAGTGTCTCGGCTATCTCTCGCCGCGATGCCATGGCTAGCGAGCCGCGGATCATGCATCCGAGTCGAAGAGCAGCGGTCCGGGTGAGTCCGCCGTTCTCGGTGACCATCTCGATGCGTCGCTCGAAGGACTCCTTGATCTGTCGCAACTTCTCGGGCGGAAAGAAGTCGATGTGGTTGCCGTCATCGATGATCTTGTGGCAGTCGTGGCACAGGAGCAGGAGGTTCTCCTCTGCCTCGGTGTCGTCGACGCCGTCGTTGTCCGCGCTGCGGGGCGAGGCGTCACCGTCGGTCGCGCCGATGTTGTGGGCCAGTTCGGCTAGGAGGACTGAGTGCAGGTAGGTCCGGTGGTCGCCGAGGAGTCGGCGGTTGCAGATCGTGCAGCGGCCGGCGGTGCGTGCCCACAGCGCGTTGCGGACCGAGTCCGTGATGCGTTCGCGCTTGACGGTCGTATTGCGTGAGTCGACGGGTGACTCTGCGGGTTGCTGCGGATCAGGCATCCAACCCCTCCTCGGTCTCGATCGAGTCGGCATCTGGATGCGCAGGATCGGTCGCCTGGCTGACGGTGAATGGCACGAAGTGCCGGACGGGCCCGGCTTCTCCGTGCGGCAGCGAGATCAGGTGCGTTCCAGACAGTGGGTCGGCTGACCCGAGGTGGGATCCCAGAATGCTGGCCAGGCTGGCCGCGACGGCGCTCAGGTCAGCAGCGGATCCGTGGAACGTCGGGGTCGAGCAACCGCGAGTCGGGATGATCTCGTGGGTGTCGGCGTCGGTGCCCCACAACTCCTGGAACGGCTCTAGCGCCTTCGCTGTCTTTGCGGCTTCCCCGGCCCGAACGTCGATGGTCAGGCAACCGGTGGTCTGCGGCGGCATCGAGACGGTGAGGATTCCTTGGGTGCCGGTCCGCACGTCGCAGGCCATCTGGGCGATCACGGGGCGATCTGCGGTCGCAGCGACGCGGTCGAGCAGGCGCCCAATCGCGATGCTCACGGTGGCGTCGATGACCAGATCGGCCCCGGCCATGTCCGATGGGTCCGGCATGTGCGCGACTCGCGCGACCACCTCCACGGTGTCGGCGATAGAGCGCAGGCGCTCGGCCAGTGCCTCGGTCTTCGAGCGGCCGACGTCGGCCTCGGTGAAGTTCTGGCGGACCAGCAGCCCGCCGGTGATACGGCCGGGGTCACACAGCACGACCTTCTTGGCGCCCGCGCGAACGACGAACTCGGCGACCCACGAGCCGAGGCCACCGCAACCCCAGACGTGCACCGTCTTGCCCGCGAACGCGGACACCGGCCGCGTCGAATCCCTACGCGTCGTGACCCTTTCTCGCTCGTCGGAGACAGGCAGCCACTCCACGTCGATCTCGGGCTCGATCTTGGCCGGGTCGATGTTGATGACAGAACTCCTCTTGGTGCTAGCTCGAACATGGGCCCGGAGCCGGTCAGCGCCGGGCGCAGGGATGCTGGCGACCAGCAGGTGCGGCTCACCGCCAGTGGGGTGAGGGACCGCGATCACGATGCGTTGGGCGGTGCCGTCGGGTTTGCGAATCGCGCTTGCGCCGACGGAAGTCAGGAATGGAACCGCGAGTCCGGTGCGCCATCGAGTGGTCGTGAACGCCTCGTCAGGAGCCGGGAATCCCGCGTACGGATCCTCAACGACGCTCAACAACTCTTGCAAGGTGCTACCCGCCCCCAGCGGTAGGGCTGCGTCCAGGTGCACGATCGGGACATGCTCGGCTGCGGCGCTCTTGTCGCGGTCGAGGGTGAGGTCGTGTCGGAGCGGGGCTCGCTCGATGAGCCACCCGTGCTGGACGAGCACTCCATCAGGCAACGAGTCGCGAATGACGACGCTCGGGGCGCCGGCCGTCTCATGGAGCACGCCGCCGACGGCGTGATACAGCGCCGTCTGCGCGTCGAAACGCCCGGCCGCAGCGTCTTCGAGCCACTCGACCAGGCGGTCGACGAGACCGCCGAAGCCGTGGGCCGGGTCCCACTCGCGTGACGGGTCGAGATACAGGCATAGCCGTGTCCCCAGGAGAACGTGCGCGTGGTTGAGGAACCGCAGGTGGTCAACATCGACGCGAGGCGGTGCGAGATCGGACTGCCCCACGGTGACCAAGAACTCCTCGTGGTCGCGCAGGCGCAGGCCGCCCTCACCATGCTCTATGTCAGCTGTGGGCACCCGTAGCCGCAGGTGCATCTGCTTGTGCCGGAACCGGTACGTTCCGACCATCTCGACCTCGCTCGGGAACGCCACCGCGAAGGCAGCCAGGTCGGAGAGGACCCTGGCCTGCCACTCACTGATGCGCGTCCCGCTCACAAGGTCTCCACCCGGGCGCTCACCCGGCGCGTCCGGAGTGCTTGACGGTCGAGGTGGAAGCGGCAGCCGCGGCGCTGGTCGAGACACTGCTGAACTTGCTCGACCCTGAGGAGCCTGACGACGACTCAACCTTCTTGGGTGCCTTGAAACCGTCGCCGAACAGCGCCTGCCACTTCTTCACGCTCTCGTCGAAGTCCTCCTCGTCGTAGGCGTCCTTGATCTCGGCGGCGTGGGCGTTGATGCGCTTGCGGAAGTGGGCGTAGGTCTCCTGGCTCCAGCGGTGGTCGAAGGAGGTGCCGGAGCCGGAGGGGTCCATGATGTTCGGCTTGTACGGATTGGCCTGGAGGTAGTCGTCGAGATCGGAGACGATGTGGAGCAGGGCCGTCGGCAGGTCGCTGTAGTAGCCCGCATCGAGGGTGGTCTGCCACTCCTCGACCCGCTCGCCGAGCAGCGTCGTCAGCAGGATGGACTTCGTGCCGGTCCAGGAGTTCTTGTGGTCGCGCAGGAACTTCATGATCCGGATGACCTCGCGCAGGTGCTTCTTGGCGATTCTGTCCTTCTTCTTCATCCACTCCGTGAAGCCCTCGGGGTCGGTGCGCTCCCACTTGTTGTCGTCGCGGTTGATGATCCACTTCGTGCCGTCGTCGCGGACGACGAACGGGACGATGTCGACGTGCATCGCGTTCTCGGCGTAGTTGACGTAGACGCAGCGGCACTTCCGGCCGTGGGGCATGTCCTTGTACGGCGAGGTCTTGTGAAGGACGTCGTAGACGGCGTTGCCGTACTTCTTCAGGTCGTCGGCCCAGGCGGGGTCCTCGACCATCTGGATCATGAAGTCGCCGTCGAACGCGTTGCCGTTGACCGGCTTGATGATCGTGCGCTGGGGCCAGGAGCCCTGGGGCACCTTCCTCTTGACCAGCGGCCCCAGGGTCGCGTCGCCCTTCAGGCAGTTGTAGATCGAGTCGACCCGGTTGCTGAGCAGGGTGACCTTGGACTCCGGCAGGTTGACGGTGTTCTCGAGGAAGTTCTGGAAGTAGTCGGTGTGCTTCATGATGCGCCTCCGGGCGTCGTCGGGGTGCCGGGCTCGTCGCCGTCGGCGTGCTGGGGGTTGGATGTGTAGGGACTCGCTGTGTGATCGGCGAATCGCTCGGTGAACAGTGGGCTCAAAACCCTGCTCTGGCCAGCGGCCAGTCCGGCGAGCGCCTCGGGGCTGGCCCGGTCGAGGGTGAAGACGTTGCCGGGCACCAGGGCGTCGAACCGGACGAAGTCGTCCTTGCCGACGAGGTGCGCAGCGGTGCCCTGGGCTCCTCGACTGGCGGCGGTGATCATGAGGTTGGCAGCGGGCTTGGCCCAGTTGAGCCAACCGCCGGTGTCGAGTCGTTCGGCGTGGTTGGTCCGCTGGTCGACGGTGCCGACATTGAGGACCCGGATGTCGTCCAGATGGGCGTCGAGCATGCTCACTGCCTCGCCGATCGCCACGACCGAGGGATTGTTGGCCCAGACACCGCCGTCCACCAGGCGCTGCCCGTCGACGCTGGCGGCTTCGAAGTAGGTCGGTGCCGCGGTCGTCGCCATCGCCACGTCGACCATCGAGATCTTCCCGTCGCGTCGCAATCGCGGGTGGTGGGGTGTCTTGAAGATGTGCACCTCGGCGCGCTGCACGTCCCACGACGGGATGATGAGCCGCTTGGTGCTCTCGCCGAGTAGGCGCTGGCCAAGCACCTCGGCGAGAACCCGTCGCAGGAGCGCGCCGGAGTAGACGGGGCTGATGGCGCGTGCTCCGAGGCGCCACAGCGCGCGACGTGACCGAGGGAAGACCCGCTCTGTCAGGTCGGTATAGCGCTCGACCATGTCTGCGGGGCTCAGTCCCGCTCCGAGACCTAGCGCGAGAATCCCACCAGCCGACGTTCCGGCGATCAGGTCGAAATGCTCGGTGATGCGTACGCCGAGGTCAGCTTCGAGGCGCGCAAGAACGTGGGCGGTGAAGAGGGCCTTCGCACCGCCCCCATCGAGGGCGAGCACCTGGAAAGGCTCGGAACCCGGCGGCGATGCCGACGGGTCACGGGTATGGCTGGGGTCGCTCGACACGGTCGTCCTCCAAAATCGTCATCTGACGACGAGGACCTCGCGCCGAAGGGATGTGACCTCCAAAACAGGAACGGCGGTTCTTCTTCCGCCGGAACCTCTCCCGACCTATGCTGGCGAGACAACCACGTATCACCGCGTAGGCCCTGAGATCAGACATCGCTCTGGCTCGGGGCCTTCGTGCTGTCTGGCGGAGGTCGTCATTGACCTCCCCTACAGGATACCGGCGACCACCGACAAATTCGGACCTGTTCGGGTGCCGAATGACAGGCGTGTAGTTATCCACAGGGAGGGCGGGCCCAGACCCACATCTTGTGATCCATCGAGAGTTCATGCGCTACATGTTGGGTTGGACGCGATATATGCGTGATCGAGAGCCGAGAGCATCGCCAGCCCTTCCGTCTCAATGGCCACAGGGGTCACGTTTTCCACAGAATGGCGCACAGGCATTGGCATCAAAATTTTACTTTAGCTTCGTCTATATCCACGCTCGACCCAGCGTCCGTGGGGATTCAGTCGCCTTAAATCAAGCCCTGACCGCGCCGCCCAGCATTCGGCTCCCGCCTCTGGTTCCACGCTTGGCTGTTCGCCATGAGCGTTGCCCGGGCTTCGTTGTTGGTTCGGCGGGGTGACGTCACACAGGCCAAGAATGTCTGCGGCGGCGCCTGAGGTGTCCGAACTGAACCGTGAGCGCGCGCAGCTCGCGGCGCGGTCTCGGCGAGACTGCGTCATAGTGGGCGGACTGGGCTACCCCCTCACAACCCCGCCACAACCTCGGTCCCCTGCTTGATTGCCCGCTTCGCGTCGAGCTCGGCGGCGATGTCGGCGCCGCCGATGAGGTGGACCTGGGGGGGCTTGGTTTCGACTCGGGCTCGTTCCTCGCCCGGCTCAACCGGCGGGTGGGGGGCTCGTTCCTCGCCCGGCTCAACCAGCGTGTCGTAGAGGCCGCGCACCGAGTCCTGGCCGGCGCACACCACGACGGTGTCGCACTCGATCACGCGGCGTGAGCCGTCGACGGTGATGTGCAGGCCGTCGTCGTCGATGCGGTCGTAGGTCGCGCCGCTGACCTGAGTGACCTTCGACTGCTTGAGCACCGCGCGGTGGGCCCAGCCCGAGGTCTTGCCGAGGTGGATGCCGATGGGGGTGGTCTTGCGCTGCACCAGCGTGACCTCGCGTGCCGGCGTACGCGGCTTGGCCTCCGTCAGCCCGCCCTCGGTCAGCGCGGGGTCGCCGACTCCCCAGTGGGCCATCCAGTCGTCGAGGTCCTCCTCCTCGTGGGTCAGGAAGACGCTGACGTCGACGCCGATGCCGCCTGCGCCGATCACCGCGACGCGCTTGCCCGGCACGACCGTCCCGTTCAGCACCTCGGCGTACGACGCCACTGACGCGTGGTCGATGCCGGGGATCGCGGGCATCCGCGGCTCGACCCCGGTCGCGACGATGACCTGGTCGAAGCCGATCAGGTCGTCGGGGGCGGCGTGCGCCCCGAGGCGTACGTCGACGCCCAACACCTCCAGGCGACGGGTGTAGTAGCGCAGCGTCTCGGCGAACTCCTCCTTGCCGGGCACCGCCATGGCCAGGCGGAACTGGCCGCCCAGCTCGGTCGACTTCTCGAAGAGGGTCACCGCGAAGCCGCGCTCCGCGGCGCTGGTAGCCGCGGCCAGCCCGGCGGGCCCGGCGCCCACGACGGCGACGGTCTGCTTGCGCAGCGTCGGCATCAGGACGAGCTCGGTCTCGTGGCAGGCGCGCGGGTTGACCAGGCAGGAGGCGCGGTCGTTGGCGAAGACGTGGTCGAGGCAGGCCTGGTTGCAGGCGATGCAGGTGTTGATCTCGTCGGCGCGCTCGTCCATCGCCTTGGCGACGAAGGCCGGGTCGGCGAGCAGCGGCCGCGCCATCGAGACCAGGTCGGCCTCGCCTGCGGCGAGGATCTCCTCGGCGAGCTCGGGGGTGTTGATCCGGTTGGACGCGCACACCGGCACGTCGACGACCTGCTTGAGGCGGGCCGTGTAGGAGCGCCAGGCGCCGCGCGGCACCTGCGTGATGATCGTCGGCACCCGCGCCTCGTGCCAGCCGATGCCGGTGTTGAAGACGGTGACGCCGGCGGCCTGCAGGTGCAGCGCCAGCTCGGCGGTCTCCTCCCAGGTCTGACCGCCCTCGACCAGGTCGAGCAGCGAGATCCGGTAGACGATCGGGAAGTCGTCGCCGACCATCTCGCGCGAGCGACGGACGACCTCGACCGGGAAGTGTATCCGTCGCGCGGCCGAGCCGCCCCACTCGTCGTCGCGGTCGTTGGTGCGGGAGGCGAGGAACTGGTTGAGGAGGTAGCCCTCGGAGCCCATGATCTCGACCGCGTCATAGCCGGCCTTCTTCGCCAGGGCGACGCTCTTGGCGAAGGCGGTCGCGGTGTGGTCGACCTCCTTGCTCGACATCGCGTGCGGCTTGAAGGGCGTGATCGGCGACTTCTTGTCCGACGCGCTCACCGACAGCGGGTGATAGCCGTAGCGGCCCGCGTGCAGGATCTGCATCGCGATCGCGCCGCCCGCGTCGTGCACCGACCCGGTGACCCGCTGGTGGCGGATGGCGTGCAGGCGGTTGGTCATCTCGCTCGCGAACGGCTTGAGCCAGCCGCGCTTGGTGGGGGCGTAGCCGCCGGTGATGATCAGGCCGACGCCGCCGCGCGCGCGCTCGGCGAAGAACTCGCTGAGCTTGTCGATGTCCCACGGGTGGTCCTCGAGGCCGGTGTGCATGGAGCCCATCACCACCCGGTTGCGCATGGTGAGCGCGTCGGGTCCGGTGCCGAGCGTGAGCGGCTCGAGGAGGTGGGGGTAGGTGGGGTGGCTCATGCGGATGCCTCCGTGGTCTCGGCGTGGGCGTGCAGGTAGTCGGTGATCCAGTCGATCCAGAAGTGCTCCATCCGCAGCCCCCCGCGCAGGACCAGCCACTGGTCGAGCCGGGCCTCGTCGAGGACGCTGGGATCGGGGAACTGGTCGCGCTCGAACTTCTCGTAGTGCGCCAGCCGCGTGGCGTGGTCGGCGCGGAGGTCGAGGAGGTTGCGGGTCAGCCGGTCGCGGTCGCCGTACGACGCCCCGCGGAGCTTGACCGCGACCTCGCTGCGGAAGACCTCCAGCGGCATCGGCGTCGCGAGCCACTCGGCCAGCACCCGCCGGCCCTCCGCGGAGGGCGTGTGGACCCGCTTGTCGGGGCGGCCGTCCTGCTCGACTACCTCCACCGTGACCCAGTCGTCGGCCTCCATCCGCGCGAGCACCTTGTAGATCTGCTGGTGCGTCGCGTGCCAGAAGAAGCCGAGCGACTTCTCGAAGCGGTGGGTGAGCTCGAGCCCCGACGCGGGTCGCTCGCTGAGAGCGACGAGGAGGGCGTGCTCGAGGGCCATGCGAGGAGTGTGCCGGGCCTATGCAACGAGTTGCAAGGAGGGGCGCGTCACAGCACCCCGACGCCCGCGATCTCCTCGAAGACCAGCTGGGTCTCGGTGTGGCGGACCACGGGATGCACGTTGAGGTGCTCGAGCACCAGGTCGCGCAGCTGCGCGGTCGAGGCGACGGCAACGTGGATCAGGTAGTCGTCCTCGCCGCCCACGTGGAAGATCCGCAGCGCGCCCGGCACGCGGGCCAGCGTCTGGTGGAAGCTCGCCACGTGGTCGCGGTTGTGGCTGCCGAGCCGCACCTTGATCACCGCCTGGATCGGGAAGCCCAGCGCGGCCAGGTCGATGTCGGCGTGCACTCCGCGGATCACGCCCCGCTCGCGCAGGGTCCGGACGCGCTGCAGGCAGGTCGACTCGGCGATGCCCAGCCGCTTGGCGAGCGCCGCGTTGGTGATCCGCCCGTCCACCGCGAGCTCGCTGAGGAGGCGACGATCGAGGGCGTCCAGCGATGCAGGATCCACCGGAGGGGGCAGCGGCTTCATGGATCGTTCTCCGTCTTCTTCGGTGTGACGGCCGTTTATGAGCAGATCCTTCACTCGAGGTTCCGTCTCGACGAGGATTCCACGACGATGACGCCATGACCAGCCTTGACACCCTCGCCGTCCACGCCGGCCGTGCCGACCTCACCGGGCTGGGCGTGCACGCCCTCCCGCTCGACCTCTCCACGACCAACCCGCTGCCGAGCATCGACGCCGGCGGGACGTCCTACGAGGCGATGGCGACCGGAGGCCACCCGGCCGAGGGCGGCATGGTCTACCAGCGGCTGTGGAACCCCACGGTGGCCCGCTTCGAGGAGGCGCTCGCGGCCCTGGAGCACACCGAGGCCGCGGTGGCCTACTCCACCGGGATGGCCGCGGTGACCGCAGCGGTCCTCGCCGCGCTCGCCGAGGGCCGCGGCCGGCACGTGGTCGCCGTACGCCCCCTCTACGGCGGCACCGACCACCTGCTCGCCTCCGGGATGCTCGGCGTCGAGACGACCTACTGCTCGCCCGACGAGGTGGCCGCCGCGGTGCGCGCCGACACCTGCCTGGTCGTGCTCGAGACCCCGGCCAACCCGACGCTCGAGCTGGTCGACCTCGACGCGGTCACCGCGGCCGCCGGCGACGTGCCGGTGCTGGTCGACAACACCTTCGCCACCCCGGTCCTGCAGAACCCGGCCGACCACGGCGCGACGCTGGTGCTGCACAGCGCGACCAAGTATCTCGGCGGACACGGCGACGCCATGGGCGGCGTGATCGCCTGCTCCGAGGAGTGGGCCGGGGCGCTGCGCCGCGTCCGCGCGGTCACCGGCGCGCTGCTGCACCCGATGGGCGCCTACCTGCTCCACCGCGGGCTGGCCACCCTCCCGCTGCGGGTGCGCGCCCAGCAGGAAGGGGCCGGCAAGATCGCCGCCTGGCTCTCCTCGCACCCCGCCGTGCGCGACGTGCGCTGGCCGGGCCTGGCCGAGTGTGACCCCCTGGGCCTGGTCGGGCGCCAGATGCGCGGGCCGGGCGCGATGCTGGCGTTCCGCGTCGAGGGCGGGTACGCCGCCGCCTCCCGTGTCACCGAGGCCGTCGAGCTCTTCACCCACGCCGTCTCGCTCGGCGGCGTCGACTCCCTGATCCAGCACCCCGCCGCGCTCACCCACCGCCCGGTCGCCGCCGAGGCCAGGCCGGACGCCGACGTGCTGCGCCTCTCCATCGGCCTGGAGGACCCCGAGGACCTCTGCGCCGACCTGGCGCGGGCGCTGGACTCCCTGCTGGCGTAGCCCGCTCGGTCGAACTCTACTCGTGGAATCCACGAGCAGACCTCGACCTTCCGTCGTCCACAGATCTGCCCGCGGTGCTGGCGGGCCGGGGGCGCTCGGACGAGGGTGGTGGTCGTGACCGCCGAGCCGAGCCCCAGGACGTACGCCGACCCGGTGGCCGCCCTGCTCGCCGCGCAGGACGGCGTCGTGTCCCGCGCCCAGCTGGTCGCCGTCGGCTGCGAACCCCACGACCTCGAGCGGATGATCCGCCGCAAGGAGCTCTTCGTCGCGCTGCCGGGTGTCTACGTGGAGCACAACGGGCCGCGCACGTGGCAGCAGCGGGCCTGGGTCGCAGTGCTTGCGTGCTGGCCGGCCGCGCTCGCCGGGACCTCGGCGCTGCGGGCGGAGGACGGGCCAGGCCTGCGAGGTGCCGACGACACCGCCATGATCGAGGTCGCCGTCGACGTCGCCCGCACGGTCCGCGACAAGCCGGACGTGCGCGTGCGGAGGATGGCCGGGCTGAGACCCCGCTCGCGGTGGAACACCTCACCGCCACGGGGTCCGCTATGAGGAGGCCGTGCTTGACGTGGTGGCCGGGCTGACCCGCGAGTGGGACGTGATCGAGGCCTGCGCGGCCGCGGTGCGGGGGCGGTGCACCACGGCGGAGCGGCTGGCCGAGGCGCTCGAGGCGCGCCACCGGTTCCCGCGCCGGACGTGGCTCCGACGCGTGCTCGCCGACGTGGCAGCCGGCACCGCCTCGATCCTGGAGCACGGCTACCTCCATCGCGTCGAGCGGGCGCACGGGTTGCCGGTCGCGGACCGGCAGCGCGAGGACCGGGTGGCGGGAGCGCGGATCTATCGCGACGCCCCCTATCCGGCGTACGACCTCGATGTCGAGCTCGATGGTCGACTCGACCACAGCGCCCTCGCCGACCGCGACCGCGACCGCGACCTGGCGCGGGACCTCGAGACCGCGACGAACGGTCGACGCAGCGTCCGGCTGGGGTGGGGTCAGGTCTACGACCGGCCCTGTCGCACCGCCGCCCAGGTGGCTCGGCTGCTGGCGATCGGCGGCTGGGAGGGCTCGCCGACACCGTGCTCGCCGACCTGTCCGATCGGTGACACCTGACTCGAAGTCTGCTCGTGGATGTCACGAGCAGACTTCGAGCCAGACGGCCCTCGCGACCCTGACAGCGCCGGTGTCAGACTTCTCCCCATGACGTACGAGCTGGGTCAGGGCACCGGACCACTGCGCGGCGTGAAGGTGGTCGAGGTCGCCGGCATCGGCCCCGGTCCGCACGCCTGCATGATCCTGGCCGACCTCGGCGCCGACGTGATCCGCATCGACCGGCCCGGCGGCGGGATGTTCGGCATGGGCAGGAAGGACCTGCTCAACCGGGGACGACCCAGCGTCGCGCTGGACCTCAAGCAGCCGGCCGCGGTCGAGACCGTGCTGGCGCTCGTCGAGGGCGCCGACGTGCTGGTCGAGGGGATGCGCCCCGGAGCGATCGAACGCCTCGGCCTCGGACCCGACGCCTGCCACGCGCGCAACCCGCGCCTGGTCTACGGGCGGATGACCGGGTGGGGGCAGGACGGGCCGTGGAGCCAGGCGGCCGGCCACGACATGAACTACATCGCGATCACCGGTGCCCTGCACGGGCTCGGCCAGGACCGCGCCCGCCCGCACTTCCCGAGCAACCTCGTCGGCGACTTCGGCGGCGGCTCGACGTACCTCGTCATCGGGATCCTCGCCGCGCTGCTCGAGGCGAGGGTCGGTGGGCAGGGTCAGGTGGTCGACGCCGCGATCGTCGACGGCACCGCCCACCTCAACACGATCGCCTCCGCCTTCGCCGCGATGGGCCTCGACACCGGCACCCGCGCCTCGGGGCTGCTCGACGGCGGCACCCCCTACTACGACCTCTACGAGACCGCGGACGGGCGGCACATGAGCGTCGGCGCGCTCGAGCCCCAGTTCTGGGCCGAGGTCGTCGCCCGTATCGGCGTCGACCTCCCCGAGCGTGACGACCGCGCCAACCTCCCCGCCATCCGCACGGCGTTGACCGCACGCTTCCGGGAGAAGACGCAGGCCGAATGGGCCGAGATCTTCGACGGCACCGACGCGTGCGTCGCCCCCGTCGTATCCCTGTCCGAGGCGCCGCGCCATCCGCACCTCGCCGCCCGCGGCACCTTCGTCGAGCGCGAGGGCGTCACCCAGCCCGCGCCGGCGCCGCGCTTCTCCCGCACCGCGGCCACACTCGGCGAAGCCCCCGCCCTGCCCGGCGAGCACACCCGTGAGGCCCTGGCGGCGTGGGGGATCGACGACGTCGACGCCCTGATCGCCACCGGCGCCGCGACCCAGGCCTGAGCCGGTGTTGCCCTTCCTCTTCCTCGGCACCCGCGCCGAGGACGACGTCGCCCAGCAGGAGTACGACGCCGTGCTGGCCGGCTGCGGTCTGCGACCCGAGGAGCTGGTCCGGGTGCGGCTCGAGCAGGGTCCGCTGGGGGAGGTCGACCTGGCTGGCTGGTCGGGCATCATCCTGGGCGGCGGCCCCTTCAACGTCTCCGACCCGGAGGCCACCAAGTCGCCGGCCCAGCGCCGCGCCGAGGCCGACCTCCGCGTCCTCGCCGAGCAGGTGGTCGCGGCGGACTTCCCGTTCCTCGGTGCCTGCTACGGCATCGGCGTGCTGGGCGGCCTGGGCGGTGGTGTCGTGGACCGCACCTTCGGTGAGCCGATCGGCGCACTGCTGGTCCGTCTCACGGCTCTGGGGCGGGAGGACCCGCTCTTCGGCCGGCTGCCCGCCGAGTTCCTCGCCTACCTCGGTCACAAGGAGGCGGTCGCGCGCCTGCCCGAGGGCGCGGTGCTGCTCGGCTCGACCGACACCTGCCCGGTCCATGCGTTCCGCCTCGGCCGCAACGTCTACGCCACCCAGTTCCACCCCGAGCTCGACCCGGTCGCCCTCTGCGACCGCATCGACGCCTACAGCTCGCACGGCTACTACGCCCCGCACGAGCAGGAGGCGCTGAAGGTCGCGGCCCGCCAGGTGCTGGTGAGCGAGCCGGTCAAGCTGCTGGCGAGGTTCGTCGAGCTGTACGCCCGGGGCTGAGTGCGCCCGCCGCGCTCCACCGCCCTCTGGCAGGCTGGGCCGGTGGACACGCGCCGGGGGTCGTTCGCGGTCGCGGTGGTGGTCCTCGCCCAGCTGCTGGGCACCTCGCTGTGGTTCAGCGCCAATGCCGCTGCCGGCGACCTGCGCGAGATCTGGGGCCTGACCGACGGTGACCTCGGGTGGCTCACGATGGCGGTGCAGGCCGGTTTCGCGATCGGGACCTTCGTCGCCGCCCTGACCAGCCTGGCCGACCGCTTCCCTGCCAGCCGGGTCTTCGCCTGCGCCTGCGTGCTGGGCGCGGCCAGCAACGCCGGGTTCGCGCTCGTGGCCGACGGCACGCAGGCCGGTGCCGGGTGGCGCTTCCTCACCGGCCTGAGCCTGGCGGGCATCTACCCGCTCGGCATGAAGCTGGTGGTCTCCTGGTCGCCCGACCGCGCGGGTCGGGCCCTGGGGTGGCTGGTCGGGATGCTGACCCTCGGGACCGCGTTGCCGCACCTGGTCTCCGCCGTCGGCGTCGGCTGGGACTGGCGCACCGTCGTCCTCACCTCCTCGGTGCTCGCGCTCCTGGCCGGCGCGGGCGTGCTCCTGCTCGGCGACGGCCCGCACCTGCCGCGCAGCGGCGTACGTCGACTGCGCCCCGGTGCGGTGCTCCAGGCCTTCCGGGTGCCCGCCTACCGTGGCGCGGCGCTCGGCTACTTCGGGCACATGTGGGAGCTCTACGCCTTCTGGACCCTGGTGCCGCTGCTGCTGGCCGGCGTGCTGTCGGGAGGCCCGACCGAGCTGAGCGCCTGGTCGTTCGTGGTGATCGGGGCCGGTGCTGTCGGCTCGATCGCCGGGGGCCTGTGGAGCGTCCGGGTCGGCGAGGCGCGGGTGGCCGCGACCGCCCTGGCGGCGTCCGGTGCCGTCTGCCTGACCTACCCCCTCGTTGCCCTGGCGCCTGCCCCGGTGGTGCTGGCGGTGCTGGTGGTCTGGGGGGTCGCCGTCGTCGCCGACTCCGCCCAGTTCTCGGCGTTGTCGGCGAGGGCCTGCCCGCCGCACCTGGTGGGCAGCGCGCTCGCGATCCAGAATGCGATCGGCTTCAGCCTGACGATCGGCATCATTGCGCTGGTCGCCGCCCTGGTGGGCGATCTGGGGCCGCACGTGTCGTGGCTGCTCCTGCCCGGACCGGTGCTGGGGCTGCTGGCCATGCGGCGCGACCTGCGCCCGGTGTAACTCGTCGTTACAGCGGTTCTGCTGCTCACCTACGCTGAAGGCGTGACCGATCACGTCGACGTCCTGATCATCGGAGCGGGGCTCTCCGGGATCGGGGCGGCCGCCCACCTCGCCAAGGACCTGCCGGGGACGTCGTACGCCCTGTTGGAGCGGCGCGGGGCCAGCGGCGGCACGTGGGACCTCTTCCGCTATCCCGGCGTGCGCTCGGACTCCGACATGCACACGCTCGGCTACCGCTTCCGGCCCTGGCGCGGCGACACCGCGCTCGCCGACGGACCCGCGATCCTCGACTACCTGCGCGACACCGCCCGTGACTACGGCGTGGACTCCCACATCCGCTACGGCCACCACGTCATCGAGGCGGCCTGGGACTCCGCGAGCGCCCGCTGGACGGTCACCTCCCGGGTGGGCGGAGAGGTCGACGGCGGGGCGCGTGAGATGACGGCCGACTTCCTGTGGGCGTGCAGTGGCTACTACGACTACGACGAGGGCTTCACCCCTCACTTCGAGGGGCAGGAGCGCTTCGGCGGTCGTCTCGTCCACCCGCAGCACTGGCCCGACGACCTCGACTACGCCGGCAAGCGGGTGGTCGTCATCGGCTCCGGCGCGACCGCCGTGACCCTGGTCCCCGCGATGGCCGCGGGCGGCGCGGGCCACGTGACGATGCTGCAGCGCTCGCCGACCTACATCGTGCCGGTGGCGGGCACGGACGCCGTCAAGCGGCGGCTCACCTCGCTGGTGGGCGAGCAGGCGTCCTACCGCGTGACGCGCTGGAAGAACATCGCGCTGCAGTCGGCGACCTACCGGATCAGCCGCCGTCGCCCGGCCCTGGTGCGGCGGGTGGTCCGCAAGGCCAACGTCGCGATGCTCCCGCCCGGCTATGCGGTGGACACCCACTTCAAGCCCACCTACGACCCGTGGGACCAGCGGATGTGCCTGGTGCCCGACGGCGACCTCTTCCTCTCGATCCGGGAGGGCCGGGCGTCCGTGGTCACCGACCGGATCGCCACGTTCACCGAGACCGGACTCGAGCTCGAGTCGGGGGAGCGCCTCGACGCCGACATCGTGGTGAGCGCGACAGGCCTCAACCTGCAGATCTTCGGTGGCGCGCGGCTGGTCGTCGACGGTGAGGTGGTCGAGCCCCACGAGACGATGGCCTACCGCGCGATGATGCTGTCCGGGGTGCCCAACTTCGCCTTCACCATCGGCTACACCAACGCGTCCTGGACCCTCAAGGCCGACCTCGTCTCGGAGTACGTCGTGCGGCTGCTGGCCCACCTGCGCAGCACCGGCAGGCGATCCGTCGTGCCGGTGCGGGACGAGTCGGTGGAGGCCGTAGCGCTCATGGACTTCGACGCGGGCTACGTCCGGCGCGCGGTCCACACGCTCCCGCGCCAGGGCACGGTGGCGCCGTGGGCGTTGAGGCAGAGCTATGTCCACGATGCGCGAGCGCTGCGTCGGGCCCGGCCGGACGACGGCGTCCTGCGGTGGTCGTGAGCGGCCGTCCATGGCCGTCTATGGAAGCGCTTCCACAATTTCGGAGTGACTTTCGAGCGCACCGTTGACACTCGGTGTGATGCCTGTCACGGTGAGCCGCGGACGAAAGTGGAAGCGCTCTCACACCACCGTCGTCCATCTCCCGGCCAGGCGCGACCAGCCCTGGCGTTTCGCAGGACGGCAGGAGTGCAGTGGTGCAGACATCGAAGACCCTGAAGACCCGGCGCGTACGACTCGCCTCGAGCGCCTTGATGGCGCTCACGCTCGCGTGCACCGCGGCCGCATGCGGTGGCGGATCCGACTCGGACGGCTCGAGCGCGGACGGACCGACCACGATCAGCGTGGCGACGTTCAACGAGTTCGGCTATGAAGACCTCATCGACGAGTGGAACGCCTCCAACGACGACATCCAGATCAAGCAGGTCAAGGTCGGCACCTGGGACGACGCCAAGGCCAACCTCTACACCAAGCTGGCGGCCGGATCGGGCCTCTCCGACATCGAGGCGATCGAGGGCGACGCGATGCCCGCGATCATGGCGGAGAGCGACGCCTTCGTCGACCTGTCCGACCCGGACCTCGACGGTCGCTGGCTGGACTGGAAGGCCGCCGCAGGCACCAACGCCGACGGCCAGGTGATCGGCTACGGCACCGACGTCGGTCCCGAGAGCATCTGCTATCGCGCGGACCTGTTCAAGAAGGCCGGTCTGCCCACCGACCGCGCCGAGGTCGCGACCCTGATGGGGACGTGGGACGACTACTTCGCCGCGGGTGACGAGTTCGTCGCGGCGATGCCCGACACGGCCTGGTACGACTCCTCGGGCGGGCTCGCGCAGGCGATGCTCAACCAGGTCGCGAACCCCTTCGAGGCCGACGACGCGACCGTCGACGTCGAGAACCCCGAGCTCGAGGCCGTCTACGCCGACGTCACCGACAACGTCAAGCGCGGGCTCTCCTCGCGGATCCCCCAGTGGAGCGACGACTGGACCGCGCAGTTCTCGAACGACGGCTTCGCCACGATGGCCTGCCCGGGCTGGATGATGGGCATCATCGAGGGCAACTCCGAGGGTGTCGACGGGTGGGACATCGCCAACGTCTTCCCCGGTGGCGGCGGCAACTGGGGAGGCTCCTTCCTGACGGTCCCCGCCCAGGGTGACCACGTGGAGGCGGCCCAGGAGGTCGCCGCCTGGCTGACCGCTCCCGAGCAGCAGGCAAAGGCGTTTGCTGCGGTGGGGGCATTCCCCAGCCAGCTCGAGGCCCAGGACTCTCCCGAGGTCAACGAGGCGGTCAACGCGTTCTTCAACGACGCACCGATCGGCGAGATCACGGCCGAGCGTGCTGCGGCCATCACGGTGCAGCCGTTCAAGGGCCCGAAGTACTCCGACATCCTGTCGGCCTTCCAGGCGGCGATCCTGCGTGTCGACGACGGCTCGCAGGACCCGGGCGACTCGTGGGACCAGTTCCTGACCGACGTCGACGCCCTGGGCTGACCCCGGTCCTGACCACACCACGAAACGGCGAGACGTGAGCACTCACCTCCCCGCCCGGGGTGGCGACACCGAGCAGGTGTCGTCACCCCGACCGGGCGGCGCGACCGGCGGCAGCGGACTGCTGCTGCTGCCGCAGCCCAAGCCCTGGCGGCAGCGGGCCAGCCGGCTCGACGTCACCCTCTCGCCCTACCTCTACATCGCCCCGTTCTTCATCCTGTTCCTCGTCATCGGCATGTTCCCCCTGGGCTACACGGCCTGGGTGTCGGTCCACGACTGGAGCCTGCTGGGCGGCAAGGGGGAGTTCGTCGGCCTCGACAACTACCGCAAGGTCCTCGACAACCCCTACTTCACCAAGCAGCTGGTCAACACGATCAGCATCTTCGTCATCTCCTCGATCCCCCAGATCCTCGTCGCACTGGCGTTGGCGGGGCTGCTCGACACCCAGCTGCGTGGCCGCACGACCTGGCGGATGAGCATCCTGCTGCCGTTCGTGGTGTCCCCGGTGGCGGTGGCGATCATCTTCGGCAGCCTCTACGGCGACCGCTACGGGCTGGTCAACGAGGTCCTCGGCATGGTGGGCATCGATCCCGTCGCGTGGCACACCAACCGACTCGCCAGCCACGTCGCGATCGCCACGATGGTCAACTGGCGCTGGACCGGCTACAACGCGTTGATCTTCCTGGCCGCGATGCAGGCGGTGCCGCGCGACCTCTACGAGTCGGCCTCGATCGACGGGGCGAGCCGGGTCCGCCAGTTCACCTCCATCACCGTGCCGATGATCCGACCGACCATGATCTTCATCATCATCACCTCCACGATCGGTGGGTTGCAGATCTTCGCCGAGCCCCGTCTCTTCGACGGGACCACGGCCCGCAACGGTGGCAGCGACCGCCAGTTCGGCACCATCACGATGCTGATCTACGACTTCGGCTGGCAGCTGCGCGACCTCGGGCGCGCCTCGGCCACGGCCTGGCTGCTCTTCCTGGTGATCTGCGTCTTCGCGGTCGTCAACTTCCTGCTCATCCGTCGCCTCGGAGCCCAGGGAGGAGAGCGATGAGCCGGCGTCCCGGGTTCCTCGTCTACGGCCTGCTGATCGCCTTCGCGCTCGGTTCGGCCGCCCCGCTCTACTGGTCCTTCCTGCTGGGCTCGCAGACCAAGCAGGTGGCGGCCCAGGGCACGCCGCCCCTCATCCCGGGCGGCCACTTCCTCGCCAACGCCCAACGGGCGCTCGACTCCATCCCGTTCTGGAAGGCGCTGGCCAACAGCATGATGGTCTCGACCATCACCGCGTGCTCGGTGGTCTTCTTCTGCACCCTCGCCGGCTACGCGTTCGCCAAGCTGCGCTTCCGGGGCAACGGACCGCTCATGGTCGTCGTCATCGCGACGATGGCGGTCCCCACCCAGCTCGGCGTGGTCCCGTTGTTCATCTTGATGTCCAAGCTGGGCTGGGCGGGCAGCATCTGGTCGGTGGTCATCCCGTGGCTGGTGACCGCCTTCGGCGTCTTCTTCATGCGGCAATACCTCCTCGACGCCGTCCCGGACGAGCTCATCGAGGCGGCGCGGATGGACGGCTGCTCCCAGATCCGCGTGTTCTGGACGGTGGCGGTGCCTGCCGCGCGGCCCGCGGCGGCGATCCTGTGGCTGTTCACGTTCATGCAGGTGTGGACCGACTTCTTCTGGCCGCTGATCGCCCTGCCGCCGGACAACCCCACCATCCAGGTGGCGCTCAACCAGCTCCAGAGCGGGTACTTCAAGGACTTCAGCCTGGTCCTCGCCGGGACCACCCTGGCCACCATCCCGCTCCTCGTCCTGTTCGTCGTCGCCGGCCGCCAGCTCGTGGCCGGCATCATGCAAGGAGCCGTCAAGGGATGACCATCCAGCGCACGCCCGCCACCTCGCCGACCACCACTCGGGGCACCGACCCCGAGCCGTCCGCCGCGGTCCGGTTCCCCTCGGACTTCACGTGGGGCATGGCCACCGCCGCCTACCAGATCGAGGGGGCCGTCACCGAGGACGGACGTACGCCCTCGATCTGGGACACCTTCTCCCGGATCCCCGGCGCCATCTTGGGCGGGGACACCGGCGAGGTCGCCTGCGACCACTACCACCGGATGCCGGCCGACGTGGATCTCCTCGCCGATCTCGGCGCCACGTCCTACCGGTTCTCGGTGGCGTGGTCGCGGGTGCGTCCGGACGCCGGTCCGGCCAGTGCGGCCGGGCTGGCGTTCTACGACCGACTGGTCGACGCGCTGCTGGCCAAGGGCATCGCCCCCTGGCTGACCCTTTACCACTGGGACCTCCCGCAGGTGCTCGAGGACGCGGGCGGCTGGACCCACCGCGACACCGCCTTCCGCTTCGTCGAGCACGCCACCGCGGTCCACGACGTGCTGGGCGACCGGGTGCCGACGTGGACGACCCTCAACGAGCCGTGGTGCTCGGCGTTCCTCGGCTATACCGCGGGCCACCACGCGCCCGGTCGACAGGAGGGTGCCGCCGGGCTGGTGGCCGCCCACCACCTCCTGCTGGGCCACGGCCTGGTGACCGAGGAGCTGCGCAGCCGCGGCGCCGACCGGTTGGGGGTCAGCCTCAACCTCACCGTGGCCGACCCGAGCGACCCCAGCGACCCGGTCGACGTCGACGCCGCCAGGCGCATCGACGCGCTGCACAACCGGCTGGTCCTCGACGCGGTCCTCCGGGGCTCCTATCCCGCCGACCTGCTCGAGGACACCGCCGACCGGACCTGGCAGGGCGCGCCCTGGACCGACGTCGTGCGCGACGGCGACCTGGCGACGATCTCCACCCCGATCGACGTCCTGGGCGTGAACTACTACCACGGTGACGAGGTCTCGGGTCACCCGCGCACCGACGTCGTCGGCATCGGCAGCGACCAGCCCGACCGGGTCGCCCTGTCGCCCTTCGTGGGTTCGGAGCACGTCACCTTCCCGAGCCGCGGGCTGCCCGTGACCGACATGGGCTGGGAGATCCAGCCCGACGGGCTCCACCGCCTCCTGCGCCGGCTGCACGACGACTACCCCCGCCTCCCGATCTACCTCACCGAGACCGGCGCGGCATTCGCCGACCGACCCGACGAGCACGGCGCCGTGCACGACCCGGACCGGATCGCCTTCCTCGACTCCTACCTCCGCGCCGTGCACCGCGCCGTGGACGAAGGCGTGGACGTGCGCGGGTTCTTCCACTGGTCCTTCATGGACAACTTCGAGTGGGCCTTCGGCTATGCCAAGCGGTTCGGGCTGGTCTACGTCGACTACCCCACGCAGGAGCGGGTGACCAAGGACAGCGGCCGGTGGTACGCCGAGCTGTCACGCACCGGGATGCTGCCCTCGCCGGACCGCGCCGACGACTAGCGTGGCGTGGGTGACGACACCGCGGACCACCGGCTCGGGCTCGCCGACACTCGACGACGTGGCACGCGTCGCCGGCGTCTCCCGGGCCACGGCGTCCCGCGCGATCAACGGGGGCCAGCGGGTCAGTGCCCGCGCCCAGTCGGCGGTCGACACGGCCGTGCGCTCCCTGGGCTACGTCCCCAACCCGGCCGCCCGCAGCCTCGTGACCCGGCGTACGGACTCGATCGCTGTGGTCGTGCCGGAGCCCGACGACCGGGTGTTCTCCGACCCCTTCTTCGCCGGCACGCTGCGCGGTGTCACGCGCGTCCTCGCCGACCGCGACATCCAGCTGGTGCTGCTGCTGGCGCGACCGGGAGCCTCGACGGCCCGCACCCTGCGCTACCTCACCAACCGCCATGTCGACGGTGCCCTGGTCGTCTCCCACCACCGCGACGACCGGCTGGCCGAGCACCTCGCCGACCTCGGACTCCCGTGCGTCTTCGGTGGGCGCCCGTGGACCGGTCACGACCGCGTCGCCTACGTCGACGTCGACAACACCGCCGGCGAGCGTGAGGCCACGGAGGTCCTGGTGGCGCGCGGGTGCACGCGCATCGGCACCATCGCCGGACCCGCCGACATGACCGCCGCGGCCGACCGCCTGGCCGGCTGGCGGCAGGCGATGGCCCAGGCGGGCCTGCCCACCGGGGCCGTCGAGCACGGCGACTTCACCGAGGCGAGCGGCGAGGCGGCCGCGCGGGCCCTGATGGAGCGCCACCCCGACCTCGACGGACTCGTGGTCGCCTCCGACCTGATGGCCGCGGGCGCGCTGCGCGTCCTGGCCGAGCTGGGGCGGCGGGTGCCCGAGGACATCGCGGTCGTGGGCTACGACGACCTCGGAGTGGCCGAGCGCACGACCCCGCAGCTGACCACCGTGCGGCAGCCGGTCGAGGAGATGGCCGAGCGCGCCACGCGGCTGCTGCTCGAGCGGGTCGACGCGGTCGGTGCCAGCCGCCCGATGCGCGTGATCATCCCGCCGACGCTGGTGCGTCGCGCGAGTGCGTGAGGACCGTCCGGCTCAGGCGAGCGAGGCGATGAGGTCCTCGACGCGCCGCTTGATCTCGTCGCGGATCGGGCGGACGGCGTCGATGCCCTGGCCGGCCGGGTCCTCGAGCACCCAGTCCTCGTAGCGGGTGCCGGGATAGAACGGGCAGGCGTCGCCACAGCCCATCGTGATCACGACGTCCGACTGCTGCACCGCCGAGTCGCTGAGCAGCTTGGGCTGTTGGCCGGCGATGTCGATGCCGACCTCGGCCATCGCCTCGACGGCGGCGGGGTTGATCGAGTCGGCCGGCGCGGATCCGGCGGACAGCACCTCGATGCGGCCGGCGCCGAGGTGCCGCAGCCAGCCGGCGGCCATCTGCGATCGACCGGCGTTGTGCACGCAGACGAAGAGGACGGTGGGAGTGGTCATCGGACGATCTCCTGGGCGGCAGGGGTGGGCGTGTGATCGGGGAAGTGGCGGCGCAGGGCGAGGCTGACGTAGACCAGTCCCACCAGCACGGGCACCTCGATGAGGGGGCCGACGACGCCGGCCAGCGCCTGGCCGGAGGTCACCCCAAAGGTCGCGATGGCCACGGCGATGGCGAGCTCGAAGTTGTTGCCGGCGGCCGTGAAGGCCAGCGTCGTCGTGCGGGCGTAGGACATCTGGAGCACGCGGCCGAGCAGGAAGCCGCCGCCCCACATGAGGGCGAAGTAGGCCAGGAGCGGCAGCGCGATCCGGGCCACGTCGAGCGGCCGGCTGGTGACCTGCTCGCCCTGGAGGGCGAAGAGCACCACGATCGTGAAGAGCAGCCCGATCAGCGCCCACGGGCCGACGCGCGGCAGGAACGCCGACTCGTACCACTCGCGGCCGCGGATCCGCTCGCCGTAGGTGCGTGAGAGCCAGCCCAGCAGCAGCGGGATGCCGAGGAAGATGAGCACCGACTTGGCGATCTGCCAGGCCGAGATGTCGAGGGCTGCGCCACCCAGGCCGAGCCAGCGCGGCAGCGCCTCGAGGTAGAGCCAGCCGAGTCCGGCGAAGGCGACGACCTGGAAGACCGAGTTGAGGGCGACCAGCACGGCGGCGGCCTCCCGGTCGCCGCAGGCGAGGTCGTTCCAGATGATCACCATCGCGATGCAGCGGGCGAGGCCGACGATGATCAGGCCGGTGCGATAGGCCGGAAGGTCCGGCAGCATCAGCCAGGCCAGGGTGAACATCAGTGCCGGGCCGAGCACCCAGTTGAGCGCCAGCGACGCGACGAGCAGGCGCCGGTCGGAGGTGACGGTGCCGATCCGGTCGTAGCGCACCTTGGCCAGGACGGGATACATCATCACCAGCAGTCCGATGGCGATCGGCAGCGAGATGCCGTCCACCTCGACCGCCGAGAGCACCTCGTCGAGCCCCGGGACCATGCGCCCGAGAAGGAGTCCGACGACCATCGCCAGGCCGATCCACAGCGGGAGGAAGCGGTCGAGGGTCGACAGCCTGTCGACGACCTCGGCCCCGCCCCGCGCGCTCACGCGCTTCCGCCGACGAGGGCGGCGATGTCGGAGAGCACGTCGCGGCGTACGGCGTAGTAGACCCACACGCCGCGCTTGCTGCGGTCGAGCAGGCCGGCGTCGTGCAGCACCTTGAGGTGGTGGCTGATCGTGGGCTGCGACAGGTCGAAGGCGTCGTTGAGGTCGCAAACGCAGGCCTCCCCGCCCTCGCTGGCCGCGACGATCGACACCAGGCGCAGCCGGACGGGGTCGGCGAGCGCCTTCATCAGGGGGGCGACCCGCTCGGCCTGGTCGGCGGAGAGCGGTTCGCGCATCAGGGGCGAGCAGCACGCGGCCGTCTCGACGGGGGTCAGGGTGAGCTGAGACTTCGACACAGATCAATATTGACAGATGTCGATGTCTGAGGCAACATCGAGACATCGACAATGTTCAATGTCTATCCGAAGGAGCACCCATGTCCCGCCTGCAGCTCGCCCTCAACGTCGACGACCTCGAGACGTCGATCGCCTTCTACTCCACCCTCTTCGGCGCCGAGCCGCACAAGGTCCGCCCCGGCTACGCCAACTTCGCCCTCACCCAGCCCCCGCTCAAGCTCGTCCTCATCGAGAACGCCGGTCACGGCGGCAGCATCAACCACCTCGGCGTCGAGGTGGACGACGTCGACTCCGTCGACGACGAGCTCACCCGGCTGGCCGCCGCCGGCTTCGCCACGACCGAGGAGCGCGAGACCACCTGCTGCTACGCCAAGCAGGACAAGTTCTGGGTGCAGGGCACCCCCGACGGCGAGCGCTGGGAGGTCTACACGATCACCGACGACCTCACCGACGACCTCACCGACGACACGGGTGCGGGCGTCGCGGACCCGGTCGCGAGCACGGTGGGCGCCGAGCAGCCCTGCTGCGCCTGAGCGACGACCCGCGCCTGAGGCCCGACTCACACGGCACTGGATTCACCGGTTCACCACCAGTCCCGCTAATGTTGGGATCACAGACGCCCGGCCGGTCTTGCCCCGGGCGCAGGTCGTCGCTTCATCGCGACACCCTTCCTCGTTTCTGAGGCACGTAATCCGCGCACATCTGCGGCTCACGGTGGCGAGACGCCAACCGAAAGCAACTCACATGAACTTCGCCGAACTCGGCGTGCCCTCTTCGCTTGCGCAGATCCTGACGCAGCAGGGCATCACCACTCCCACGCCCATCCAGGCCGCGACGCTGCCCGACAGCCTCGCCGGCCGCGACGTCCTGGGCCGCGGTCGCACCGGCTCGGGCAAGACCTACGCCTTCCTGCTCCCGCTGGTCGCCCGCCTCGACGCGAGCAAGCTGCCGGCCATGCCGCGCAAGCCGCGCGCGCTGATCCTGGCCCCGACCCGCGAGCTCGTCGGTCAGATCCACGCCGCGCTCCTGCCGATGGCCAGGGCCGCCGGCCTCTCGACCGTCGTGATCTACGGCGGCGTGGGCCAGGGCCCGCAGACCACCGCGCTCAAGAAGGGCGTCGACATCGTCCTGGCCTGCCCCGGCCGCCTCGAGGACCTCATGGGCCAGGGCTACGCCGACCTCTCCGCGATCGAGGTCACCATCCTCGACGAGGCCGACCACATGGCCGACCTCGGCTTCCTGCCCGGCGTGCGCCGGATCATGGACAAGACGCCCCGCAACGGCCAGCGCATGCTGTTCTCGGCCACGCTGGACAAGGCGATCGACGTCCTCGTCAAGCGGTTCCTCACCAACCCCGCCACGCACGAGGCCGACTCGGCCCAGTCGCCGGTCGGCACGATGCACCACCACGTGCTGCACCTGAGCCGTGAGCAGCGGGTGCCGGTGCTGGTCGACCTGACCAGCGCCCCCGGCCGCACGGTCGTCTTCACCCGCACCAAGCACGGCGCGAAGGCGCTGACCCGCCAGCTCAACAAGTCGGGGGTCCCGACGGTCGAGCTGCACGGCAACCTGTCCCAGAACGCCCGCACCCGCAACATGGCGGCGTTCCACGCCGGTGAGGCGAGCACGCTCGTCGCCACCGACATCGCCGCCCGCGGCATCCACGTCGACGACGTCGCGCTCGTCGTGCACGCCGACCCGCCGGTCGAGCACAAGGCCTACCTGCACCGTTCCGGACGTACGGCGCGCGCCGGGGCCGAGGGCACCGTCATCACCCTGATGACCGACGAGCAGCAGCGCGACGTGCGCGACCTGGCCCGTCTGGCCGGCATCAAGCCGACCACCACCAAGATCCACGGCCCGAGCCACCCGATGCTCATCCAGCTCGCCCCGGGCGAGCGGACCCTCGTCCCCGGCGGCCTCGTCGTCGACGTCCCGGTCTCCACCGGTGGCGGCGGTCGCTCGACGGGCGGCAACGCCCAGCGCAAGCGGGCCCGCAAGAGCGGTGAGACCAACGGTCAGTCGCGCCGCGGCAACCCGACCTCCTACACCTCTGAGAGCGCGGGCGGCACCTCCACCGGTGGCGGCCAGCGTCGTCGCTCCGGCGGCGGTCAGGGTGGCGGTCAGGGCGGCGGTCAGGGCGGCGGCAACCGTCGTCGCAGTGGCGGCGGCGCGTCCGCCGGCTCCTCGACCGGTGGCCGCGCGCACAGCGCGTCGTCGTTCAGCCGGGGTCGCTGACCCTTCGCACCAGTCGTTCCGTGCCCCTGAGTCTCCTGGAGACTCAGGGGCACG